>NZ_FNUC01000003.1:665000-997500 GCF_900106035.1 Jiangella alba
AGGTGCGCGCCGGCGTTGACCGCCAGTGTGTCGGGCGAGGCCATGACGTTGCGCGACACCGACTGCATGACGGCGCCGGCCGCGCCCAGCGCGACACCGACGACGACCGCGGCCAGCAGCCGTGGCAGCCGCGAGGCCAGCACGATCGCGCCGGCCTCGTCGCTGCCCTGTCCGGTCGCCCAGCGCAGCACCTCACCGGCGCCGACCTGCGCGGTGCCCTGCATGAGATGGACGACCGCCAGGCCCGCGATGAGCACCGCGAGCCCGGCGGCGACCAGGCCCAGGCGGCCGGACCTCACGAGAGGGACCGCCTCAGCCGAGCGCGTCGACGGCGGCGTCGACGTACTGCATCATCGACGTCGGGCCGCCGAACTGCCAGAGCGAGTCGGGGAAGCGGACCACGTTGCCGGACTGCACGAACGGCAGCGAGTCCCAGATGGCGTTGCCGGCCAGGATGTCGGCGAACGGGTCGCCGCCGTCGTTGGCATTGGCCATGTACCAGAAGCGGACGTCCGCGGGCAGCGCCGTCAGGCCCTCGACGTCGGTCTGCGCCAGGCCGTAGGCGGGGTCGCCCTCCAGCCCCCACGGGTTCTCCAGGCCGATCTCCGCGAACACGTCGGAGACCAGCGAGCCCTCGGCGAACGGCCGGATGCTGACGGAACCGGCGTCGGCCCAGCCGTCGGCGAACGCGACCGGGTTGCCGGTGGCGCCGGCCTCCTCGACGGCCGCCTTGCCCTCCTCGACCTTCGCGTCGAACTCGTCACGCAGCTCCTGGGCGCGGTCCTGGGTGCCCGTGAGCTCGGCGATGAGGTCGAGGTTCGAGAACATCTGCGCGATGTTGTCCTGCACGTCGCCGCCCGGGATGACGACGACCGGCGTGGTCGCCTCGACCTGCTCGATCGCGCCCTCGATCAGGCTGTCGGTGACGACGACGAGATCGACGTCGAGGGTGGCGAGGGTGTCCATGCTCGGCTCGCCGCGGGTGCCGATGTCGGTGACGGTCTCGTCGAGCGGCGCGCTGCTGACCCACGAGTCGTAGCCCTGGATGTCGGACACGCCGACCGGCATGACACCGAGCGAGACCAGGTTCTCGACGGCGTTCCACTCGGTGGCGGCGACCCGCACGGCGGGCTCGTCCAGCGTGACCTCCACGCCGCGGGCGTCGGTGACGGTGATCGGCTCGCCGTCGCCAGTGGTCTCCTCGCTGGTCGACCCGGCCTCCGTGGGGTCGTCGGACGCCTCCTCCGTCGTGCCGCAGGCGGTGGCGAGCAGCACGAACGCGACGGACAGGCCCGCGAGGGCGCGCGCTCTTCTCATGTGGGGTACCTCGTGATCGGTGGGTTCGAGTGGGTCAGACGGTGGCGCGCGGGCGGACGTCGTTGTGCCGGCCCACGGCGCGGGTGGAGATGCGCCCGTCGACCGGATCGACGTCGACGTCGACGCGGATGCCGTACGCACGGCTCAGGTTCTCGGGGGTCAGCACCTCGTGCGGCGCGCCGTCGGCGGTGACCGTCCCGCCCTCGAGCAGCAGGACGCGGTCGGCGATGGCGGCGGCCTGGTCGAGGTCGTGCAGCACCAGGCCGACGCCGATGCCGTGGTCGTCGGCCAGCTCGCGCACGACGTCGAGGATCTCGATCTGGTAGCGCAGGTCGAGGAAGGTCGTCGGCTCGTCCAGCAGCAGCAGGCCGGTGTCCTGGGCGAGGCAGCTGGCCAGCCAGACCCGCTGCGCCTGCCCGCCGGACAGCGCCTGCACCGGGCGGTCGGCCAGCGCCTCGATGCCGGTCAGCGTCATGGCGCGGGCGATGGCCTGCTCGGCGCCGGGGTCGCGGCCGCTCCAGCGGGCGCGGTGCGGGTGGCGGCCGTACTCGACCAGCTCGCGCACGCTCAGGCCGCCCGGCGTGCTGCGGCTCTGCGCCAGCAGCGTGACGCGGCGGGCCAGCTCGCGCGGGTCGAGGCTCAGCACGTCGGTGCCGTCGTCGAAGCTGATCGCGCCCGTCGTGGGGAGGTGCAGCCGGGCCAGCGCCCGCAGCAGCGTCGACTTGCCGCTGCCGTTCGGCCCGATCAGCGCCGTCACCAGCCCGGGCCGCAACTCGATCGTCGCCGCCCGCACCACCACGTCGCGCCCGTACGCGAGGTCGACGCCACGCGCGGCGAGCCCGTCGGGCAGAGCAGACGAAATGGTCACGGCGCCAACGTAAGGTACGCCTAAGCTAATCCGCAAGCCACCGCTCCTGGCTGATTCGTCACGTCGGAGCACGTTGTCGGCGCCCGCCCGTAGGGTGGGAGGCCCTCCCGGCCGGGCGGGGACCGTACTGCTGGCGAGCAGCGCCGCGTTCGGCGTCTGGGCAGGTCACGGGGAGTGCGTCGACCGGCGTGGGCGTCCAGGCCGACGCCTTGCTTGGGTGGAGATGCGGCCTCGGGCGGTGCCGGCGTGCTGTACCCGAGGGGCGGTCGCTGCCGGGTCGCGTCGGCCCGCCTCGCGTGTGGTTCGGCGCGCTGGTCTGCCTCGCGCGCGGCCCGCCTCGTGCGGCCGGCCTTGCGCGGCCGCCCTTGCTCGCGGCCCGTCTTGCGCGCAGCCCGTCTCGCGCGGCCGGCCTTGCGCGCGGCCTCGGTTCGCGCGTGTCTGTCGGTGCCCGCCCGTAGGGTGGGAAGCCCTCCCAGCCGGGCGGGGACCGTACTCCGGCGAAGCGGCGATCACACCCGCGGCGAAGCGGCGACCACACCGGCGACCACACGCCAGGCGCAGCTGCGGCCACACGCCCGGCTGAGCGGCGACCACGCACCCGGCCGACGCGCCGATCACACCTGCGGCGAAGCGGCGACCACGCACCCCGGCCGACGCGGGCCGGACTCTAGACTGCGCCGCATGGGTGCGCAGATCGCCACGGTGGGCGTCGTCGGGCTGGGGACCATGGGGGCGGGCATCGCGGAGGTGTTCGCGCGGGCCGGCCTGAACGTCGTCGGCGTGGAGCGCGACGACGCGGCGCTGGCCGCGGGTCGGGGACACGTCGACACGTCGACGGGGCGGGCGGTCAAGCGCGGCAAGCTGACCCCCGAAGAGCAGGCCGCACTGATCGCGCGCATCGAGTTCACCACCGACCTCGCCGCGCTGGCCGCCGCCGACCTCGTCGTCGAGGCGGTGCCGGAGCGGCTCGAGCTCAAGCGCGACCTGTTCGGCCGGCTCGACGGCGTCGTCGGCGCCGGCACGATCCTCGCGACCAACACGTCGAGCCTCTCGGTCACCGAGATCAGCGTCGCCGTGTCGCACCCGGAGCGGGTCGTCGGCCTGCACTTCTTCAACCCGGCGCCGGTGCAGGAGCTGATCGAGGTCGTCCGCACCGTCGTCACCGCGCCGGAGGTCGCCGACGCCGTCACCGGGCTCGCGCGCCGGCTGGGCAAGACGCCGGTCGCGTGCGGCGACCGCGCCGGCTTCGTCACCAACGCGCTGCTGTTCGGCTACCTCAACCGGGCGGCCGCGATGTACGAGAGCGGGCACGCGAGCCGCGAGGACATCGACGCGGCGATCACGGCGGGGCTCGGCTACCCGATGGGGCCGCTGGCGCTGCTCGACCTGATCGGGCTGGACACCGCCTACGAGATCCTGGGCACGATGTACCGGCAGGGCCGGAACCGGCTGCACGCGCCGGCGCCCGTGCTGGGCGAACTGGTGACGCTGGGGTTCCTGGGCCGCAAGTCCGGTCGCGGCTTCTACGACTATTCGGGGATTGACGGTATCGGCGCGAGCTCCGCTGTGGTCACCCCCGAAGCGGACCGGGCCCGCCGCGTCGCGTTCCTCGACCCGTCGCCCGGACCGTTCGCCGACGCGCTCGCGAAGGCCGGCCACGACGTCGCCGGGGCCGCCGGCGCCGCGACCGCCGAGCTCGTCGTCGCGCCCGGCGACCCGGACACGTTCGCCCGCGTCGCCGCCGACACCCCGGCCGGCGCCGTCCTCGTGGCCACCGGCACCGGGCCGGTCGTCGCGAGCGCCGCCGCCAGCGGCCGCCCGGCCGATGTCGTCGGGCTGCACCTGGCCGGGACCGGCGGCGCCGTCGCCGAGGTCGTGCGCACCGTCGTGTCGGCGCCGTCCGCCGTGTTCACGGTCGCCGCCGTCGCCGCGTCCGCCGGGCTCACGCCCGTCGTCTGCGCCGACCGCGCCGGCTTCGTCGTCGACGCGCTGCTGGTGCCGTACCTCAACGACGCCGTCGCGATGCTCGAGACGGGGTACGCGTCGGCGGCCGACGTCGACACCGCGATGCGGCTCGGCTGCCGGCTGCCCGCGGGGCCGTTCGAGTTGCTGGACGGGCTCGGGCCGGCCGCCGCGCTGGCGACGCTGGAGCGGCTGCAGGCCGAGGTCCGCGAGCCCGGCCTGGCGCCGTCGCCGCTGCTCAGCCAGCTGGCGACGACCGGCCTGCGGTTCGCCGACCTCTGACCGCGGGGTGAAATCCGGGTGAAGGAGCGGCGGCGCACCCTGGTGCACTCCGGACATTCTTGACAGTCTGGGTGACCCCCGGCCAATCAGGAGGTCACCGCCATGCGCCGAGCCGTCCTCACCCTTCTCGCCACCCTCGCCGTCCTCGTCGGGCTGGTCACCGCGGCCCACGCCTACCCGCCGGACCCGCCGTCGCCGTCGGAGTCGGCCACGCAGCTCGACCAGCTCACCGTCGCCGCGCCCGGGTCGAGCGACGGCTACTCCCGCGACCGGTTCCCGCACTGGAGCCCGGCCGAAGGCAGCTGCAACACCCGCGAGATGGTCCTGGTCAGGGATGGTTCCGGCGTCGAGACCGGCGCCGACTGCTATCCGACGGCGGGCCGCTGGTACAGCGTCTACGACCAGGTCTGGATCGAGGAGCCGCGCGACGTCTCCGTCGACCACATGGTGCCGCTGGCCAACGCCTGGCGCTCCGGCGCCAGTGAGTGGACCGAGGAGCGGCGCGAGGACTTCGCCAACGACCTCGCCCGCGGCCAGCTGATCGCCGTCACCGCGTCCAGCAACAGCTCCAAGGGCGACAGCGACCCGTCCGAGTGGAAGCCGGCCAACCAGGGATGGTGGTGCTACTACGCGCGGCACTGGACCGACGTGAAGCACGACTGGGACCTCACCGTCACCGGCGCGGAGAAGTCCGCGTTGAGCGACATGCTGGGCACCTGCTGACAATCCACGCCCATCGCGCTATAACACTGTGGGCCGTGCTCTCGTCAGCGGCCGGGAATCGTCACGCCGGGGGGCGTCGTGCGACGACTGCGGGTGTTGCCGGCCACGGCCGCGGTGGCGCTGCTGCTGGCCGTCGTGCCGGCCGCTGCCGAGGACGATCACGACGACGACGGCGACCACGGCGACTACGGACGCTGTGCTGACCTGGGCGGATCGGACGTCACCGGCAGCGACGCGATCAGGGCGTCGCTCTCCCGCGGCGACACCCGGCTCAGCGTGACGGTGCGCGACCAGCGGTACCGCATCACCGCGGTCGGCGTGCGCGGCTGGGGCGACTACGTCGTCTACACGGCGGCGCCGTTCACCGGGCTGACGGCCGAGCCGCGGCCCAACGACCGGCCGAGCGAGATCGACGACTGGTTCGTCTGCGCCAGGCTCGTCGGCGGCGAGCCGGATCCGCCGGACGACGACTGGGTCACCCCGACCGCGACCCCGACGCCCACCCCGACCGCGACCCCGTCGCCCACTCCGACACCGACACCCACGCCCACCCCGACGCCGTCCCCGACGCCCACCCCCACCCCCATGCCGACCGAGACCGCGACGCCGACGACCCCGCCGGTCCCGGTGCCGACGGCCATCCCCGCGGGCGGTCCGGCGGCGGGTTCCGGGGCCGGGCCGGACGACCGCGGGCCGCTGCCGTACGTCGTCCTCGGCGCGGGCAGCGGGCTGGCCCTGGCCGGCTGGGCGCTCAGCAGGAGGCGGCGTGCCGTCTGACCTGCCACCCCCACCGCCGCCGCCCGTCCCTCCGCCTCCGCCGCCCTCGTCCGGCGGCACACCGTCCGGCCCGGCCCGCACGCCGCCCCGGCACCGCCGGCCGCGACCCCGGCTGCTGCCGTGGCTGGCCGCGCCGGTGC
Organism: Jiangella alba; assembly: GCF_900106035.1. Classification (GTDB taxonomy): domain Bacteria; phylum Actinomycetota; class Actinomycetes; order Jiangellales; family Jiangellaceae; genus Jiangella; species Jiangella alba. The sequence continues at coordinate 671,070 of NZ_FNUC01000003.1, forward strand.
TGCTGGCGCTGGCCGCGTGGTGGGGCCTCGACCAGCTCGACGGCGGCGAGCGGCCGGCCGCGGCGATCACGCCGGAGCCGTCCGGCACGTACGACCCGTACGAGCAGTCCGCCGTCCCCGGCGAGCCGGTCGGCCGGGCCGAGGGCCGCTACGACCTGCTGCTGCCGCTGTCCGGGGCGCGGGCGCCGGTGATCGAGATCGGCGGCGCCGAGGACCGCGTGCTGCTGCCGCCGAAGGACCCGCTGCTGGCCGGGTGGTGGCGTGACGGCGCGGCGCCGGGCGCCGAGACCGGCACCGCCGTCATCGTCGGCCACGCCGTCGAGGGTGGCGAGGCGGTCTTCAACGATCTCGCGGACCTCGCCCCCGGCACCACGATCCGCGTCAGCGGCGAAGGACTGAACCGGTGGTACCGGGTCGGCTCGGTCGAGACGATGTCGCCCGAGCAGCTCGCCGCCCGCGCCGACGAGCTGTTCGCGCAGGACGTACCCGGCCGGCTCGCGCTCGTGACCTGCACGGACTGGGACGGGACGGCGTTTCGCGCCAACGTGGTCGTGACCGCAGCGCCGATGTGAACCGCGCGTGTACGACCATGGAGTGTGCACGAGAGCATCGAGTCGGGCCCCGACGGCGAGTGGGTGGTCCGCCGCATCACCGGCAGCGCGTCGACGAAGGCGTACCGGTGTCCGGGCTGCGACCAGCTGATCCGCCCGGCCACCCCGCACATCGTGGCGTGGCCGACGGTCAGCCTCTCGTTCACCGGCGAGGGCATCGACGAGCGGCGCCACTGGCACACCGGCTGCTGGCGCTCGCGCACCACCCGCCGCCGCTAGACCGGCGCAAGTCCGGCTGCTGGAGCACGGTCCCCGCCCGGCTGGGAGGGGCCTTGACGTAGGGGGCGGGCACCGACAGACTCGGCGGCACGAGTTGATCATGGAGAAGGTCGGCTGGATCGTGCGGCGTGTTCAACCGGTTGTTGCAACGGTGGTGGTTGCTGGTCGGGAGGATGTGCGTTCGTGGCTGGGAAGCGGTTGACGGAGTTGGAGCGGGTGCGGATCGAGGTGTTGTGGTCTTGGGGGTGAGTCGATCCCGGCGATCGCGGCGTATCTGGGGCGGGATCGGTCGACGGTGTGGCGGGAGTTGGAGCGCAACAACTCTGGCCGGCATGGGGTGAAGCATCCGGGTCGGCGCACCTCACGCGCCAGCGGGTTGGGTGGGGTGTATCGGTGGGGCTACCAGGCCGGGTGGGCGCATCGCCGGGCCCGGATCCGGGCCCGGCGGCGTCGGCCGGTGAAGTGCCGCCGTGGTGGGCCGCTGCGTGCGTTGGTCGTGGCCAAGCTGGCCCGGCGTTGGTCTCCGGTGCAGATCGCGGCATGGTTGAGGCGAGAGTTTCCCGACCGGCCGGAGATGTGGGTGTCGCACGAGACGATCTACCAGGCGATCTATGTGCAGTCACGGGGGCAGTTGCGTGCGGAGCTGACCCGGCAGGTCGCGTTGCGGTCCGGGCGCACCGAACGCCGCCGGCGCGTCCAGCCCGCTGGCGCGGTGCGCTCGGCCCGGCCGTGGATCACCCCGGACCTGCACATTTCCGCTCGCCCGGCCGAGGCCGCGGACCGGGCCGTGCCCGGGCATTGGGAAGGTGACCTGCTCATCGGCGCGCGCGGCTCCTCGGCCATCATCACCCTGGTCGAGCGGTCCACCCGCTACGTCATGCTCGGCGCGCTCCCCGACGGACGGACCTCACCTGCCGTCATCGGCGTTCTGGCCACCCTGGCCGGCCGGTTGCCCGGCCACCTGGTGCGGTCGCTGGCCTGGGACTGCGGGTCGGAACTGGCCGAACACGCCACCTTCGCCGTCGCCACCGGCTGCCCGGTCTACTTCTGCGACCCGCACAGCCCCTGGCAGCGCGGCTCGAACGAGAACACCAACGGGCTACTACGCCAGTACTTCCCCCAAGGCGTCACCAACTTCACCACCCTCACCCAGGCCGACCTCGACACCGTCGCCCACGAACTCAACGGCCGCCCCCGCATGACCCTGGGATGGAAGAATCCCGCCCAGGCGCTCAACAAGCTCCTCGTTGCAACAACCACTTGAACCCGCCTGCCGGGATGGCCGACCTTCTCCATGATCAACAGTGCGCGGGGCGGGCCGACGGGTCGTGGGCGGCTCGAACACCACCGGCCGGTGCTCGTGCTCCCGCCGCCGCTAGGGTCGACGGTATGAGCCTGCCGCTCGTCCTCGTCCACGCGTTCCCGCTGACGCCGGCGGTGTTCGACGACCTCGCCGGGCGGCTGACCGGCACGACGCTGATCCGCCCGGCGCTGCGCGGCTTCGGCGGCCCGGCGCTCGGCGACGCCGAGCCGTCGGTGGACGTCTACGCCGACGACGTCGCGGCGGGGCTGGCGGCCCAGGGCGTCGAGCGGGCGATCGTCGGCGGGCTGTCGCTGGGCGGGTACGTGACGATGGCGCTGCTGCGACGGCACCCGGACCTGGTGGCGGGCGTCGTCCTGGCCGACACCAAGGCGAGCGAGGACACCGCGGAGGCGAAGGCGAACCGGTTGCGCATGGCCGACGCGGTCGAGCGGCACGGCAGCCGGGCGCTGCGGCCGATGCTCGACACGCTGCTGGGCGAGACGACGCGACGCGACCGGCCGGACCTCGTCGCGCGGGTGCGGGACTGGCTGGACGCCGCCCCGCCGGACGGCGTCGCCTGGGCGCAGCGCGCCATGGCCGCGCGCCCGCCGTCGTTCGGCACGCTGCGCGAGGCCGCCGCCCGCGGCCTGGCGCCGAGCACCGTCATCGTCGGCCGCGACGATGACGTCACCGGCCTGGACGAGGCCGGCGCGATGGCCGCGGCCCTCGGCGGCGTGACGGTGCACGTCGTCGACGGCGCCGGGCACCTCAGTCCGCTGGAGCACCCGGACGCCGTCGCCGAGATCGTGCGGGAGACGGTCGTCAGCCCTTGATCGCGCCCGCCGTCAGCCCCTTCGTCACCTGGTTCTGCAGCAGCGCGAACACCAGCAGCACCGGCACCACCGTGATCATCATGCCGGCGAACAGCGTCACCCAGTTGGTGCCGTAGTCGGCGGCCTGGCCCAGCTGGAACAGCCCGAGCGGCAGCGTCATGCGGTCCGGCGAGTGGATCAGCACCAGGGCGTAGAAGAACTCGTTCCAGTTCTGCAGGAAGCTGATGATCGACACCGACGCCAGGCCCGGCCCCATCAGCGGCAGGATCACCCGCAGGAACGTCCGCACCGGGCCGGCGCCGTCGACGGCCGCGGCCTCCTCGAGCTCGCCCGGCAGCGTCTTCATGAACCCGACCAGCACGAACACGTTGAACGGCAGGTTGTATGTGGCGTACACCAGCGCCAGCCCGAGCCGGCTGTCCAGCAGCCCGAGGTCCTGCATGGTCATGTACAGCGGGATGAACGTGACCATCCACGGCACCATCAGGCCGAGCAGGAACACGCTGAGCACCAGCCCGCTGCCGCGGAACGGGATGCGCGCCAGCGGGTACGCGGCGAGCGCGGCGAGCGCGACGCCCAGCACCGTCGCCGACACGCTGACGATGACGCTGTTGCCGAAGAACGAGCCGACGTTGGCGCTGGACCACGCGTCGGTGTAGTTCTGCCAGCGCCATTCCTCGGCGATCGTCCACGGGCGGGTGCCGATGAACTCGCTGTTGGTCTTCATCGACACGTTGAAGACCCAGGCGAACGCGCCCGCCGTCGAGAACGCGAACGCGCCGAGCAGCAGGTAGATGATCAGGTGGAACCGGCGGAACGGCGCGCGGTCGCTGCCGGGGCGGCCCCCACGGCGACGACGCGACGACGGCGGCGTGGGCGGGCCGGCGGACGGCGCCGGGCGGACGTCAGTACTGGAGCTCATCGCGCTTCATCACCTTGTTGACGATCTGGGTCACGACCAGCATGATCACGATGAGGGCGACGCCCATGGCGGCCGCGTAGCCGAATTCGTAGCGTTCGAACGCGACCCTGTACATCAGCGTCCCGACGATCTCCGTCGAGCCGTACGGCCCGCCGTTGGTCATGATGAACACGAACGCGAACGCCTGCATCGTCTGCACGATCCACAGCACGACGAGAATGCGGAACAGGTCGCGCAGCATCGGCAGCATGACGCTGCGGAACAGCCGCCACTCGCCGGCGCCGTCGATGCGCCCGGCCTCCAGCACGTCCGGTGGCAGCCGCTCGAACCCGGCCGACAGCAGCACCACCCAGATGCCGATGCCGTGCCACACGGTCGTGAACGCCACCGCCGGCAGCGCCGTCGACGCGTCGCCGAGCCAGGTGCGGGCCAGCGCGCCGAGGCCGAGGCCCTCCAGCGCCGGGTTGATCAGCCCGAGCGTCGGGTGGTAGATGAACTTCCACATCAGCGCGACGACGGCCGCGCTCAGCACCACCGGCGCGAACACCACGAACCGGAAGAACTTCTCCCCGTGGATGCGCTGGTTCAGTGCCCACGCGATGGCGATCGCCACCGGGAACAGCATGCAGCCGCCGACCAGCGTGAACAGGAACGCGTTCTTCAGCGAGTTCACATAGCCGGGGTCGTCGAACAGCCGCGTGTAGTTCTCGACGCCGATGTAGCTGGAGTTGCCCGTGCGGGTCCACTCGGTGAACGAGATGTCGATCGTGCGCACCAGTGGATAGAGGAAGAACACCCCCAGCAACAGGAGCGCGGGCAGCAGGAACGGGATGATGATGCGGCGTTGCGCGGCTCGGTGCATCGTGACTCCTCTCGTCCTGCCGCCCGCGAGAACCCTAGTTGCCGTGCACCCGGCGCAGCCCCTCGTCGAGCCGCTCCAGCGTCTGCTGGGCGTCCTGCTCGCCGAAGAGGAGCCGGGCGATCTCCGGATAGATCACGTCCATGGCCGGGCTCTGCGTGATGCCGTAGTCGCGCGGCTCCAGCGCCTCGGCCTCGGAGATGACCTGGTCGATGCCGGGGATGCCGGGCGGGCTGGGGACGTCGACGACTGCGGATACCTCGCCGATCTCCTCTGCCCGCCGGGTCTGGGTCTCGACGCTGGTCAGCCGGCGCGACCACTCCAGCGCCAGCGGGATGTTCTCGCTCTCGGCGGCGATGGAGATCTCCTGCAGCGCCGCCATGACGGCGCCCTGGTCACCCGCGGCGCCCTCGACGGACGGGAACGGGACGACGCCCAGCTGGAAGTCGGGCGGGATGACGTCGGCCATCTCGCTGACCAGCCAGGTGCCCATGAGGATCATGCCGGCGTCGCCCTGGAAGAACTGCGCCTGGGCGGCGGTGAAGTCGGTGCCCTCGAAGCCGGTGAGGAACGCGCCCTCGTCGCGCAGCTGCTGCAGCTTCTCGAGGCCCTCGAGGAATCCGGGATCCTCGGTGATGTGGCCCTCGCCGCCGGTGAGCACGGCCCGCGCCTTGTCGTAGCCGACGGTGCGCAGCCACAGGTGGTCGCTCCACATGCCCATGTACGGCTCGAACAGCCCGGTGACGGCGATCGGGTCGACGCCGGCGGCCTTCAGGGCCGTGTTGGCGGCGAGGAGGTCGTCCCAGGTGCGCGGCGGCTCGATGCCGAGCTCGGTGAACAGGCCCGCGTTGTAGAACAGCACGTGCAGCGACAGCTCGGACGGGATGCCGTAGATGCCGCCGTCGGACGGGTTCTCCATGAAATCGCGGACGGTCGGGCTGAAGCGGTCCAGCCACGGCTCGCCGGTCTCGGGGTCGTCCTGTTCGAGGTACGGGCGCAGGTCGAGCAGCGCGCCGTCGTCGGCCCACACCGTCAGCGCCGGGTTGGTGCCGTCGAACATGCCGTAGTCGACGTCGAGCGGGTCGCCGGAGCGCCAGCGCTGCTCGATGCCGGGGCGGGCGTCGGTGTTGGCGAACGTCAGGGTGACGTCGGCGCCGTCGTAGTCGGCCTCGAGGCCGTCGGCCAGCTCCTGCAGGATCGCCAGGCCCGGCGTGCCTTCGGCCGACAGCACGCCGACCTCCAGCGGGGAACCCTCGATCTCCTCGTGCCAGCTCCCGGCCTCGGGGCCGGTGTTCGCGGTGTCGTCGTCGCCGCCACCACTGCACGCGGCGAGCGCAAGGCACCCGGCGGCGAGCGGGGCGACGAATCGTATCGTCTTCATGTGCCTGCCTTCCGTGGGTAACTTCAATATTTCGAAGATAGTTGCGTCAATTCGGAGAATTTACTCCGGTCAGCCGAGATGCGGAAGCATGGCGTCGAACTCGGTGAGGAACCGGTCGACCATGCGGATCTCCTCGGCATCGAGCCGGTGACCCGGCTCGCGGCAGTACGGGTCGGCGAACAACCCGCGGCGCGCCGAGATGAGCTTCTCGGCCGCGATGATCAGCTCGGTGTCGAGCATCCAGTACGAGATGTAGGGCAGCAGGCGGCGGTGCAGCTCGTCGCCGCCCGCGTGGTCGCCGGCCTCGTAGCGGCGCCAGATCTCCACGTAGATCTCGGTGAACGAGCAGCCCGGCTGGGTGCCGACCGCGCCGCGGCGGAACGCGTCGGGCAGCTGCACGCCGGCGTAGCCCTCGACCGACGGCAGCGGCGGCTCCGCGGCCGCCAGCTCGGCGATGAGCCGTCCGGGCGGGGTCGACTCCACCTTGACCAGCCGCAGGTTCGGGTGCTCGCCGGCCAGCTCGCGCAGGGTCGCCGCGTCGAGGCTGGTGCCGGTCTCCGACGGTGCGTACTGCAGCACCACCGGGGTCGGCGTGACGGCGGCCAGGACGGCGCCGACGTGCTGGTGGATCGCCCGCCGCGACGGCGACAGGTAGTGCGGCGGGAGCAGGTTGATGAGGTCCGCCCCCGCGTCGACGACGGACCGCGCGCGCTGCGCGGCCAGCCGGGTCGCGTGGTCCTGCACGGCGATGATCGCCGCGACGTCGGCGCGGTCGCGGGTGCGCGACAGCAGCACGTCCGTCAGTTCGGCCCGCTCGCCCTCGGAGAGCTTGTGGTACTCCGAGGCGAAGCCCGGGAACATCACGCTGCTGACGCCGGTGCCCAGCACGTAGTCGACGACGCGGCCGAAGCCGGCCACGTCGACCGCGCCGTCGGCGTGGAACGGCACCTCCAGCACCGGCGAGACGCCACGCACCAGATGTGCCGCATCGGCGGTCGTGATGCCTCCGTCCGGTGTCGGCCGAGTGTCCAGTGCTGCCATGCCGCCCCTCCGGGTCCGCTTAAGTTTCGACATTTCGAAATCATCTTCTGTATATAGAGAGTAGTTGACGCAGTCTGTGCTGTCGAGACCGGCGCCCGCCGGGATGCGCCGGACGGTCAGGCGGGTCCAGGGCACCCTCGACCGTGCGCCCGGGCGCGAGCCGTGGTCACGGGCCGGACGCGAGCAGCCGGCCCAGCGTGCCGCCGAGCACGGCGGTGCGGTCGTCGTCCGGGATCGGCCAGCCGGTGATGCGGGCCAGCTCCGCCTCCGGCGCCGTGTAGGGCGCGTCGGTCGAGAACACCAGCCGCCCGGCGCCGATCTCAGGGTCGCGGGCGAACTCCGAGAGCACGGTGTCCCACGGCGCGTAACAGGTGTCGCCGTACAGGTTCGGCGCGTGCCGCAGCGCCGGAGCGGCGTCGATCCAGAAGTCGGTCGCGCCGCTGCGGCCCATGACGAACGACAGCTCCGGCCAGCGCTGGGCCAGCGACGCCAGCGGCAGCGGGACGGCGTGCGGCGGCGTCCCCGTGCGCACGTAGACCAGCCAGCCGGACTCCTGGGCGAACGCCAGCAGCGGGTCGACCAGCCCGTCCAGCAGCTCGAACCCCTGCAGGGCGGCGTCGACGGCGAGCGCGCGGGCGCCGAGGTCGCGGGCCCGGGCCAGCTCGGCGACGGCGTCCGCCCCGGCCCACGGGTTGGCGACGGCGTACGCGACCAGCCGGCCGTCCGAGGCCGCGGCCGCCGCCGTCGTGAGATCGTTGCCGGCGCGGTTGTCCCAGGCGGTGGCGTACTCACCGGGCGCGACCAGCGCACGGTCGATGCCGAGCCGGTCCATCGTCGCCGTCAGCCCGGCGACGTCGAGCGAGGCGGACCGGCCGGGTCCGAGGCGCACGTGCGCGTCGATGATCACGAGGTCTCCTTGATGGACAGGCCCAGCGCGCCCAGCGCGTCGGCGTGGATGATCTGCTCGATCACCTCGTCGGGGATCCGCGGCAGCGCGGTGCCCTCGGTGATCGCGTTGACCCGGCGCAGGCCCGCCATCGCCTCGCCGGTGTTCGCGATCGGGAAGTCCGAGCCGAGCAGCAGCTTGTGCGCCGCGCCCCACTCGACGGCGGCCAGCAGCGACTCGTAGCAGACCCACGGGCGCAGGTAGATGGACGAGACGTCCGCGTACACGTGCGGGTGCTTGCGGATCGTCACCACCGTCTCCTTGCCCCACGGGTGGCCCATGTGCGCCATGACGATGCGCAGCTCCGGGAAGGCCAGCGCGATCTCGTCGGTGACCAGCGGATACGTGTACCGCAGCGGCGCGTGCCGGATGGGGGAGGCGCCCTGGTGGAACAGGATCGGCAGCCCTTCGCGCTGGCAGTAGCCGTAGAACGCGGTGGCGCGCGGCGAGAGCGGGTCGAAGTCCTGGTAGTTCGGGCCGAGCTTGACGCCGACGAGGCCCAGCTCGCGGCACCGCTCGGCCTCCTCGACGGCGTCGGGGCGGGTCGGGTCGACGGACATGAAGCCGACGCGCCGGGCCGGGTCGGCGGCGACGAACGCCGCGGTGGAGGTGTTGGTGTCCTCCGGCCGGTACGGCAGCCCGGTGGCCGCCTCGGGGTCGTCGACGGCGATGTTGAAGACGATCGAGACGTCGGCGTCGGCCATCGCCTCGTCGTAGTCGGCCCACGAGTTCGTCGTCGTGACCGGCCGGTCGGTGCGCCAGCCGGTGTAGACGCGCCGCTCGTCGTCCGGGACGGCGTCGCGGTGCGTGGGGGTGTGCGCGTGCACGTCGACGATCATCGGAACTCCCGCAGCAGGTCGTCTCGGAGGGTGACGCCGAGGCCCGGCTCGGTGCCGAGCCGCACGACGGCGCCGTCGCCGGCCAGCGGCTCGGCCAGGATGTCCTCGGCGTAGTAGTGCGCGCCGATGACGTCCGACGGGATCGCCGACAGCCGCGGCAGCGCGGCCGCGACGTGCAGCTGAGCGGCCGCGCCGAGGCCCAGCTCGCCGTTCGACCCGATCAGCACGTCCAGCCCGGCCGCGTCGGCCTGCGCCGCCATCGCGACCGCCCGGCCGGGGCCGCCGCTCTTGCCGACGTACAGGCTGACGACGTCCGCGGCGCCCGCGTCGACGACCCGGGTGAGGTCGGCGGTGCCGAACACCGACTCGTCCGCGACGACCGGCAGCCCGAGGTCGCGCAGCGAGCGCATGCCGGCGAGGTCGTCGGGGCGCACCGGCTGCTCGGCGAAGGCGGGGCCGTACGGCGCCAGCGCGCGGATCGCCCGCGCCGCGTCGGACCGGGACCAGCCGCCGTTCGCGTCCATGCCGAGGAACGCCTTGTCGCCCACCAGGGAGCGCGCGTGCGCGAACCGCTCGACGTCGCCGTCGACGCCCAGCCCGACCTTGACCTTGAACGCCCCGAACCCGGCGGCGACGGCGGCGGCGTGCGCCCGCTCGAGCTTCTCGCCGTCGCCGGACAGCGACAGCTTGACCGGCACCTCCGTGCGGTACGGCCCGCCCAGCGCCACCGCGAGCGGGACGCCGAGCGTGCGCGCCCACGCGTCCCACAGCGCGATCGAGACGCCGGCCTTCGTGAACGGGTTCTGCGCGAGCGCGACGTCCATCAGCCGTTCCAGCTCGCCGACCGGCGTCAGCGCCCGCCCTACCAGCGCCGGCGCGAGGATCGTCTCGACGAAGTGCCGCGCGGTGACGCCGTCCTCGCCGCTCCAGATCGGGGTGGCGCTGACCTCGCCGAAGCCCTCGACGCCGTCGCTCGTGACGACCTTGACCAGCAGGAAGTCGGAGCGGTCGTGCGCGCCGCGGGCGCCGTGGACCACCAGGTCCGGGTGCGCGGCCAGGCTGACGGCCGCCGTCTGCACGGCCGCGACGGTCGCCGTCATGCGGCGTCCAGCAGCCGGGCGGGGTTCTCGACCAGCATCGCGTGCCGCTGTTCCGGCGTGATGCCCCAGCCGTCGATCTCGCGCACCCGCGCGACCGCGTAGTCCTGGCTGGCCTTGTCCGACAGTCCGGCGTCGGTGCCGAACAGCACCTTGTGCGCCGGCGCCTCGGCCAGGATGGTCCGGGCGGCGTACGGCGGCGTGCCGCAGATGCACAGGTACAGGTTCGGCGTCTCCTGGATCATCGCCAGCGCCTCGCGCCACAGGTCGTGCAGGCCGCCGTGGCCGAGCACCACGGGCAGCCGCGGGTGCCGCCGGGCCAGCGCCGCGAGCTGCGACGGCGTCGAGTACGGCGGGGTGCCGTCGTGGCTGAGCAGGACGCCGCCGGCGCCCTGGACGATCTCGCAGATCGGGTCCAGCGCCGGCTCGTGCAGGCTGAACCCCTGCAGCCACGGGTGCAGCTTCATCCCTTTGAGGCCCAGTTCGCCGAACATCCGCTCGGTCTCGGCGACGGCGTGCGGGTCGCGCGGGGTGACGGTGCCGAAGCCGGTCAGCCGCTCCGGGTAGGCGCGGACGAACGCCGCGAGCTCGTCGTTCGCCTTCGGCGTCGGGTTGAACAGGCCGTCGTGGCTGAGCACGACGGCGCGGTCGATGCCGCTGGCGTCCATGAACTCGACGAACTCGTCCGCGCCGAACGTCGCGCCGCCCAGCCAGCTGACGGTGTTCCACGCCGGCGTGTGGGTGTGGAAGTCGATCACACGGTCCTCACAGGGTCTCGGTCAGGTCGGCGAGGCAGGCGGCCAGGCCGGCGACGACGGTGTCCAGGCGTGCGGCGCCGTCGTCGGCGGTGGCCCGCTCGGGGTGGTCGGTGTAGCCGTCGATGGACGTCCAGAGTGCGGCATCGTGGACGGTGGCGCCATGCGTGGAGCCGATGTCGGGCAGCGGGTGGGCGCGCGGCGGGACCGGGCCGGCGCCGTCCGGGCGGACCGCGCTGACCAGGGAGGTCTCGAACTCGCCGGCGTGCCCGGGGACGTTGGCGGCGTCGCCCGCGAAGCGCCAGTAGTCGACGTGGGCGACGGCGAGCCGGTGCCGGGTCGACGCGGCCGCCGCGGCCGCGTGGCAGACGCCGACGTTGCCGCCGTGCCCGTTGACCAGCACCACCCGGCGCCCGCCGCCCGCCGCGATCGAGCGCAGCAGGTCGAGCAGCACCGCCAGCAGCGTCTCCGGGGTCAGCGACAGCGTGCCGCCGAACGGCAGGTGGTGGTCGGACGCGCCGAACTGGAGGGTGGGCGCGAGGACGAGAGGGCGTGCGGCCCGCTCGGCGGCCAGCGTCGCGGCCCGCTCGGCCGCCGTCGCCGCCAGCAGCGCGTCGGTGCCGGTGGCGAGGTGCCGGCCGTGCTGCTCGATGGCGCCGACCGGGAGGACGACGAGCGCCTCCGGCAGCACCTCGTTCAGCGTCTCGCGGGACACGTCGGCCCAGTGGATGACGGTCATGCGGTGACTCCTTGCGTCGCGACCCGCTCGGCGAGGGCCAGTGCGGCGAGGCCGGCGGCGAGGTCGGGGTCCGGGCCGTCCGCGGCGCCGCGGACGAGGGCGGCGAAGCGGGCCACCTGCAGGTCGAAGTCGCGGGTCGTCCGGTCGCCGGGGAACTCGACCGTCTCGGCGCCGTCTGCCGTGGCCAGGCGCAGCGCGAACGTCGACCCGTCCAGGGTGGCCAGCCCGCGCGGCCCGAGGAAGGTCAGCTCGCACCGCGGCAGCGCGTCGGTCAGCCAGCCGAACTCCACCAGCACCTGGTGGCCGCCGGGGTGCCGCAGCCGCGCGCCGGTGAGGTTCGGCGCCGGCAGGCCGGGGTCGGTGCGCAGCGACCACGCGTCGTCGACGGTGAAGGCGCCGGGCCCGAGCAGGTGCGCCAGCCAGTCGAAGACGTGCGCGCCCTCGTGCACGACCGGCGTCCCGTGCCGCAGCGTGCGCCGCATCCGCTCCAGGTGCTCGGCGTCGCCGGCCACCCGGGGCTCGTCGTACACGTGCGCGCGCACCAGCAGCGGCCCGCCGAGCACGCCGTCGTCGATCCACGCCTTGAGCCGCGCGAGCGCGGGGTCGTGGCGGTAGGTGAGGCCGATCTGCAGCCGCCCGAGCTCGGCGCCGGTGAGCGCCGAGTACACCGCGGCGGCCGCCACCGACGTCGCGACGGGCTTCTCGGCGAGGACGAACCGGCCGGCCCGCAGCGCGGCGATGGCCAGCTCCGGCGTCGCCCACGGCGGGGTCGCCAGCACGACACCGTCCGGCCCGGCTCCCAGCGCGTCGTCGAGGCTCGCCCCGACGAGCACGTCGGAGCCCACCAGCGGCGCGACCGCCTCGCGGTGCGCGGCCACCGGGTCGGCGACGGCGACCAGGCGGACGTCGGGGAGCGCAGCAGGGCGGGCAGGTGCGCGCCACGGCCGATGTCACCGAGGCCGACCAGCGCGACCGCGACCATCCCGTCCCCCAACTTTCGCAATATCGAAATTAGAAACGCGAATACGAAGATAAGGCAGCCAGCGCGCCTTGGCAAGGTCGGCCGCCCTGAAGATCCGGACGAAGCGGACATCCGAGTGACGGTGAGCCTTGCCAAGCGCATCGCCAGGCTTGCCAAGGCGGGTCGACGGCCCCCGGTCGCGGGGGACGGTTGCCCGCGGGCTGGGTGACACCTGCGCCAACTGTTGCCGCCCACGTCACCCGCCCCAGACAGTCCCAGCCCCAGCAAGGGCGATCGGGGCTGACGGTGCTGGTGTGGAGCCGCAGCCCAGCACGCGCATCGGGCTGCAATGGAATCGTCCATGCAGTCAGCGCAGGTCGTCGAAGCCCAGCTTCCGCGAGACCGTCTTGCCGATCTCGACGACACCGGCGATGGCCTCTTTGCGGCGCTGGCCGGTGAGGTCGCGGGAGAACCCGGTGACGCCGACGGCGCCGGCCACCAGGCCGCCGGCGTCGAAGAACGGCGCGGCGACGCAGGCGATCTCGGCCTGCTCCTCCTCGTCCTCCAGCGCGTAGCCGCGTTTACGAACGCCGGCCAGCTCGGCGAGGAACGCCTCGCGCGTGGGCTCGGCGGCGCGCGGGCCGCGGCCCGGCGTGAGGTGGCCCAGCAGCGGCTCGAGGTCGCGCTCGGGCAGGTGGGCGGCGATGGCCTTGCCCAGTGCCGTGAGGTTGTACGGCGCCACCTTGCCGGGGTAGGTGTCGAACTGGATGAACCCGGGCGTGGCCGCCTTCGCGACGTAGACCACGGAGTCGCCGGTGAGCACGCCGATGTGCACCGGCATGCCGACGAGGTCGGCGAGGTCGCGCAGCTCGCGCTGCGCCACCGAGGAGAGGTCGACCTTGCGCACCAGCTGCGTGGCCAGGCCGTAGAGCCGCAGCGTCGGCCGCCAGAAGTGGCTGCGCCCGACCACCCGCCGCTGCGCGTAGCCGCGCTGCTCCAGCGTGTAGACGATGGAGGCGCACGTGGCCAGTGGGATGTTCGTGCGCTTGGCCAGCGCGGTGAGGGTCATGCCGTCCTCGGACTCGACCAGTGTCTCCAGTACGGTCAGTGCCCGCGCGACGGCCGGCGACGGTGCGCGGTCCTGGCCCGCCGTGCCCTCGTTGACGTCTTTGCCCGGCATTCGTGCTCCCTGCATCCGAGGCCCCGAGCCTACGGGATCTCACCTGTGTCACTCTATCTTCTGTTTGCCGTAGTCAAGTTCGATAGTCCGAAGGAGATGTCACGTGACCAGCGACGACCGTCACGCGTCCGCGCCCGCCGTCCCGCCGCCGGCCGGTCCGCAGCGCCCGTCCATCGCCCGCGCCCGGCAGATCGGCGACCTGCTCGCCACGTCCGGCCAGACCGCGGTCGGCCCCGGCGGCGCGCTGATCGCGTCCGGCCGGCTCGGCGACCAGGTCGACCTCGAGACCGGACGGCAGTGCGCGTGGCAGTGCACGGCCAACGTGTTCGAGGCCGTCCGTGCCGAACTCGGCAGCTTGGAGCGGGTGGCGGAGGTCGTCAAGCTGACGGTCTTCGTAGCCAGCGCGCCGGGCTTCATCGAGCAGCACCTCGTGGCCGACGCCGCCACCGCCTACGTCCAGCACGTGCTCGGACCGGACGCCGGGATGCACGCGCGCTCGGCCATCGGCGTCGCCGAGCTGCCCACCGGCAGCCCGGTGGAGGTGGAGGCGCTGATCCGCGTGCGCTGACCGCCGACCTCTTGTCGGGTTCATGGGTTCACCGCTATCGTCTCGGTTATTCAGAAGATAACTTCGAAATATCGAAAAATCAACTTCTGAGGAGACGCCGTGGCGCCACACCTGACCCGAAGAACGGCACTGACCCTCGGCGGCGCGCTCGCCGGTGGGCTGATCGCGAATCCAGGTGCGGCCGCGGCCGCACCTGGATCGGTCCTCCGGACGGCGGCGGCAGCCGCCGCCGGCCCGCACGGCTCCGGCGAGCCGACCGCCGAGGAGGCGAAGACCTGGTGGACGCCGCAGCGTCAGGTCTGGACCCCGATCGGCTGGAAGGGACACCTCTTCCGGTTCGACCAGTTCTACAACGGCACGACTGTGTGCCAGCCGGCCATCGCGCTGCCGCCCAGCGGCGCGGCCACGCTGAAGCCGTACCTCGCTCAGTACCGCGGCATGGACTTCCAGGTCACGCCGGTCATGCCGCAGGGCGGCGGCTTCCCGCCGCTGGCCGAAGAGCCGTACTACCTGCACCGCTCCGACTTCGGCGTCGGCATCCAGGGCTGGCTTGAGGACGTCGAGACGCCGGTCCTGTGGACCGAGTGGCGCCGCCAGGAGGGCCTGGTGCTGCGTCAGTACGCGTTCGCTCACGTGCCGGGCGCACAGCCGATCGACGAGCCCGGCGGGCCGATCTACGCGTGGCAGCGCTACGCGGTCGAGTGGGTCGACGCGCACGACAAGCCGGACACCTTCCAGTTCGCGCTGCGCCTGAGCCGGGTCTACCTGCAGCACCACATCGGGCCGCCGGAGCAGCAGGAGGCGTTCGTCACGATCCAGGCGACGCCGGCCGCCGCGCCGCTGGCCGGGCCGTTGCGCACGGACCGCATCTGGAACCCGGACGGCCGCCCGCTCACCGTCCGCGTCTACGACGAGACCGGCGCCGTCCGGATGGTCGTCGGGACGCCGGCCGGCGCCACCATCGCGCTGGTCGAGGCCGAGAACCAGCCCGGCGTCTACGACCTGCGCCTGGCCGTCCCCGCGGTGGAGGGCACGCACCTCGACGTGCTGCTGCCGATGCTGTCGCAGCCGGTCGCCGACGCCGACGCCGAGTGGGCGCTGGGCTGGGACGGCGCGCTGGCCGAGTGCGAGGAGTTCTGGTCGCCGCAGCCGGAGACGGCGTCGGTCATCTCGACCGGGGAGCACCAGGTCGACCAGTTCTTCCGGCGCAGCGTCCAGCTGGCCGAGATCATCGCCGAGAAGAGCCCGGACAGCGGGCAGTTCACGTTCCTCACCGGGTCGTTCGGCTACGACCTGCTGTGGAGCACGCCGACGTCGATGGTCAGCCACATGTTCCTCGACCTGCTCGGGCGGCACGAGGTAGTGGACCGGCACACCGACCTGTTCCGCGCGGTGCAGGGCGTGCGGCAGCCGCCGGGCGCGGCGTACCGCAACTTCAGCGCCGACGGGTTCTTCGCGACGCCGCTGTCGCTGCAGTCCTTCGACTGGCTCGGCGACCACGGCGCGATCCTGGAGGGCGCCGCCCGGCACGCGCTGCTCAGCCACGACGAGGCGTTCCTGGAGCGCTGGCTGGACCCGATCATCGCGGGCTGCGACTTCATCAAGCGGGCCTGCGAGTACACCGACCACGACGGCGTGCCCGGGCTGATGCCGGCGGCGGCGTCCAACGACACCGGCGTCGAGCAGCAGTCGATCTGGATCCAGGTGTGGAACTACAAGGCGCTGGCCAGCTCCGTCCGGCTGCTGCGCCGGATCGGGCACCCGCGGGCGGACGAGTTCGGCGCCGTCGCCGACCGGTTCCGGACGGCGTTCGGTGACGCGCTGCGGGCCGCCGCCGCGGAGGCGCCGACCTGGACCGACCCGGACGGCGAGGAGCACCCCGTCCTGCCCACCAAGTTCTCCGGCCCGGCCAGCCCGTGGCCGTTCCTGGAGGCGTTCGACACCGGTGCCCTGACGGCGGTCTGGGCCGGACTGCTGCCCGCCGACGACCCGCTGATGCGCTCGTACGTCGAGTTCTTCCGGGTCGGCCCGAACACCCGCGTCTTCGACCCGCACCACCACACCGCCCTCGACCGCGTCGTCCTCGACCACGAGCAGAGCAGCGGCGAGCCCTGCTACAGCTGGAACCTGTTCCACACCTGGCAGCTCGGCGACCGCGACCGCTTCCTCGAGGGCATGTACGGGCTGATCAGCGGCGCCGTCTCGCCGGACACCTACATCGCCAGCGAGCACCGCAATGCGATGTACGGGTCGCTGTTCGTGCAGCCGCTGATCACCTGGACCGCGCGGCACGCCGTCATCGACGACAGCCTGGTCGACGACGAGATCCACCTGCTGCGGCTGTGCCCGCTGGCGTGGGTCAGCGCGGACCACGAGACCACGTTCGAGCGGATGCCGACGCTGCACGGCCCGGTGTCGCTGCGGTTCCGGCTGTCCGAGGACGGGAAGTCGCTCACCGTCGGCTACGACGGCGACTGGGCGGACCGCGGTCCGCGCCGGACGCTGCTGCACCCGCCGGCACTGCCCGGCCTGAAGTGGGTCCTGGTCAATCGGCAGCGCTACGCCGCCGATGACGTCATCGTCCTCAAGCCCGGCCGATAGGAGCTCCCGATGAGACGTTCCCTCCCGTTAGCCCTCGCCGCGGTCCTGGTCGCCGGCCTCGGCGCCGCCGCCGTGCCGTCGTCCGCCGCGCCCCGCCCGAAGCCGCACCGGGTGGTCGACCTCGACGTCGCGTGGAAGGCGCCGCTGCGCGCGCAGTCGTCGCGGACCTTCGCCGCCGCCGTCCCCGGTGACATCACCGGCGACGGCCTGGCCGACGCCGTCGTCCGCGACCCCGGCCCGGACAGCGGCAGCCTGCGCGTCTACGCCCACGACGGCAGCGCCGCCGGCACCAACCCGTGGCCGGCGTTCACCGTGACGTCCGGCGACTGGGACTTCGCCGACGTCCTGCAGCTCGCCGACGTCACCGGCGACGGGTTGCTCGACGTCGTCGCCCGCGACCCCGACACCGGCAACGGCACGCTCTGGATCTACCCGAACGACGGCTCCGGCGGCGACGACCCGTGGCCGACGCGGGTGTCGGCCGGGCGCAACTGGAACACCTACGACCAGATCCTGCTCGGCGACGTCACCGGCGACGGCCGGCCGGATCTGCTCACCCGCGAGCCCGGCGCCGCCGCGGGCACGCTGTGGCTGCACCCGCACAACGGCTCGGCCACCGGGAACCCGTGGACCCGCCCGCGGTACTGGGCCGGCACCGGCTGGAATCTCGCCAACGTCATGACCTCGGCCGACATCACCGGCGACGGCAACGCCGACATCCTGGTGCGCGACGGCGGGGGAGCGCTCTGGGTCTACCCGCACAACGGCAACACCAGCACCAACCCGTACACCTCGCGCTACGGAGCCGGCACCGGCTGGAACCTGGCGACGCTGCTGATCACCGCCGACGCGACCGGCGACGGGCGGCCGGACGTCGTCGCGCGCAACGCCGGCGGCGGACTGCTGGTGTACCCGCACAACGGCGCGGGCGCCGGGAGCAACCCGTACACCGTCGCCCCGTACTCCGCCGGGACCGGCTGGGACGCGTCCGACGCGCTGCTGGCCGGCGACGTCACCGGCGACGGACGCGACGACGTGCTCGGCCGGGCCAAGGCGGGCGAGCTGTGGGTGTATCCGACGGGCGCCGGCGAGCCGTGGTCCGAGCGGTTCGCGGCCGGTTCGACGTGGGCGTTCGAGAACGCGCTGCTGCTCGGCGACGTCAACGGGGACGGCCGGCCGGACCTGGTGGTGCGGGACCGCGCCGCGACCAACGGCACGCTGTGGATCTACCCGAACACCGGCGCGACGTCGTCGAACCCGTGGACGGCGCCGCGGTACTTCGGCGGGACCGGCTGGAACACCGTCACCCAGTTGGCGCTGGGCGACCTCACCGGCGACGGCCACCCGGACATCCTGGCCCGCGACCGCCGCGGCGAGCTGTGGATCTATCCGCACAACGGCGGCTCGGCGGCGGCGAACCCGTGGACCGCGGGGCGGCACTGGGCCGGCAGCGGCTGGACCACCGCGACGACCCTGAAGCTGGCCGACGTCGACGGCGACGGCCGCCCCGACCTCGTCGACCACGAGCAGGACGGCACGCTGTGGGTCTACCCGACCAACGGCGGGGCGCCGATCCAGATCGGCGGCGACTGGTCGGTCGCGGACGTGCTCGCCACCGGCGACGTCACCGGTGACGGCCGTCCCGACCTCGTCAGCCGCGACGCCGCCGGCGATCTGTGGCTGCACCCGCACGACGGCTCGACGACGTCCGACCCGTGGACGACCCGCGAGCCCGCCGGCACCGGCTTCGACTGGGCCTCGGCGCTGCTGCTCTGACCCCGCACGAACGACGGCCGGCCGGCGCCCTGCCTCGAGGAGGGCGCCGACCGGCCGTCGGTGTCTGTGCCGGTTACTTGTCCGAGCCGGGGTCGTCGACCAGTTCGGCGTCGACGACGTCGTCGGACTTGCTGGAGCCGCCGACCGCGGGGGTCGGGTCGACCGGGGCCAGGCCGCCCAGCAGGCTGCGCAGCTGGCTGAGGTGCGCGGTGATGCTGTCGCGCTGGCGGTTCAGCTCGGCCACCTCGCGCTTGGCGGCGGTCAGCGTGGTCGTGGCCTCGGACTTGGCCTCGCCGACGGTGTTCTCGGCGTGCGCCTTGGCCTCGGCGACCAGCTGCTCGGCGTTGCGCTTGGCGCCGGCCACCAGGGCCTTGGCCTGCTCGTCGGCCTCGCGGCGGACCTTCTCGGCGCGCTCGTGCGCGGCGGCCGCACGGGCCTCGGCGTCGGTGGCGCGGTTCTCGGCGTCGTGCACCAGCTTCTGCGTCTCGGCGACGGACGCCTCGTACCGCTCGTTGATCTCGCGCTCGAGCTCTTCGCGCTTGGCGACCAGGCGCAACTCGTGCTCGGTGTTCTCCTTCTCGGCCTTCAGCTGCGCCTCGTCGAGGATCGCCTGGGCCTTGGCGCGCATGGCCTCGGCCTCGCGCTTGGCGGTGGTGCGCTGGTCGTCGACCTCGCGCTTCGCCGTGGCGCGCAGCTCGGTGACCTCGCGCTCGGCGACCGCACGCAGCCGGCTCAGCTCGCGCTCGGCCTGCGCCCGGCGCTCGCTGGTCTCGTGCTCGATGGCCGAGCGGACCTTGGCGGCCTCGCGCTTGGCGGTCTCGACCAGGTTCGAGGCCTCGCGGTTGGCGGCCGAGCGGACCTCCTCGGCCTCGATGCGGGCCTCGTCGATGAGCTCGTCGGCGGATCGCTTGGCGTTGGCCTGCAGCTCGCTGGCCTCGTTCTCGGCCGCGGTGCGCAGCTCGGTGGCGATGACCTGCGCCTCGGCGCGGGTCTCGCTGGCCTCGGCGTCGGCCTGCGCGATGAGCTCGCTGGCCTGCTCTTCGGCGAGCCGGAGCAGCTGCTCGATGCGGGCGCCGAGGCCGGAGTAGGTGGGTCGCTCGACCTCGCGGAGCTCGGTGCTGGCCTCGGCCAGCTCCTGGCGGAGCCGGACGACCTGCTTGTCGAGATCATTGGCGCGGCCGCGCGTCTGCGCGAGCGTCGCCTCCAGTTGCCGTACGTGCTGCTCGACCTGAATGCGGTCGAAACCACGCATCGCGATGGTGAACCCGCCCGTCGGCGAGCCGTCGAAGATCGACAGGCCGTCCGCGCCTATCTCCCTGACCGCCACTTCCCTTACCTCGCTCATGTTCTCCCTCATCGGGGTGCCACCCCGCGGGGCAGGCACACGTCACTGGTGTGTCGAAATCCGTCGAGGTGCTTGCCCGGGTCTTCCCCGTCACGGACGCCGAGCCCCTCGAATAGCAACGCAGAGTACTCCGAAACTGCGCCGGTGCCGATGGCGGTGGAACGTCCGCACACCGCGGGCTGACGGCTTCGAGGGGATCGGTCGGGGCGGTCGGGCTGGGGCATCCCTCCGGAGGTCGACGTCTGGCCTCCAAGGTCCACACGTTAGTTGTCCAAATGCGAACTCACCACCGGTTGGGGCAGATCGGCCGAATTCTCGTCGAGCCGTCTCAGGGCCGTAATGTTCAGGCATGGGGCTGTTCACGACGATCGACCACGTCGGGGTGGCGGTCGCCGACCTCGACGCCGCCGTCGAGTGGTACCGCGAGCACTTCGGCATGGTGCTCGAACACGAGGAGCGCAACGAGGAACAAGGTGTGCGCGAGGCCATGCTGCGGGTGTCCGACGGCGACGACGGACCGCGGCTGCAGTTGCTCGCGCCGCTGACGCCCGACTCCGCCATCGCGAGGTTCCTCGACACCCGCGGGCCCGGCATCCAGCAGCTCGCCTACCGCGTCGACGACGTCGAGGCGGCGGCCGCGACGCTGCGCGAGCGGGGGCTGCGGCTGCTCTACGACACCGCCCGCCGCGGCACGTCCGGGTCGCTGGTGAACTTCGTGCACCCGAAGGACGCCGGCGGCGTACTCGTCGAGCTCGTCCAGCTAGGCTCGAAGTCAAGCGGAGTGACCTGAGTCGAGGAGGACGCATGGCCGTCATCGCCGGTGGAGCACGCACGCCGATCGGGAAGCTGCTGGGCTCGCTGTCCGGGTTCTCCGGGGCCGACCTCGGCGGGTTCGCCATCGAGGCGGCGCTGGCGCGGTCCGGCGTCGCTCCCGGCCAGGTCGACTACGTCATCATGGGCCAGGTGCTGCAGGCCGGCGCCGGCCAGATCCCGGCCCGCCAGGCCGCCGTCAAGGGCGGCATCCCGATGACCGTGCCCGCGCTCACCGTCAACAAGGTGTGCCTGTCCGGGCTCGACGCCATCGCGCTGGCGGCGCAGCTGATCCGGGCCGGCGAGTTCGACATCGTCGTGGCCGGCGGCATGGAGTCCATGACCAACGCGCCGCACCTGCTGCCGAAGTCGCGGCAGGGCTTCAAGTTCGGCGACGTCACGCTGCTCGACCACATGCAGTACGACGGCCTGTACGACGTCTTCACCGAGCAGGCCATGGGCGCGCTGACGGAGACGGCGAACCGCACGCTGACCCGTGAGGAGCAGGACGAGTTCTCCGCCGCGTCGCACCAGCGTGCGGCCGCCGCCTGGAAGAACGGTGTGTTCGACGACGAGGTGGTGCCGGTCGAGGTGCCGCAGCGCCGTGGAAAAACAGCCGATCCGACCTACGTCACGAGCGACGAGGGCATCCGCGCCGACACCACCGCCGAGACGCTGGCCCGGCTGAAGCCGAGCTTCCGGCCCGACGGCACCATCACCGCCGGCTCGGCGTCGCAGCTGTCCGACGGCGCCGCCGCGGTCGTCGTCATGAGCGAGGAGAAGGCGGCCGAGCTGGGCGTCACACCGCTCGCGACCATCGGCGCGCACGGCGTCGTCGCCGGCCCCGACTCCACGCTGCAGAGCCAGCCGGCCAACGCCATCCGCGCCGCGTGCGCCAAGGAGGGCATCGACCCGGCCGCCCTCGACCTCGTCGAGATCAACGAGGCGTTCGCGGCCGTCGGCATCGCCAGCACCCGCGAGCTGGGCGTCGACCCCGCGAAGGTCAACGTCAACGGCGGCGCCATCGCCATGGGCCACCCCATCGGCATGTCCGGCGCCCGGCTGGTGCTGCACCTGGCGCTCGAGCTGGGCCGCCGGGGTGGCGGCGTGGGCGCGGCGGGGCTGTGCGGAGGCGGCGGCCAGGGCGACGCACTGGTGCTGCGGGTGCCGTGACACCGCCCGTGGCCGGGGCCGGCCTGGTCGAGCGGGCGGCCGGCGGCGACCCCCGCGCCGTCGCCCGGCTGGTCACGCTGGTCGAGAACGGCGCGTCCGACCTGCGCGAGCTGACCGCCGAGCTCGTCGCGCACGCCGGCTCCGCGGCCGTCGTCGGCATCACCGGCTCGCCCGGCGTCGGCAAGTCCACCGTCACGTCGGCGCTGGTCGGTGCCTACCGCGCGCAGGGCCTGCGGGTCGGCGTGCTGGCCGTCGACCCGTCCTCGCCGTTCACCGGCGGCGCGCTGCTCGGCGACCGCGTCCGCATGCAGGACCACGCCACCGACCGCGGCGTGTTCATCCGGTCCATGGCCACCCGCGGGCACCTCGGCGGGCTGGCGTGGGCCACGCCGCAGGCCGTCCGCGTGCTCGACGCCGCCGGCTGCGACGTCGTGCTGATCGAGACCGTCGGCGTCGGGCAGTCCGAGGTCGACGTCGCCGCGCTGGCCGACACCACGCTGGTGCTGCTCGCGCCCGGCATG
The DNA here is from genome assembly GCF_900106035.1 of Jiangella alba. GTDB lineage: Bacteria > Actinomycetota > Actinomycetes > Jiangellales > Jiangellaceae > Jiangella > Jiangella alba. The sequence continues at coordinate 693,550 of NZ_FNUC01000003.1, forward strand.
GGCGACGGCGTCCAGGCGGCCAAGGCCGGCATCCTCGAGGTCGGCGACGTGTTCGTCGTCAACAAGGCCGACCGCGACGGCGCCGACCAGGTCGTCCGCGACCTCCGCGGCACCGTCCGGCTGGCCGAGCGCGCGCCGGGCGACTGGCGGCAGCCGATCGTCAGCACCGTCGCCGCCCGGGGCGAGGGCATCGACGACGTCGTCGAGGCCATCGCCGCGCACCGCACCTGGGCGGCCGGCAGCGGCGAGGCCGAGCGGCGCCGGGTCCGCCGCGCCCGCGACGAGATCGAGGCCATCGCCGTCACCGACCTCCGCCGCCGCTTCGCCGGCGTGCACGGCGACGAACGGCTCGACGACCTCGCCCGCGCCGTGCTGGCCGGCGAGCTGGACCCGTACGCCGCCGCGGAGAAGATCGTCGACGCCGTGTCATGATCCGGCGTGGCGCTGGGGTCTTTGGCCCAACGTGAGGTACAAAGTCAGGAAGCAGCGCGCGTGGCGGCCGTCGTCCGCGTGCCCCGGTACGAAAGGATGATGCAGTGAGGAAAGCGCTCATCATCCTGGGTATCGCGTTTCTGGTGTACTTCGTGCTGACCGAGCCCGAGGGACTGGCCGACCTGCTCGGCGAGATCGGCAACGGCATCGCCGACTTCTTCGACGCCGTGATGACGTTCTTCACCGAGTTGTTCTGAGCCCGGCGCCATGTGGACGCCCAGGAGAGCGGCCGACGGTCTGAGCGACGGGTTCATCCGCTGGCTCGACCGCGTCGCCGAGGACGGCCTGATCCGGCTGTTCTGGCGCAACTTCACCTCCTGGTTCGGGCACCGGCTGGTCAGGCGGAAGCTGGTGGCCGGCGAGGAGATCGTCGCCGAGTGCAAGCACAGCGCGATCCTCTACGGGCTGCCGGCGCTGGCCGCGCTGGGCGGCGTGCTGCTGCTCGTCGTCGCACCGTTCATGCAGGCCCGCACCGCCTGGCTGCCGCTCGCCGGTGCGGCCGGGCTGCTCGGGTACGCGCTGATCAAGTCGCTGTACATCGCCCGCGACCGCTTCGTCGTCACCGACTCCCGGGTGTTCCGCGTGTGGGGGCTGTTCTCCCTCAACGAGGCCGAGATGGAGATCGTCCGGCTGCTCGACATCACCGTCGTGCGGCCGTGGTGGCTGCGGCCGTTCCGCTCCGGCCACCTGGTACTCGAGAACGCCGCCCAGGAGCAGGGCGTGCGCGACATCCACTTCATCCCGCGGCCCAACGACGTCGCCCGGGTCATCCACGCACTGCGGCGCGAGGCCACCGGCGCGTCGGCGCCCGCGGCCGAGGAACCCAAGAAGAAGAACCCGCGGCGGCCGGACCATCCGCGCAACCCGGGACCGGCCACCGCCCGCCGCCGCCAGGGCGTCTACTAGGTTGGGTGCCCATGGCCGAGCCATTGGACCTGGATTTCGACCCGATCGAGCGCGCCGCGTCGATCTGGCGGGAGCGGTTCGGCCCGTCCGAGGCCATGGCCGCGGCCACGTCGATCATGCGGGTGCAGCAGCTGCTGATCGGTGAGTTCGACCGTATCTGCCGCCCCTACGGCCTCACCTTCGCGCGCTACGAGGCGCTCGTGCTGCTCAGTTTCAGCCGCACCGGCGCGCTGCCGATGGCCAAGATCGGCGAGCGGCTCATGGTGCACCCCACCAGCGTCACCAACACCATCCAGCGGCTCGAGGGCGCGGGCTTCGTCACCCGCGAGCCCAACCCGCGCGACGGCCGCGGCACGCTGGCCCGCATCACGCAGTCCGGCCGCGACGCCGTCGGCCGCGTCACCACCGAGCTGATGGAGGCCGAGTTCGGCCTGCGCGCCCTCGGCGGCGACGACCGCAAGCAGGTGTTCGACATCCTGCGCGGCCTGCGCGTGGCGGCAGGCGACTTCAGCGACTGATCGCGCTGAAGCCGTCGAGGTAGTCGTCGGTGTCGATGCCGAGCAGGTGCCGCTGCGCGACGAAGCCGATCATGACGCCGTACATGGTGCGCGCGACCTGCTGGCTGTCGGCGTCGGCGGCGAGGTAGCCGGCCTCGCGCCAGCGGTCGGCCAGCTCGGCCCACAGGCCGATGATGCGGTCGGCGATGGTGGTGACGATGCCGCGGATCTCCATGTCGCGGACCGCCTCTGACCACACGTGCAGCGCCATCTTCGTCCGGTCGACCTCGCCGGCGGTGACGTGCTCGGTGATGTGGACGAGGGCGCGTCGCAGCGCCTCGTCCGGCCGGGGGACCGGATCTTCGCCCAGCAGCTCCTGGAACGCGTCCTCGGCCGTGCCCGCGATGCCTTCCGCCGTGGTGCGCACGAGGTCGGCCTTGCTGGGGAAGTACCGGTAGACCGCGCCGGCGGACAGGCCCGACTCGGCGAAGACGTCCTGCATGGACGTGGCGTGGAAGCCCTGGCGGCTGAAGCAGCGCCAGGCGGCTTCGAGGATCTGCTGTCGCCGGGCGGCGAGGTGGGCTTCGGAGACACGGGGCATGGCTCCATCGTAAAACGAACGATCGTTCTTGACACCTCGGCGGTCCGGGAGGAGAGTGGTCCTATTGGAGAACGGTCGTTCGTTTTAGCTTGTTGGAGGAACCATGCGCAGGGTCATCGGCATCGCGCTGGGCCTGTCCATCGCCATCGGGGTTCTGGTCACCGCGTTCGTGTGGCCCAGTTCGGAGATCGCGCCACGCGACGTGCCCATCGCCGTCGCCGGGCCACCCGAGGCGGTCGCCGCGGTGTCGGAGCAGCTCGACGAGGCGGTGCCGGACGGCTTCTCGATCGACGCCGTGTCGTCGGAGGACGAGGCCCGGTCGGCCATCGCGGACCGGGATGTGTACGGCGCGATCGTCCTGTCGCCGTCCGGCCCGCCGACCGTTCTGACGGCCTCTGCCGCCAGCCCCGTCGTGGCGCAGCTCCTGCAGGGCGTGGCGACGTCGATGGCGTCTGAGTCGGCGTCCGGGCCGGCCGCCGGGCCGGTCGTCGAGGACGCCGCGCCGCTGCCGTCCGACGACGCCCGCGGCGCCGGCTTCAGCGCGGGCGCGCTGCCCATGGTGTTCGGCGGCATCGCCATCGGCGCCGCCATGAGCTTCGTCGTCGCCGGAGTCTGGCGCCGGGTGGCCGGTGCGACGATGGCGGCGATCGGCGGCGGTGCGATGGCCGTGCTGGTCATGCAGAGCTGGCTCGGCGTGCTCGAGGGCAACTGGTGGGCGAACGCCGGCGTGTACGCGTTGATCCTCGGTGCGACCTCGTTCACGCTGATCGGCCTGAACGCGGCGCTGGGGCACGTCGGTGCGGCGCTCGGTGCCGCGACCATGCTGCTGCTGGGCAACCCCCTGTCCGGCGTGACATCGGCGCCGGAGCTGCTGCCGTCCGGGTGGGGGACGTTCGGTCAGCTCCTGCCGCCGGGTGCGGGTGGGACGCTGCTGCGGTCGTCGGCGTTCTTCGACGGGGCGGGGGCACTGCAGCCGGTGCTCGTGCTGTCCGGCTGGGTCGTCGTGGGTCTGCTGCTGGCGGCGGTGGGGGCGCGGCGTGGCGCTTCGCCCGCGGCGTCGCCGGCCGTGCCCGTCGGTGAGGCCACGTTGGCCCGCTGAGGCACGTTGGCGCCTGCCCCCTGCTGCTTCCAGTGTCGGGGGCGCGGGTGGCCGCCTCAAGCGGACCTCTTTGGACGGCGCTTCGCGCGACGGAGGACCGCTTGACCCGGCCGCCCGCGCCCCCGTTCAAGCAGCGTCAGGGGGCCGGCCGGAGAATGGGCCTGGGCTTCCATGCCTGCTGGGGTCCGGGTCGGCTGGCCGCTCACTGGCCGTAGGCGGGTTGTCGGCTACCGGCTCGGGCGCTGGTTCGGGTCGGCTGGCCGCCGTCTGGCTCGCTCGGGTGTGGCTACCGGATCCGCTGTGGGTCGCGGTTCGCTGGCCGCTCGTCCTTGCGGTGGTGTTCCGGCCGCCGGCTCCGCTGATGGTCGCGGTTCGCTGGCCGCCGTCGGTCGGCTGTCCCTTGCGTCCGCCGGGTCGCGCAGTGGTGTCAGCCGCAGTCGGACATGTCGGTGTGGGCGTCGCCGAGCGTGCTGATGGGAGTACGCCGGCCAGGCCGGGCGGGTCGGCTCCAGATACGCGTGACCATCCAAGAAACGGGTCACCAGGACGACCTGGTTCTTGGATGGTCATCGGCGGTGACGCGGGCGCGCGCTGTGGGCCCGCCGACCGTTCGCTGAGGCCCGGGAAAGCGGCGCACGCCCCGGGAACCGGCGGACAGGCCCCGTTTCGCGGTCTCGAGCGCCGGTTTCCGGGGCGTCAGGCGAAATCCCGGGCGTCAACGTCCTGGCCTGCCGTCACGTCCGCAGCCCGGATCACGATCGCCTCGGCACAGCCCGCGTCGCCGGCGAGGGGACGGGCTGCGGCGTTGGTGACTCGGGTTTCGTCGTCACCACCATGACGTCCACGTCGTCATCCCACGTGGCGGGAAACACGTGGTAGCTCGACCCCTCCCGGCCCGGGTGGGGCCCACCCTACGGGCGGGCACCGACAACGTCGCGCCGCGAACGATGCCGTCCGCCGGCTACCGCGCTCCGCTCGGATCTGCGTCCGTCCGCTGGCCGCCAGGCCCGCCCAGCCGGCGGCCGGTGGGGCAGGCTCAGCGGCGGGTCCAGGAATCGGGGCGTTTCTGCAGCTCGATGACGTGGTCCGGAAGGCGGTCGGCGATGACGTCGGCGACGGTGGTGTGTTCCAGGACGTCGCGCAGACTGGCCCGGACCGCCACCCACACGCGGGTGAGCGGCTGCGCCGGCCCGGGGTAGATGGTGTCCTCGGGCGGCATGCCGCGCACCGCGGCCAGCGGGCCCTCGGTGGCCCGGACGATGTCGGCGAGGGTGATCTCGGCCGCCGGTCTGGTGAGGCGGTACCCGCCCGTGGCACCGCGCTGGGCATCGAGGATGCCGGCCCGGCGCAGGTCGCCGAGGATGGTCTCGAGGAACTTGCCGGGGATGTCCTGCGCCTCCGCCAGCTGCTGCCGGGTGGCCGACGACGGCTGCTGGGAGGCGAGCTGGACCACCGCCCGGACGGCGTAGTCGGCGCGCGCTGTGATGTGCACGAGCCCGATCATCCCACTGCGGGTACGATGGAGCCAGTTACTAGGACGTCCAACTAAAATGGAGACCCCATCATGGATGCCCGTGAGATCGAGGACGGCCGCCGGCGCTGGCAGGCCAGGCTCGACGCCGCGGTCGCGGCCGGCAAGGTCCGCGACACCGACTTCACCACGCTGTCCGGCACCGAGGTCGACCCCGTCTACGGGCCGCCTGACGGCGTCGACGATCCCCGGTTCGAGCGCATCGGCTGGCCCGGCGAGTACCCGTTCACCCGCGGCCTCTACCCGACGGGGTATCGCGGGCGGGCGTGGACGATCCGCCAGTTCGCCGGGTTCGGCAGCGCGCAGCAGACCAACGAGCGCTACAAGATGATCCTGCGCTCCGGCGGCGGCGGGCTGTCCGTCGCGTTCGACATGCCGACGCTCATGGGCCGCGACTCCGACGACGCGCGCAGCCTCGGCGAGGTCGGCCACTGCGGCGTCGCCATCGACTCCGCGGCCGACATGGACGAACTGTTCGCCGGCATCCCGCTGGGCGACGTCACCACGTCGATGACGATCAGCGGGCCGGCGGTGCCGATCTTCTGCATGTACGTCGTGGCCGCCGAGCGGCAGGGCGTCGCCGTCGGCGACCTCAACGGCACGCTGCAGACCGACATCTTCAAGGAGTACATCGCGCAGAAGGAGTGGCTGTTCGAGCCCGAGCCGCACCTGCGCCTCATCGGCGACCTGATGGCGTACTGCGCGGCCGAGATCCCGGACTACAAGCCGCTGTCGGTGTCGGGCTACCACATCCGCGAGGCCGGCTCGACGGCCGCGCAGGAGCTCGCGTTCACGCTGGCCGACGGCTTCGGCTACGTCGAACTCGGGCTGTCGCGCGGCCTCGACGTCGACGTGTTCGCGCCCGGGCTGTCGTTCTTCTTCGACGCCCACGTCGACTTCTTCGAGGAGATCGCCAAGTTCCGCGCCGCCCGCCGCATCTGGGCGCGGTGGATGCGCGACGTCTACGGGGCGACGACGGAGAAGGCGCAGTGGCTGCGCTTCCACACCCAGACGGCGGGCGTCTCGCTGACCGGGCAGCAGCCGTACAACAACGTCGTCCGCACGGCGGTCGAGGCGCTCGCCGCGGTCCTAGGCGGCACGAACTCGCTGCACACCAACGCCCTCGACGAGGTGCTGGCGCTGCCGACGGAGTCCGCGGCCGAGATCGCGCTGCGCACCCAGCAGGTGCTGATGGAGGAGACCGGCGTCGCCAACGTCGCCGACCCACTCGGCGGCTCGTGGTACGTCGAGGCGCTCACCGACCGCCTCGAGGCCGAGGCCGAGGAGATCTTCGACCGCATCCGCACCATGGGCGAGCGCGACCGCCGCTGGCACGACGCCTACGGCCCGATGACGGCGGGCATCCTGCGCGGCATCGAGGACGGCTGGTTCACCGGCGAGATCGCCGAGTCGGCGTTCCAGCACCAGCAGCGGGTCGAGAAGGGCGACAAACGCGTCGTCGGCGTCAACGTCCACACCGGCAGCGTCACCGGCGAGCTCGACATCCTGCGGGTGTCGCACGAGGTCGAGGACGTCCAGCGCGAGGTGCTGACGAAGCGGCGGGCGGTCCGCGACGACGCCGCCGTGCGGGCCGCGCTGGCCGCCATGGTCGAGGTCGCGCGCACCGACGCGAACATCGTCCCCGCCATGCTCGACGCCGCCCGGGCCGAGGCCACGCTGGGCGAGATCTGCGACGCGCTGCGCGCGGAATGGGGGGTGTACTCCGAGCCGGCCCGGTTCTGACGGGTGGACGGCCCGCCGGTGATCTGTCACCATGCGGGCAACAGCGCTCCGACCAGGGAGGTCGCATGTTGGTACCGATCCTGCTGGCCGTGATGATCGCCATCCTGCTCGCGCACGCCTACCCGTTGCGCCGCCGCGTCGCCGACGAACCCGCCCGCCGGGCCGCGCCCGCACCGCTCGTCCCGGTGCCTCGCGCGCACGCCGTCGACGCCCGTCACTGGAACAGCGCCTACTGGGACTGACGGACCCATGTGGCAGCCGGGCGGTTGATCGGTGGAGGATAGGGGCATGAGCTCGCAGAGTTTCAGCCGCCCCGGCGCCGTCGACCTGTCCGCCCTGAACGGCGGCGGGACGCCGCAGCAGGCCACGCCGGGCGCCTCCGGCGGTGGCTACGTCATCGACGTCACCGAGGAGACGTTCCAGTCCGAGGTGCTCACCCGGTCCATGTCCGTGCCCGTCGTCATCGACTTCTGGGCCACCTGGTGCGAGCCCTGCAAGACGCTCTCGCCCATCCTCGAGCGCCTGGCCGCGCAGCACGAGGGCCGGTTCGTCCTCGCCAAGATCGACGTCGACGCCAACCAGGCCATCGCGCAGGCCGCGCAGGTGCAGAGCATCCCCACCGTCGTCGCCGTGCTGCGCGGGCAGCTGGTCCCGATGTTCCAGGGCGCCATCCCCGAGGCACAGGCCCAGCAGGTCATCGACCAGCTGCTGCAGATGGCCGTCGCCAACGGCGTCGCCGGGCGGGCCGACCCCATCCCGGGCGCCGGCGGCGCCGACCCGGCCGAGGGCGACGACCCGGTCGAGGAAGAGCCGATCGACCCCCGGTTCGAGGCCGCCTACGACGCCATCAACGCCGGCGACTTCGACAAGGCGGCCCAGGCGTACCAGCAGGTGCTGGCCGAGACGCCGGCCGACGCCGAGGCGAAGGCCGGGCTGGCCCAGGTCGAGCTGCTGCGCCGCACGGCGGGCGCAGACCCGGCCGGGGCGCTCGCGGCGGCCGACGCCGCCCCTGCCGACGTCGGCGCACAGCTGCTGGCCGCCGACATCGAGGTCGTGTCGGGCCGGGTCGACCAGGCGTTCGACCGCCTCATCGGCACCATCCGCCGCGTCTTCGGCGACGACCGCGAGCAGGTCCGTGCCCGCGTCGTCGAGCTGTTCGACATCGTCGGCGGCGCCGACCCGCGCGTCGTCAAGGCGCGGTCGGCGCTGGCCAGCGCGCTGTTCTAACCCGGCGACGGCAGCGGGCCGGCGAACACGTCGCCGCGCCCCGCGGCCGCGTGCGCTCGTTGATCATGGAGAAGGTCGGCTTCCCGGCGACCCGGGACCCGACTTTCGCCATGATCGACCGTCGGTGTGGGGCTTGAGGGGCTGGTGGGGCTCGTGTGGGCCGGCCGCGCTGGCTCGGGGCGGCGGCGTCACGGGGGTGGCCGTGCGGCGGCGGCCGGGAGGCTGGCGTGTGGGGGTGGGGTCGGCGTGGGCGGGGCGTGGTGTCGGCGGCGTGGGTCGGGGCGTGGTGCCGGCCGGGTAGCCGACGAGTGACCGGGGCGCGGACGCCCCAGCGGGTCACGGGTTCGCATCGGTGACTTGACGGGACCGGGCGCGGCACGATCCAATGTCCACCACATCCCGGAAACGTTTCCCGCTCCGCATCACGGCACTACTCGGAAACGGTTCCGACCCCGATCCACGAGGAGGTGGACACACGTGTCGCAGCGCCGTCGGCCGACGATTCACGAGGTGGCCAAGGTCGCCGGGGTCTCGATCTCCTCGGTGTCGCGCGCGCTCAACGGCAACACCTCCAACGCCGACATGGTCGCCCGGGTGAACGCCGCGGTGCGGGAGGTCGGCTACGTCCCGAGCGTCGTCGCGCAGTCGCTGAAGACGCGGCACACGGGGCAGGTCGCGTTCGCGATGGAGGACATCGGCAACGCCGCGTACCTGGAGATGGTCCGCCGCATCCAGCCGACGCTGCGGGACGAGGGCTACCGGCTGCTGCTGCACAGCACCGCCGCCGACGTCGAGGACGAGCTGGGGGTGCTGGCCAGCCTCAGCCAGAACTACGTCGACGGCCTCATCCTGTGCCCGCTGCGCGTCACCGACCGCCACGTCGAGGCGCTGCGGCAGACCGCCGTCCCGGTCGTGGTCATCGGCCTGCTGCCGGACGACGTGCCGGTGGACAACGTGCGGGCCGACTCGCGGGTGGGCGCGCAGCTCGCGGTCGAGCACCTGGCCGAGGCCGGCGCCCGCCGCATCGCGTTCATCGACGGCCCGCTCGACACCGTCCCCGGCCGGGCCCGCTACGACGGCTACCGCAGGGGGCTCGCGGCGGTCGGCCAGGAGGCGGACGACGCGCTGATCCGGTTCACCGACTTCCGGTTCGACGCCGGGCGCGAGACGGCGCGCGAGCTGCTCACCGAACACCCGGACATCGACGCGGTGCTGGGCGCCAACGACCTCATCGCGATGGGCGTCCTGCACGCGCTGCGCGAACTCGGCCGCGACGTCCCCGGCGACGTGCGGGTGGTCGGCATGGACGACACCCCGCTGGCCGCCACCAGCTTCCCGCCGCTGTCCAGCGTGTCCCTCGGCTCGGCCGACCGCGGCCGCATCGCCGCGGAACTGCTGCTGCGCCGGCTCGACGGCGACGACGCGCCGCCCGAGCGGGTCACCGTCCCGCCGTCGCTGACCGTCCGGGAGAGCAGCCGATGAGCGCCACCGCCACCGCGCGACGGCCCGCGACCCGGCCCACCGAGCCGAAGCGCAAGAACTTCCTCGGCCTGGACCGCGACGGGCTGCTGCTCGCCGTGCCGGCCCTCATCCCCGTCGTGCTGTTCAGCATGTACCCGCTGCTGCGCGGCATCTACCTCGGGTTCACCGACGCCGAGGCCGGCCGCAACAGCGAGACCGCCTTCACCGGCTTCGACAACTACAGCCAGCTGCTCGGCGACTCGTACTTCTGGGACTCCTTCCGCATCGGCCTGATCTGGGCGTTCGGCGTCACGGTCCTGCAGTTCTTCGCCAGCCTCGGCCTCGCGCTGCTGCTCAACCAGAAGCTGCGGCTGCGCTGGCTGGCCCGCACGCTGGCGCTGGTGCCGTGGGCGATGCCGCCGGTCGTCATCGGCATCATGTGGCGGCTGGTGTACCACCCCAACGCCGGCATCCTGAACAGCACGCTCAAGGACCTCGGGATCATCGACTCCAACGTCGAATGGCTCAGCTCGCTGTCGCTGGCGCTGCCCGCCGTCATCGTCGTCGGCGTGTGGTCGGGCATGCCGCAGACGACGGTGGTGCTGCTGGCCGGCCTGCAGAGCGTGTCCGAGGAGCTGAAGGAGGCGGCCGCGGTCGACGGCGCGGGGCCGTGGCAGCGGTTCCGCAACGTGACGTGGCCGGCGCTGCGCCCCATCGTCACGGCGATGACGACGCTCGACTTCATCTGGAACTTCAACTCCTTCAGCCTCGTGTACGTGCTCACCGAGGGCGGACCCGGCGGCTCGACCCGGCTGCCGATGCTCTTCGCGTACGAGGAGGCGTTCCGCTACGGCAACTACGGCTACGCGGCCGCGCTGGGCAACGCGATGGTGCTGGTGATCGCCGTGTTCGTCGTGTTCTACCTGCGACGGCGCTACCGGGAGGAGGGCTGACGATGCGCGGCTTCCGCACGCTGGCGACGCCGGCGAAGTACGTGGCGCTGGTGGCGTACCTGGTGTTCCTGGCCTTCCCGCTGCTCTGGCTGATCTCGACGGCGTTCAAGCCGCCGCAGGAGATGGCGCTGATCGATCCGACGATCATCCCGGCCGAGCCGACGCTGGACAACTTCCGGCTCGCGTTCGAGCAGCAGCCGCTGGCCCGGGCGCTGTTCAACACGCTGATCATCGCCGGCACCTCGGCGCTGGTGACAGTGCTGCTGTCGATCCCGGCGGCCTACGTGATGGCGCGCTACCGCTCGGTGCTGAGCCGGATGACGATGCTCTGGGTGCTGCTGAGCCAGATGTTCCCGTTCATTCTGGTGATCATCCCGTTGTTCCTGTTACTGCGCGACGCCGGGCTCTACGACACGCAGCTCGGCCTGATCATCGTCTACGTCGTCTGGAGCATGCCGTTCGCGCTGTGGATGCTGCGCAGCTACGTCGTCGGCATCCCCGTCGAGCTGGAGGAGGCCGCCGCCATGGACGGCGCCGGCAAGCTCCGCACGCTCAAGGACATCGTCGCGCCGCTGCTGGTGCCCGGTGTGGTCGCGGCCGCGCTGTTCGCGTTCGTGTCGGCGTGGAACGAGTTCCTGTTCGCCCTGGTCCTGCTCCGCACGCCGGAGCTGCAGACCATCTCACTGACGCTGGTGAAGTTCATCGGGGCGGAGGGGGTGGCGCGGCTGGGCCCGCTGGCGGCCGCCGCGCTCGTCGCCACCGTCCCGAGCCTCGTCTTCTTCGCCATCATCCAACGCCGTCTCGTCGGGGGCATGCTCGGCGGCGCGGTGAAGTCCTGACCACCCACATCACCACCCCAGGAGGGATCGTGCGCAGAGCAGCAACGATCGTGTCCGCCGGCGTCGTCAGCGCCGGCCTCGTGCTGGCCGGTTGCGGCTCCGGTGACGGAGACGGCGACGGCGCCGGGACGGGCGGCGACGGCCCGGTGACGCTGACCTTCCAGAGCCTGGCCTTTCAGCCGGAGTCCATCGAGGCGAACCAGCAGATCATCGAGCAGTGGAACGCCGACAACCCCGACATCCAGGTCGAGTACCTGCAGGGTGACTGGGCCTCGGTGCAGGACCAGCTGGTGACGGCGTTCGAGGGCGGCACCGCGCCGGACCTCGTCCACTACGAGTCGTCCTACCTGCAGGACTTCGCCGACCGCGGCTGGATCCTCGACATCACCGACCTCGTCCCCGACGAGATGACCGACGACATCCTCGACGGCGCGTGGGAGGCGGTCACGTTCGACGACTCCGTCTACGCGGTGCCGTTCCTGCTGGACGCGCAGGTGATCTTCGCCAACAAGGCGCTGCTCGACGCGGCCGGCATCGCGGTGCCCGCGCCGGACGACCCGTGGACGTGGGACGAGTTCGCCGACATCTCGACGCAGCTCACCGACGCCGACACGTTCGGCGTGGCGTGGACGCTGAAGGACCCGGCCAACCGGATGCTCAACCTCGCCATGAACTTCGGCGGCGGGTTCTTCGAGGAGTCCGACGGCGCCAGCACGGCGATCTTCGGCGACGCGGAGAAGGAGGCGTTCCAGCGCATCCACGACCAGCTCTACGTCGACAAGAGCGCCGCGACCGACGCCATCGGCATGGGCGGCTCCGACCCGCTGCCGGGCTTCTTCGCCGGCCAGTACGCCATGCTCCCGAAGGGCATCTGGTTCCGTCAGCAGATCATCGACCAGGCCCCCGAGGGCTTCGAGTACGTGACGATCCCGGCGCTGGAGGGCGACTCCCAGACGCAGGCGGCGGCGCCGCAGACGATCTCCGTCGCGGCCGAGTCCGAGCACCCCGAGGAGGCGATGGCGTTCCTCGAGTACATGCTCAGCCCGGAGAACCAGGCGCTGCTGGCCAAGGGCGACTGGATGATCCCGGCCAGCGCCGCGGCCGCCGAGGACCCCGTCCTCACCGAGACGCCGGACTGGCCCGTCGCGGCCGCGTCCGGGACGTTCCTCGAGCAGGCGCCGTTCCAGCGGGTCCGCGGCTACGAGGAGTGGAAGAACAAGGTCGCCAACCCGTCGATCGAGGAGTTCTTCGCCAACGCGATCTCGCTGGACGACCTCGGCACCCGGCTGACCGAGGACGGCAACGAGATCCTGGAGCGCTACAACCGCTGACGGCGGTGGCGCGGTGAGGGTGGAGAGGTGTCGATGAAGGACCGCGCGAGGGGGTGCCTGCTCGGGCTCGCCGTCGGCGACGCCATGGGCGCCCCCGCGGAGAACCTGACGGCCGAGCAGATCGCGGCCCGCTGGGGCACGGTGACGGGCTTCCTCACCGACCGGCCGTCGGGGACCGACGACACCGAGTACGCGGCATTCAGCGCGCTGCTGCTGCTCGACCACGGCGCCGCGCTGACCAGCGACGACGTCGCCGACGCGTGGATCACCCACCTGGCCGGGCAGACGGGCGGGTTCTCCGGCGCCGGGTTCAGCGAGCTCGGCACCATCGAGAACCTGCGGGCCGGGCTGCGGCCGCCGGCCAGCGGGCGGCACCTGCACTCGTGGAGCGACGGGCTGGCGATGCGGGCCGCGGTGCACGGCGTGTACGCGGCGGGGGATCCCGCGCTGGCCGCGCGGCTCGCCGCCGTCGACGGCGCGGTCAGCCACGCCGGCGAGGGGATCCATGCCGGGGTCGCGGTGGCCGCCGCGGTCGCCGTCGCGATGACGGGGCGCGCGTCGGCCGCCGAGGTCGCGGCCGCCGCGCTGGCCGCCGTCCCGGACGACTCGTGGACGGCGCGCTCGCTGCGCTCGGCGCTGGTCCACGCCGGGGACATGCCCGCGCTGCTGGACGCCGTCGTCGTCCGGTCGTATCCGTGGACGGACCTGGGGCCGGAGGCGGTCGCCCTGGCGTTCGGCGCGTTCCTCGCGGCGGGCGGCGGGTTCGCCGGCTCCGTCACAGGGGCCGTGTCGATGGGCCGCGACGCCGACACCACCGCCGCGATCGCCGGCGCACTGGCCGGGGCGCTCGGCGGGCTGGGCGCGGTGCCGGCGGAATGGCAGGCGCAGATCGGGCCGGTGACCGGGCGGTGCCTGGGCGAGGTGGTGGCGGGGCTGCATCCGCTGGACCTGGCCGACCGGCTGGCCGAGCACCTGGAGGACGCGTGAGGGGACGGCTGGGGCGGACGGCGCGGGCCGGTGGCGTGCGGCAGGTGCGCGGCGTGCTGTGCGCGGTGGTAGGTCGACCCCTCCCGGCCCGGGTGGGGCCCACCCTACGGGCGGGCACCGACAACGTTCGACGCGCGCGGAACTCGCCGGCGCGCGCCGGTGGGTGCGGTGCGCGGTGGGAGGACGGCTCGTGACGGAACGGCAGGAACGCAGGGCCGGGGCGCTGCTCGGGCTCGCCATCGGCGACGCCGCGGGGTGGCCGTCGGTGCGGCACCGGGCGGTGCTGCTGCCGCCGTGGACCCGGCGGTTGCACCGCGAGCTCGACGCGTTCGCGGAGACACAGCAGGTGACGACGCTGCCGGTGCCGTTCGCGCTGAACCAGCCGACGGCGCCGCTGCGGCTGGGCCCGTCCGACGACGCGGAGTGGGTGGCGTGGACGCTGACCCGCCTCGGCACGACGACCGGCCCGCTGACCCGCGCCGACGTTCACGCGTACTGGCGGACGGCGGTGACGGAGGGGACGCTGCCGCGCGGCCGGATCAGCGTCGCGACCGCGGCCGACGCACTGCGGCGGGATGTCGACCCGCCGGTGACGGGGCACGACAACCCACACCACTTCGACGACGCCGGGGCGGTGCGGGCGGTCGCGGCCGGGTTGGTGGCCGCCGGACCCGCGGAGGCGGCGACCCTCGCCGGGTGGGACGCCGAGGTGACGAACTCCGGCGACGGCGTGGCCGCGGCACGGGCGGTCGCCGCGACGATCGCGCGGCTGGTCCGCGGCGAACCGCTGGCCACCGCCTGGGCGGCGGCAGCGGAACACCTGACGCAGGACACCCTCCTGACCGACAACCTGGCCCGAGCGGTGACGAGCACAGCCGACGCCACCAGCGCGGCCGACGCCGTCCCGCTGCTGGACGAGCCGGCCGGTCACGTCTACAGCTACGGCGTCGCCGCGGCGCAGACGCTGCCGGTCGCCGTCGCGCTGGCGCTGGCCGCCGAGCGCGGCGGGGAACCACCCATCGCCGCGATCACCGCCGCCGCCTGCCTGCCCGCGACCGCCGACAGCGCACCCGCGCTGACCGGAGCGCTCACCGGTGCGGCCCGCGGCCTGAGCGCGCTACCCACCACGTGGGCCGAGCGGTGCCGGCGACTCGCCGGTTGCTGCGCGGCCGATCTGGCCGGACTCGACCTGGTCGAGCTGGCAGGTTCCATCGAGGAGAGGACGACTCGTGACCACTGACGCACTCATCGACACCGCGGTCGGATGCATGACGGGAGCCGCCGTCGGCGACGCGCTCGGTGGTGCGACGGAGGGGTGGTCGCCGCAGCAGATCCGGGACCGGTGGGGCGGCTGGGTCGAGGGCATCGTGCCGCCGTACTACGAGGACTGGCGCACCGCGCGGCCCATCGCGCCGTACCACAAGGGCGACGGCCACGTCACCGACGACACCCTCATGACGCACCTGGTGGTCGACGTGTACGAGCAGGCCGGGGCGCACCTGACGGCGTACGACGTGGCCGAGCGGCTGGTGCCGCTGATGATCGGCCGCAAGGTCTGGATCCCCGAGCTGGAGGCCGAGGCGCTGCCGCTGCAGCGGGTCTTCCTGGCGGAGAAGTTCATGGCGCTGCGGCTGCACTGGGGGCACGCCGACCCGCGTGAGGCCGGCGTCGGCAACGCGGTGAACTGCGGCGCGGCCATGTACATCGCGCCGGTCGGCATCGTCAACGCCGCCGACCCGGACGCCGCCTACGCCGAGGCCATCGACGTCGCCGGTGCGCACCAGTCGTCCTACGGGCGCGAGGCGGCCGGCGTCATGGCGGCCTGCGTGGCCGCGGCCGCGGCGCCCGGCGCGACGATCGATGACGTGCTGTCGGCGGCGGTCCGGCTGGCGAAGGACGGGACGAGGGCCGGCATCGAGGCGGTGCTGGAGACGGCGGCGTCGATCGGGCACTGGACCGAGGCGGTCGAGTCGGGCAAGCTGCGTGCCGCCGTCGCCCCCTACGACACCGTCGGCGACGACTACCGCAACCAGGGCCTCGGCGCGCGCCGCCCGAGCCGCGTGCACACCATCGAGGAGCTGCCGGTCGCGCTGGGCCTGCTCGCCATCGCCGGGGGCGACTGGCGCGACGCCGTCATCGGCGGCGTCAACTACGGCCGCGACTCCGACTCGATCGCGTCGATGGCCGGGGCCGTCGCCGGAGCGCTGGGCGGCCGCGCCGCGGTGCCGGCCGACCTGGTGACGACGGTCGCGGCGGCCAGCAGGGTCGACCTCGTCGGGCCGGGGGAGCGGCTGGCCGCGGTGACGGCGCGGGTACGGGCGGCCGACGCGGCCCGGCGGGTGGCCGTCGACGCCGCGTTCGGCGGGCTGGCCTGATGCGGCTCACCTGGATCCAGCCGGAGGACCTGGTCGGGCACGCGTTCGCCCAGGCCGGCGAGGACGGCGTCGACGTCGCGGACCTGCGGGCCCGGTGGACGGTGGCCGGCGGCGACGACGCGCCGGTGCGGTCGGGCGCCTCCGAGACCCCCGCGCCACCGGAGCTGCGGGCGCTGGCCGCGCAGCTGCTGGACGAGCTGGACCGGCGGCCGTCGCCGTACGACGAGGCCGAGCCGACGGCGCTGGACGAGCTGCGGGCGGGCTGGCCGGCGGGTGCGCGACGGGAGGCCGCCGACGCCGGCCGCGTCCACGGCGCCTGGCTCGGCCGCGCCGCCGGCTGCCTGCTCGGCAAGCCGGTCGAGAAGATCTCGCGGGCCGGGATCCGGGAGATCCTCGAGGCGACCGGCCGCTGGCCGCTGACCGGCTGGTTCACCGCGGTCGGCCTGCCCGGCGACGTCGCCGCCCGCCATCCGTGGAACCGCCGCAGCGCGACGACCAGCCTGGCCGAGAACATCGACGGCATGCCCGAGGACGACGATCTCAACTTCCCGATGCTCAACCTCGCCCTGCTGGAGGACCGCGGCGCCGGGCTCACGACGGAGGACGTCGCGCAGCGGTGGCTGGCCGAGCTGCCGGCCGGGCGGGTGTTCACCGCCGAGCGGGTCGCCTACCGCAACCTGCTGCTCGGCCACCTGCCACCGGCCACCGCGACGGTGCGCAACCCGTTCCGCGACTGGATCGGCGCGCAGATCCGCGGCGACGTGTTCGGCTGGGCCCGGCCCGGCGACCCCGCCGGCGCCGCGGCGCTGGCCTGGCGCGACGCCGTCCTCAGCCACACCCGCAACGGCGTGTACGGCGAGCTGTTCGCGGCCGCGGCGTGCTCGGCCTCGCTGGTCGCGGCGACGGTGGACGAAGTGCTGGACGCCGGGCTGTCGGTGGTCCCGGCGGCGTCGCGCTACGCCAAGGCGGTCCGCTTCGCCCGCGAGACCGCCGCGAAGGAACCGGACTGGGAGGCCGTCGTCGACGCGATCGAGGCGCGCTACGGGCACCTGCACTGGGTGCACGTCCTGAACAACGCCGCGCTGGTGGTGGCCGCGCTGGTGCACGGCGGCGGCGACTACGAGCGGTCCATCACGGCCGTCGTCAGCGGCGGCTGGGACACCGACTCCAACGGCGCCACCGTCGGCTCGATCGTCGGCGGGCTGACCGGCGCCGCCGCGCTGCCGCAGCGGTGGACCGCGCCGCTGCGCAACCGCGTCGGCACGACGCTGGCCGGGTTCGACGGCATCGGCTTCGACGCGCTCGCGGCCCGGACGGTGGCGGTGAGTGCGCCGTGATCGCCGTCCTGGGCAGCGCGAACATGGACCTCGTCGCGACCGTCGACCGCGCGCCGGGCCGCGGCGAGACCGTCACCGGCCGCGACTTCACCACCGTCCCCGGCGGCAAGGGCGCGAACCAGGCGCTCGCGGCCGCGCGGGCCGGCGGCGACGTCGCGTTCCTCGGCGCCGTGGGCGACGACGACTTCGGCCGGCGCATCACGGCGCTGCTGGCCGGCGCCGGGATCGACGTGTCCGGGCTGGCGGTGAGCGACCGGCCGACCGGGACCGCGCACATCACCGTCGACGCGACCAGCGACAACTCGATCGTCGTCGTGCCGGGCGCGAACGGGACGGTGACGGAGCTGACCGACGCGCACCGGGCCGCCGTCGACGCCGCGGACCTGCTGATGCTGCAGCTGGAGCTGCCGCTCGTGCTGGTCACGCAGGCCGCGCGGTACGCGCGCGAACGCGGCGTGCGGGTGGTGCTGACGCCGGCGCCGGCGGTGCCGCTGCCGGCCGAGCTGCTGACCGCGGTCGACGTCCTGGTGCCGAACGAGCACGAGGCGGCGCTGCTGGCCGGCGTCGCGGACCCCGTCGAGGCGGCGCACGCGCTGGCCGGGCGCGGCGGCGACGTGGTCGTCACGCTGGGCGCCCGCGGGGCGCTGCGGGTCAGCGGCGCGGCGACGACGCAGGTGCCGGCGTTCGAGGTCGAGGCGGTCGACACGACGGCGGCCGGCGACACCTTCGCCGGGGTGCTCGCGGTCGGCCTGGCCGAGGGCCTGGAGTGGCCGGACGCGCTGCGACGGGCGTCGGCGGCGGCCGCGCTGTCGGTGCAGCGGCCGGGCGCGTCGTCGTCGATGCCGGACCGCGCCGAGATCGACGCATTCCTCGCGGAGGGCTGATGCTGAACCCGTACGTCCCGCGGCCCATCGACCGCCCGGCGGCCGTGCCGCTGGACCCGGACGCCGACCTGTCGGTGCTGGACGAGGCGAAGATCCTCGCCGCGCCGGACGACCCGGCGGACTGGCCGGCCTGGCGGGCGGCGCTCACCCGCTGGCGGTCCGAGGCGCGCGAGCGGACGGCCTACGACGGCTCGCGCTACGACGCCGAGCGGACCGACGGCTTCGTCGTCGCGCTGGCCTGGCTCTGGGACGAGCTGCTGTACGACCACGCGACCGGCCGGTTCGACGTCGACGGCTACCTGGCCGCGGCGACCCGCGAGCTCGGCGGCTTCGACGGCGTCGTGCTCTGGCACGCGTACCCGAACGAGGGCATCGACGAGCGCGACCAGTTCGCCTTCTTCGACGTGCCCGAGCTGCCGTCCGTCGTCGCCGCCTTCCAGGCCGCCGGGGTGCGGGTGTTCGTGTCGTACTACCCGTGGGAGCCGTCCCGACCAGATGCGGTCGTCGCGCTGGTCGAGCGGCTGGGCGCCGACGGCGTCTTCCTGGACAGCTCGAAGGAGGGCTCGGCCGAGGTCCGGGCCGGGCTCGACGCGCTGCGGCCGGGGCTGTCGATGGAGGGCGAGTCGCGGCTGCCGCTGGCCCGCGTGCACGACCACACGATGTCGTGGGCGCAGTGGTTCGCCGACTCGCCGGTGCCGGGCGTGCTGCGCGCGACCTGGTTCGAGCGCCGGCACGTGCTGCACCACACCCGCCGCTGGAACCACAGTCACCTCGACGAGCTGCAGTCGGCCTGGCTGAACGGCTCCGGGATGCTCGTGTGGGAGACGGTGTTCGGCGTCTGGGCCGGCTGGAGCGCGCGGGACCGGTCGCTGCTGCGCTCGATGCGACGGGTGCAGCGCGAGTACCGCGACTGGCTGCAGGCCGAGGACTGGACGCCGCTGGCCGACCACCCCGGCGGCGGCGCACCGGTGTACGCGTCGCGGTGGGTCCACGACGGTGTGGCGCTGTGGACCGTGGTCAACCGGAGCGACGCCGACTGGTCCGGCCCCTGGCTGACGGTGGCCGCGACGGGCCCGTTCACCGAGCTCACGACCGGTGCGGCGCTCTCGGTGACGAAGGACGACGACGGGCGGACGGTTGTCGGCGGCCGGCTCCCGGCCGGTGGCGTCGCGGCGGTGCTCGCGGCGGACGTCGCGCCGGGCTCCGTCGCCGTCTCGGCAGACAGCACGTTCCCGCGCCGGCCGGCCGTCCGCGTCCCGGCGCCGCTGGTGGCCGTCGCCGAACCGCCGCCCGGCCTGGCCCGGGTGGACGGCGGCCGCTACGACCTCGTCGTCCGGTACCGCGTCCGCGAGACCGGCCTCTACGACGAGGCCCCCTACGTCGACGAGTGGAAGCCGCTGCCGCCCCGGCTGCACGCCGAGGGCACCGCGCACCGTCGCGCCGAGCTGGCGCCGTTCGCGATCGGCCGCACCGAGGTCACCAACGACGAGTTCGCCGCGTTCCTCGCCGCCACCGGCTACCCGCCGCTGCGCCCGGAGCGGTTCCACGCGCAGCGGCACGGGCCGGACCCCGTCACGCACGTCGACCTCGCCGACGCCCGCGCGTACGCCGCGTGGGCCGGGCTGCGGCTGCCGACCGAGGACGAGTGGCAGGTCGCGGGCGAGGCCGGGCTGCTGGAGCGCGGCACGCCCGCCGTCTGGAACCTCACCGAGAGCGAGCACACCGACGGCCGCACCCGGTTCGTCGTCCTCAAGGGCGGCTCCGACTGGCTGCCGACCGGCTCGGACTGGTACTTCGACGGCGGCCGCCGCACGCCGGACTTCTCGGCGAAGTACCTGCTCATGGGCGCCGGGCTGGACCGCTCACCGTCCGTCGGGTTCCGCTGCGCCGTGGGGCTCGCGTGACCGCCGGGCCGCTGGCCGGGCTGCGGGTCGTCGACGCCGCGACGCTGTTCGCCGGGCCGATCGCGGCGATGCACCTGGGCGACATGGGCGCCGACGTCGTCAAGGTCGAGCACCCGCGCCGCCCGGACCCGTCCCGCGGGCACGGGCCGGCGAAGGACGGCCAGAACCTGTGGTGGAAGACGCTCGGCCGGAACAAGCAGACGATGACGCTGGACCTGTCGCACGAGCGCGGCCAGGAGGTGTTCCGGCGGCTGGCCCGTGAGTCGGACGTCGTCATCGAGAACTTCCGGCCCGACACGCTGGAGCGGTGGAACCTCGGCTACGACGCGCTGGCGGCGGACAATCCGGGGCTGATCCTGGCGCGGGTGACCGGGTTCGGGCAGGTCGGCCCGTACCGGCGGCGGCCCGGCTTCGGCACGCTGGCCGAGGCGATGAGCGGGTTCGCCGCGATGACCGGCGAGCCGGACGGCCCGCCGACGCTGCCGCCGTTCGGGCTGGCCGACGGCATCACGGCGCTGGCGACGGCGTTCGCGGTGACGTCCGCGCTGCACGCCCGGGCCGCGACCGGACGCGGGCAGGTCGTCGACCTCGCGATCGTCGAGCCGATGCTGTCCGTGCTCGGGCCGCAGCTCACCCGGTGGGACCAGCTCGGGACGGTGCAGCCGCGCACCGGCAACCGGTCGGCGAACAACGCGCCGCGCAACACGTACCAGTGCGCCGACGGTCGCTGGGTCGCGGTGTCGACCAGCTCGCAGAGCATCGCCGAGCGGGTCATGCGGCTGGTCGGCCGGCCCGACGTCGTCGACGAGCCGTGGTTCGCGACCGGCGCCGGCCGGGCCGCGCACGTCGAGGAGCTGGACGCCGCGGTCGGCGCCTGGGTGTCGTCGCGGACACGGGACGAGGTCGTCGCCGAGTTCGAGCGGGCCGAGGCCGCCGTCGCGCCGGTCTACGACGCGTCGGACATCGTCGCCGACCCGCAGCTGGACGCGCTGGGGACGGTGCTGCGGCTGCCCGACGACGACCTCGGCGAGGTCGCGATGCAGAACGTGCTGTTCCGGCTCTCCGAGACGCCCGGGACGGTGCGGTGGACCGGGCGGGCGCACGGCGCCGACACCGTGGCCGTGCTGGGGTCGCTCGGGTACAGCCCGGACGAGATCGCCTCGCTGCGGACCGAGGGCGTCGTATGAACCTGACCCTGCTCTACGTGCCCGCCGACCGGCCCGACCGCGCGGCGAAGGCGCTCGCGTCGGCGGCCCACGTGGTGATCCTCGACCTGGAGGACGCGGTGGCGCCGTCGGCGAAGGCGGCCGCCCGGGCGTCGGCCGCGGCGCTGCTGGCGGACGCCGGGCCGGGCCGGGCCGTGCAGGTGCGCGTCAACGCGCCCTCGACGCCGTGGGGCGGCGACGACCTCGCCATGGTCGCCGGGCTGCCGTCGTTCGTGGGGGTGCGGGTGCCGAAGGTGTCCTCGCCGGCGGACGTCGCGGCGGTGCGGTCGGCGGTGCGGTCGGCGGCGGGGGAGCGGCCGGTGCACGTGCTGCTGGAGACGGCGGCCGGTGTCGAGGCGGCGTACGCCGTCGCGTCGGCGCCGGGCGTGGCGTCGATCGGGCTGGGCGAGGCCGACCTCGCCTCCGACCTGGGCGTGTCCGGCCCGGACGGGCTGGCGTGGTGCCGGCAGCGGCTGGTGGTCGCGGCGCGGGCGGCCGGGCTGCCGCCGCCGGCGATGGCCGTCTGGACCGACCTGCGCGACGACGACGGGCTGGCCGCGTCGTGCCGGGCGGGGCGCGCGCTCGGCTTCGTCGGGCGGTCCGCGATCCACCCCCGGCAGCTGCCCGTCATCGAGGCCGCCTTCCGCCCGTCGCCGGACGAGGTCGCCCGCGCGGCCGAGGTGGTCGCCGCGGTCGAGGCCGCGGCGGCCTCCGGCTCCGGCGTCGCCGTCCTCCCCGGCGGCCGCTTCGTCGACGTCGCCATGGTCGAGCAGGCCCGCCGGGTGCTCGCGCTCGCCGGCGACGTTGTCGGACCCCGCTGACAGACCTGGCTCCATGGGGATCCGGGTTCAGCACGGCGACCTGCTCGCCGCGCAGTTCAAGGCGGCGCACCCGGACATGTTCGCGGCCTACGCAGCGGCGGCGCGGGCGGGCGAGCTGCGGCTGCGGTCGATCGCCGTTCCGCCGCTGGGGTGTGGGCTCGGCGGCCTCGACTGGGCCGACGTCGAGCCGATGGTCAGGCGCGGGCTCGGCGCGCTGCCGGGCGTCGAGGTCCTCCTGTACCCGCCCGTCTAGGGTGGCCGTGTGCTGGATGAGGGGGTCGTGGCCCGGCTGCGGGCCGCGGGGTGTGTGTTCGCGGAGGACGAGGCGCGGCTGATCGCCGAGACCGCGCGCACCCCGGCCGAGGCCGAGGCGATGATCGCCCGGCGGGTCGCGGGCGAGCCGCTCGAGCATGTGCTGGGCTGGGCCGCGTTCGCTGGGCTGCGCGTCGCCGTCGGGCCGGGGGTGTTCGTGCCGCGGCACCGCAGCGAGCTGCTGGTCGGCCTCGCGCGGGAGCGGGTGCGGCCGGGTGCGGTGGTGGTCGACCTCGGGTGCGGGACGGGGGCGCTGGGGCTGGCCGTGGTGCACGGCATCGACGGCGTCGAGCTGCACGCGGCCGACGTCGACCCCGACGCGGTCGCGTACGCCCGCCGCAACGTCGAACCGGCCGGCCACGTCCACCAGGGCGACCTCTACGACGCCCTGCCGCAGGTGCTGCGGGGGCGGGTCGACGTGCTGCTGGCGAGCCCGCCGTACGTGCCGACGGCGGCCATCGCGCTGATGCCGCCCGAGGCCCGCGACCACGAGCCGCGCACCGCCCTCGACGGCGGCGGCGACGGGCTCGACCTCGTCCGCCGCATCGCCGCCGGGGCGCCGGACTGGCTGCGCGCCGGCACCGGCGTCCTGCTGATCGAGCTGAGCACCGGCCAGGCCGCGGCGGCCGCCGGCGCGGTGAGCGACGCGGGCCTGACGTCCGCACAGCACCACGACGACGAGGCGGCCGTCGTCACCGGGACGTGAGAACGGGGAGTCGCCACCTCCGCAGCGGGACGGCGACTCCCCGCGGGACTACTGCCAGAGCGCGTTCGCGACCTGCGGGAACAGCCCTTCCGGATGCGAGCGGTAGAGCGGCTCGGTGGCGAACAGCGTGACGTCGGCGCCGCCGGCCACGCCGCTGACGACCACCGGCTGACCGGCGACGGCCTCGTGGCCGATCCAGTGGCCGGCCAGGAAGAAGCCCTCGCCGCCGAAGCTCTGGTCGACGCGCACACCCGCGCCCAGGCCGGTGAAGTGCTGCGGGTTGCTGACGAACGACGACGGCGACGCCGTGCCGGTGACGGGCGAGGCGGGGTCGTTCGTCACCGTGACGATGCCGTTGGCGGAGTTCCACTCGCGCGGGTCGACCAGCCCGACGGCCAGGAGATCGGCGCGGTCGCTGAACGTCCAGCCGCCGGCGCCGCGCCCGACGATCGTGCCGCCGGCCGCCCGCCAGGCCGCGAACGCCGCCTGCCGCGCCGCGTCCAGCTGCCGCGGGTCGAACCCGGTGGTCGACACGTACAGGGCGTCGAAGTCGGCGAACGCGTACGTCCCGGCGTTGAACCCGGCCGCGGTGACGTTCGTCGTGGCGAAGCCCATGCGGGCCAGCGCGTGCAGCTCGTCGGCCGGTGCGCTGGTGCCGACCAGCGCGACGTCCACCGGTACCGCGCCCCGCAGCGCCGCCGCGCCGACGGCGGAGAACGCGATGCCGTACGTCGCCGCCGCGTCCTCGACGAGGGAGCGGGCCGAGCCGGGCACCGAGAAGACCCCGGACGCCGTGCGCCGCACCGGGACACCGGCGTCGACGAACGCGTTCACCGCACGGATCCCGGCCAGCGTTCCGGCGGTGAACCCGTAGTGCGCCGGCCGCCCTGGCGGCACGTATCCCGTCGGCGCCACGGCCGAGATCGGCGACAGCGCGCGGGCGTCCAGCGACGACCCGGCGGGCACGGTCGCGACGTCCGTGCCCCACAGGTACGCCTGGCTCCACGCCGAGATGTCGTACATGGTGGGGAAGTTCGTGGTGACGTCGCGGCCGACGTCGAGGATGGTGCTGGCCAGGCCACGCTTGGCCTGGTGCAGGTCGACGACGTACGAGCCGGCCGGGTAGGTGGCGCCGCCGGCGGTGAACGGCCGCCGCGCCTGGTGCACCTCGACGTCGTTGTCGAGGAGGAACTGCGCCAGTCGCGCGGCGGCCGCGTCTCCGCGCCGCTCGGCCGGTATGACGTAGGCCCGCGGGTAGTCCTGCAGGAACGTCTTCCCGTTGTCGCCGAGCGCCAGTGACAGGGCGAGGTCGTCGTCGATCGGCCGCGACGACTCGCCGGCCTCGCCGCGCCGGAAGATCTCCAGCTGGTCGGCGAGCAGGCTCATCCGGTTCTCGTACGCCCACGCGAAGTTGGCCTCGATGGTGGCGCGAGCCACGGCGGTGTTGATGCGGGTGTTCTCGTGCCGCAGCACGGGGTCGGCGATGCCGCGCGGGTTCAGCGGGATCTCGACGGTGTGCCCGACGGCGCCGTGCAGCATCGCGTACATGGGGGTGAAGATCGGCGGCCAGTCGTCCCAGCCGTCGGTCTGGTTGCGGAACGGGATGTTCACCTCGGTCACGCGCGGCTCGCCGAGCGCCAGCACCGCCTCCTCCATGGCCAGGCCGTTGCGGATGGCCTGGCGGATGTAGAGGTCGTACTCGTAGTTCTCGCCGTGCGGCCCGGTGGTCGGCTCGATCAGCGTCGTGCCGGTGTAGCCGTGCTCGTCCAGCATGGTCAGCGGGTCGTAGCGGATCAGCTGGGCGCGGACGGCGCGCGACTCGGGCTGCGAGGCGGTGATGTAGTCGCGGTTGATGTCGAACCCGTTGCCGTTGGCGCGGGTGCCCGCGACCCGGCCGTCCGGGTTGTTCGTGACGACCATCGCGATGACGTGCTGGTCGAGCAGCTCCGTGACCTCGGGGTCGGACGAGAACGCCAGCTCGTCGAGCACCTGCAGCGTCGCGTCGGTGCCCTCCCACTCGTTGCCGTGGATGTTGCTGTTGACGAACAGCGGCGACTTCCAGTCGTCGTACTCGCCGGCCTCCATGGCGGCGATCGCGGCGTCGGGGTCGGCGCTGCGCAGGTCGGACAGCCGCTGCCACTCCGCCCACTCGGCGTCACTCATCGGGGAGGTGACGACGACGAGGTGCAGGTCGCGGCCGAGCGCGGACTGCCCGATGATCTCGACGCTGACACGGTCGCTGTCCTGCAGCGCCCGCAGCGCCGGCGCGACGGCGTGGTACGGCGTCAGGTTCAGCGGGATCGACGCGTCGGCGGGGTTCTCCGGCACGTCGACGATGACGTCGTCGCGCGGCTGCCCGGGCAGCTGGCCGGGGGCGGCGGCGACCGCCGACAGCAGCGTCGCCGCGTCGGTCGTGCCGAGCGACGGCGTCAGCTCCGACGCCTGCGTGCGGTCCTCGGGGGTGCGCAGCGCCGGGGCCGGCGCGCCGTCGTCGGGGGCGGCCGGAGCGGACAGCGCCGCCGTCACCGTCAGCACGAGTCCGGCGAGGCCGGCGGGCAGCGAGCGAGTCCACATGAGGCGGCCCCTTGGGACGTGGCGGCTGAGGGTCTGGTCATCCTGTCGTCTCCGGGCGGGCGGTGACAAGAGGGTGATTTCTCCTGATTCAGAGTGACAAGGCAGGCCGACTTGCCGTCAAAGCTTCCAATCGAGGCGATATCGGCCATAGGTTACGGGGCAACCCCGTCTGACCGGCGGGGCCTTGTCATGCCGTACGACTGAACGAGGAGCGCCGATGACACGACCATCGAGAGCGCCGGGGAGGCGGGCCGTCACCCGGCGCGCCGGACTCGCCGCGACCGCCGCGGTGGCCCTGGCCGCCGGGACGCTCGGCACCGTCGCCGCCGGCACCGCTGCGCCCGCGAGCGACGGCTACCTCGGCACGCTCGCCGAGCTGGCCGGGCTGCCGGAGCCGTCCGGTGAGCTGACGCACGAGCCCACCGGCGCGTGGTTCGTCGAGCTGACCGCGAAGCCGGTCGCCGACGGCGGCAGTCGCGCCACGGCGCAGCGCCAGCAGGACCGCGTCCTTGCCGAGGCCGATGCGCTGGGCGCCGACGTGGAGGTCCGCTACACCTACGACCGGCTGTGGAACGGCCTGTCGGTGACGGCGTCCGAGGCCGACATCAGCCGGCTGGCCGGCTCGGCCGAGGTCGCCGCGGTGTACCCCGTCGTCACGGTCGACGCGCCCGACCCGGCGACGTCCGAGCCCGCCATGGACTCCGCGCTCGGCATGACCGGCGCCGACATCGCGCAGAGCGAGCTGGGCTTCACCGGCGACGGCCTCAGGGTCGGCATCGTCGACACCGGCATCGACATCGACCACCCGGACCTCGGCGGCGGCGGCACGCCCGGCGAGACGACCTTCCCGACCAGCCGCGTCGTGGCCGGCTACGACTTCGTCGGCGACGACTACAACGCCGACGACACCTCCGCCGCCTACCAGCCCGTCCCCAGTCCCGACGACAACCCGGACGACTGCAATGGACACGGCAGTCACGTCGCCGGCATCGTCGGCGCGAGCGGCGACAGCGCGGCCGGCGGCGTCACCGGCGTGGCGCCCGAGGTCGAGTTCGGCGCGTACCGCGTGTTCGGCTGCGGCGGTTCCACGACGTCCGACATCATCCTGGCCGCGCTGGAGCGGGCACACGCCGACGACATGGACGTCGTCAACATGAGCCTCGGCGCCGGCTTCGTCACCTGGCCGGAGTACCCGACGGCCACGGCCAGCGACGCGCTGGTCGACGACGGCGTCGTGGTGGTCGCGTCGATCGGCAACAACGGCACGTCCGGCACCTGGTCCGCGGGCGCACCGGGCGTCGGCGACAAGGTCATCGGCGTCGCGTCGTTCGACAACACCGAGTACGACGCGCGCATGTTCACCGTCAGCCCGGACGGCCGCGAGGTCGGCTACGCCGAGGCGAGCGGCGCGCCCAGCGCACCCACGTCAGGCGACGTCCCGCTGTCGCGCACCGGCACGCCCGACTCCACCCAGGACGGGTGCACCGCGGCCGGGGCGCTGCCCGACCTGACCGGCACCGTCGCGCTGATCGAGCGGGGCACCTGCCCGTTCTACGAGAAGGCGCACAACGCCCAGCAGGCCGGCGCGGCCGCCGTCGTCCTCTACAACAACGTGCCCGGCGCGTTCGCGCCGACGGTGGCGCCGCCGACCCCGGCCGACCCGCCCATCACCGTCCCCGTCGTCGCCGTCGACCAGGAGACCGGCATCGAGCTGGACGGCCGCATCGCCGCCGGCGCCACGACGCTGACCTGGACCGACCAGACCACCACCGTCGAGAACTCGACCGGCGGGCTGATCTCGTCGTTCAGCTCCTACGGCATGGCGTCGGACCTGTCGCTGAAGCCGGACCTCGGCGCGCCGGGCGGGCTGATCCGCTCGACCTACCCGCTCGAGGGCGACGGCTACGCCGTCATCTCCGGCACCTCCATGGCGTCGCCGCACGTGGCCGGCGCGGTCGCGCTGCTGCTGCAGGCGCACCCGTCGCTGTCGCCGGAGCAGGTCCGCGACGTGCTGCAGAACAGCGCCGACCCGGCCGACTGGTCGCTGGTCCCGGGCGCCGGGTACGTCGAGCCGGCGCACCGTCAGGGCGCGGGCATGCTCGACATCGACGACGCGATCCTCGCGCCGGTCGCGGTGGCGCCGGGCAAGCTGTCGCTCGGTGAGAGCGAGGCCGGGCCGTCGACGCAGACCCTCACGCTGACCAACGACGGCGACGAGGACGTCACGTACGAGCTGTCGCACGCCGACGGCATCACCACGGCGGGCGCGCCGAACAACCCGCAGTTCTTCGAGGGTGGCGCGTCGGTGGCGTTCTCGGCGTCGTCGGTGACGGTGCCCGCGGGGTCGTCCGCCTCGGTCGAGGTGACGGTGACCGCGCCGGCCGAGCCGGACCTCGGCCAGTACGGCGGCTGGGTCGTCCTGACGCCGGCCGAGGGTGAGCCGCTGCGGGTGCCGTTCGCCGGCTTCGTCGGCGACTACCAGCAGCTGCCGGTGCTCACCGACGCCGGGTTCGGGCTGCCCGCGCTGGGCGACGTCACGGCCTGCGAGCGCTACGTCGGCGTCAACTGCACCATGGGCGGCGAGTTCGACCTGCTGCCCGAGGGCGCGACGTTCTCCATGACCGAGGGCGACTACCCGGTCGTCATCGCGCACCTGGAGCACGCGGCGCAGAACGTGTCGGTGCAGCTGTTCCACGCCAAGGCCGACGGCACGGCGGGGCGCCCGTACGCGGGTGGCCGCCTGAACACCGTCCTCTCCGAGGACTTCGTCGGGCGCAGCAGCGCGGCGACCGCGTTCAACGCCTACACCTGGGACGGGACGCGGCCCCGCGGCAACGGCACCGACCGGCGCGTCCCCGTGCCGGACGGCCGCTACGTCCTGCGCCTGACGGCCACCAAGCCGCTCGGCGACCCGTCGAACCCTGACCACGTCGAGACCTGGGACTCCCCGGTCGTCATCGTCGACCGGGACTGACCCGTCCTGCGGTATGAGGGGCGGTTTGCTGGTGCCATAGCCCCAGCAAACCGCCCCTCATCGCGCCGAGACGAGCGCACGAGCGGCCCGTGGACCCGTCACCACAGCGGAGCCGGTAGCCGGGGACCGACCACGGCCAGTGAGCGGCCAGCGGAGAAGAAGCGCAGCGGACCGGGAAGCCGGGCCCATTTTCGGCCGGCCCCTGACGGTGCTTGAACGGGGGCGCGGGTGGCCGGGTCAAGCGGTCCTCCGTCGCGCGAAGCGCCCGAGTAGAAGGTCCGCTTGAGGCGGTCCCCCCGCGCTCCCGACAATGGAGGCAGCAGGGGGCAGGTCAACGTGGCAGACGCGTTCTTGATCAGTGGGGAGAACGGCTCACCGCAGAAGGCGCGAAGGGAGGCCCTCCGCAGTGGCACGGGCGCGCAAGGCGGCATGGGTGTCCTCGGGGACGTTGCCTACCTGGACGCGGCGGCCGGTCATCTGACCATGCTGACACGTCAGTGCGACGTCGCGGGTCGGAGCCAGAGCGTGCCCAGCGGCGGCACCCGCAGCACGGCGGAGGCGGGGCGGCCGTGCCAGGGCTCGTCGGTGGCGACGACCTGGCCGAGGTTGCCGACGTCGGAGCCGCCGTAGAGCGAGGCGTCGGTGTTCATGAGCTCCTGCCACGGCCCCGCCTGAGGCAGTCCCAGCCGGTAGCCCTCGTGCGGCCGCGCGTTGAAGTTCGCGACGCACGCCAGCAGCTCGCCGTCGGGGCCGTGGCGCAGGAACGAGAACACGTTGCCGGTGGCGTCGTTGGCGTCGATCCATTCGAAGCCGGCCGGGTCGGAGTCGAGCGCCCACAGCTCCGGCGCCGTCCGGTAGACCGCGTTGAGGTCGGTGACCAGCCGCTGCACCCCCGCGTGCGCCGGGCGGTCCAGCAGCCACCAGTCGAGCTCGCGCTCCTCGGCCCATTCGGACTCCTGGGCCAGCTCGCCGCCCATGAACAGCAGCTGCTTGCCCGGGTGCGCCCACATGTAGGCGTAGAACGCGCGCAGCGTGGCCAGCTGCTGCCAGCGGTCGCCGGGCAGTTTGCCCAGCAGCGACCCCTTCCCGTGTACGACCTCGTCGTGGGAGAGGGGGAGGACGAAGTTCTCGCTGAACGCGTACATCATCGAGAACGTCAGCTGATGGTGGTGGTACTGCCGGTGGATCGGGTCGCGCGACAGGTACGCCAGCGAGTCGTGCATCCAGCCCATGTTCCACTTCAGGCCGAACCCGAGACCGCCGAGATGGGTGGGACGGGTGACGCCGGGCCAGGCGGTGGACTCTTCGGCGACGGACACGATGCCCGGCACCGAGCGGTACGCGGTGGCGTTGGTCTCCTGCAGGAACGCGATGGCGTCGAGGTTCTCGCGGCCGCCGTGCACGTTGGGCAGCCACGCCCCCTCGGGCCGCGAGTAGTCGAGGTACAGCATGGACGCGACGGCGTCGACGCGCAGGCCGTCGACGTGGTACTCGGTCAGCCAGTAGAGGGCGTTGGCCACGAGGAAGTTGCGCACCTCGGGGCGGCCGAAGTCGAAGACGTACGTGCCCCAGTCGGGGTGCTCGCCGCGGCGCGGGTCGGCGTGCTCGTAGAGCGGCGTGCCGTCGAACCGGGCCAGCGCCCAGTCGTCGCGCGGGAAGTGCGCCGGCACCCAGTCGAGCAGCACGCCGATGCCGGCCTGGTGCAGGGTGTCGACGAGGAACTTGAAGTCGTCGGGGTGGCCGAACCGCGCCGTCGGCGCGTAGTACGACGTCACCTGGTAGCCCCACGACCCGCCGAACGGGTGCTCGGCGACGGGCAGGAACTCGACGTGGGTGAAGCCCAGCTCGGTGACGTACGCCGCCAGCTCGACGGCCAGCTCGCGATAGGACTTCCCGCGCCGCCACGACCCCAGGTGCACCTCGTACACCGACATCGGGTGCGCGTGCGCCGACGGGGGCCGCCGGGCCAGCCACACCTCGTCGTTCCACTCATAGCGCGACTCGTGCACGATCGACGCCTGCGCGGGCGGCACCTCGGTGCGGAACGCCATGGGGTCGGCCTTGTCGCGCCAGTGGCCGTCGGCGCCGTGCACCTTGAACTTGTACAGCGCGCCGTCGCCGACGCCCGGCACGAACAGCCCCCACACGCCGCCGCCCAGGCGCGTCATGGTGTGCCCGCCGCCGTCCCAGCCGTTGAACTCGCCGGCCACCTGGATCAGCCGCGCGTTCGGCGCCCACACCGTGAACGCGGTGCCCGCGACGCCGTCGATGGTGACGACCCGGGCGCCCAGCACCTCCCAGAGCCGCTCGTGCCGGCCTTCACCGATGAGGTGGAGGTCGACCTCGCCCAGGAGCCGCTGTGCGTCGATCATCCGCCGAGCCTATCGGCCGCCGGGGGTCAGTAGAGGCGACCCATGATCACTTCCGACACGCGCGCCGCGGCGAGCTCGGCGGCCGGCCCGAGCCGTTCCAGGCAGCCGCGCATCAGGATCTCGAGCACGAACACCTGCACCAGGACGGAGTCGAGCGTGCCGATGGTGCCCTCGCTCGCGACCTGGAGCACGATGTCGGAGAGCTTGGCGACCGGCGAACGGGACGCGTTGGTCACCGAGATCACGGTGGCACCCTGCTCCTGTGCCAGCCGGACGCAGGCCGTGACGTCCTTCGCGCTGCCGGTCCGGCTGAACGCCAGCACGACGTCCGACGCGTCCAGCAGCGCCGTCGCACCGAGCAGCACGTGCAGGTCGGCGTGCGACTCGGCCCGGACCCCGATGCCGAGCAGGTGGTGCGCCGCGGCCTGCGCGGCGATGCCGGAGGCCCCGAGCCCGACGCAGACGACCCGGCGCGCCGCGCTGATGGCGGCGGCCGCGCGGTCGACCCTGGCCGGATCGAGCAGCCGGGCCGTGCGGTTCAGCAGGTCGGCGCTGGTGGACGCGGCGAGCTCGATGCCGTTCTCGGCGGTGCCGCCCGCGGTGGCCTCCTCGGCGGCGAGCTCCCGGGCGATGCGGATGCGCAGGTCCTGGTAGCCCTTGAACTGCAGCCGGCGGCAGTAGCGGCTGATCGTCGCCTCGCTGACGCCGGCGCGGTCGGCGAGCTCGGTGATCGACATGCTGATGGCCTCGTCGGGCGACCTGGTCAGCACGTCGGTGATCTTGCGTTCGGCCGCCGACATCGACGGCAGCCGGTCGGTGAGGAACGCGAGCTGACGTGGGCCGCGGGAGGTGGCTGCGGAGCCGGCAGATGCCATGCGGCCGAGTATAGAGCGAAAATTTTCTTCATCTCAAATCTGAAGTGATGACGAACTTGCCTCTTGACAGGTTCTGCGGCGGTGTGGAGACTTGCGGCATTCGCGCTGGTCCGAAGCGGACCACCCCCACCGCCCCCGTGCCACGAAGGCAGGTCGCCGATGAGTTCGCCGCGCCTACGCGCCTCCCGCCGCGCCGTCATCCCGATGATCATCGGACTGCTGGCGGCCCTCCTGCCCGGCGCCGGCCTGTCCGTGCCGGCCCACGCGGAGGAGGAGACCGTCCTCAGCGACGGCTTCGAAGCCGGCAACGACTGGACGCTCTACACCAACGGAACCGACGGGACCTTCGGCCTCACCGCCGACCCCGTGCACAGCGGGTCCGCGGCGCTGACGATGGGCGCGGGCGCGAACCCCACCCAGAGCGAGGTCGGCGTCGCGGCGATCCGCTCCGGCCTGTCCGTCGCCGAGGACTCCAGCGTGCTGTCGTTCTGGTACTACGCGGGCGGCGACGCGACCTACCGGGGCCTGTCGGTCGAGCTGCACACGTCGGCCAAGGTGCACAGCACCCTGCTGCCCGACGTCGTGCAGCTGGGCGCCTGGCGGCAGGTCAGCGTCCGGTTCACCGACGTCGCGCCGGAGCTGGCCGGAGCGACCGCCACCACCGTCGTGATCAAGGCCATCACCGACCCGGCGGCCGGCCGGTCCTCGTTCACCCTCGACGACGTCGAGGTGCGCAACGGCGTCCCGGTCGTGGTGCCGGCGCCCGAGCTGCTGGCGGCGAGCCCGGCGCCCGGAGCCACCGAGGTCGGCCGCGACCGCGTGGTCACCGTCTACTTCGACCAGCCGCTGGACCCGGCCACGGTCGCCGAAGAGAACGTCACCGTCGTCCGTGGCCGGAGCGCCCAGCCGGTCGCCGGTGCCGTGCGCCACCTCACCGGCGCCCGGGCGGTCGCGTTCGTCCCCGACCGCCCGCTGCTGCCCGGCACGACCTACACGGTGCGCGTCGACGGCGTCCGCAGCCTCGGCGGTCCCGCTCTCGCGGCGCCGGTGACGACCACGTTCACCACCGGCGCCAGGATGACGTCGGCCGAGCAGTCCTTCGCCGACGACTTCACCGAGATCGGCGACTGGCGGCTCTACAGCAACGCCGCGGGGCCGGCCACCCAGACCCTGACCGCCGACCCGGCCCTCGCGCCCGGCCAGGCGCTCACCGCGAGCGCGTCGGACCCCGCGCAGGCGTTCGTGCTCTCGCACCTCCACCCGCTCCCGGTGGTCGACGAGAACAGCGTGCTCAGCTTCTCCTACTTCGTCACCGGCACCGCCGGCGCCGCGGAGCTGCAGGTCATGCTCACCTCGGCCGACGGGCGGAGCAAGCAGGTCAGCCTGGACGCCGGCGAGGTGCGCACCGGCGAGTGGGCCACGGCGAGCGTGGCCGTCCCCGAGGTGTCCCGGTCGCTCACCGGGTTCCCGCTGACGTCGATGGAGATCAAGCTGGCCACCGCGACCGGCGGTGACGCGCGATTCAGCATCGACCGGGTGCGGGTCGGCTCCGACCCGGCCGCCTTCGAGCTGCTGCCGCCCGCCGAGAGCGGCGAAGGGCGGCCGCGGCTCAGCGACGTGCCGGCCGCCGACCGGCAGCGCATCCGCGACCTCGCCGACCACATCCTCACCACCCAGAACCCGGACGGCACCATCCCGGTCGGCCCCGAGGGCCTCAACTCCACCCGGTACGTGGGCTACTTCAGCACCTTCGCCGCGCTGGGCCTGGTCCGTGCGTACGAGCTCACCCGCGACCAGCGCTACCTCGACGGCGCCCTGCTCTACGCCGGCTGGTACCGCGACCACCTGAACCCGGACGGCAGCATGAACGACTTCGCCGGGACGTGGCCGGACCTGACCGACACGCTGACCGCGGACTCGGTCGACTCCTACGCCTCCACGTACCTGCTGCTGCTCGAGCACCTGGTCCAGGTGCAGGGGAGCCGGGCCGCCCAGGACGCCACGCTGGACGAGTGGTTTCCGATCGCCCAGCGGGTGTTCGGCGCCCTCAACGGCACCTACGTGGCGAACGGGCAGACCGAGGTCAGGCCCGGCTACCCCGTGCAGTTCATTCAGGACAACTCCGAGACGTGGTTCGGCCTGCAGGCGATGGCCTGGCTGGCCGGGGCGGCCGGGGACGCGCCCACCGCCAGGGTCGCCACGGCGCTGGCCGGACGCACCCAGTACGGCATCCGGCAGGCCTACCTGCGCGACGCGACGAACGACTACGGCGTCGCCGTCACCCGGCCGTCCTGGGAGGTCCAGCCGACCGGCCCGCTGGACACCTGGTACCCGGACGCGCTGTCCAACGTGCTGCCGCTCGGCGTGATCGGCGGCGGCCCCGGACAGCCGGACGGTGGCGACGCCGCCCTGCTGCGACGGCTGGTCCAGCAGTTCGACGTCGAACGCGACGACACCCGCCCGACCCACATCAACGACACCCAGATGTACCTGTGGTGGGCGATGGCCGGGCTCACCACCGGTCAGCCCGAGCTGGCCAGGCACTTCGCCGGTCGGTACGACGACGCCGAGGGCGTCGGCAACCCGGCGGCCCTCGGGTTCGCCGCCGCCCACCTGATTCGAGTGCTGTCCTTCCCGTACGACGACACGCTCTGGTTCTAGAGCCGCGCGCCCTAGCAGAAGGAACCTTCCCGTGAACCGTTCCCGCCTTGCCCGGCGAGCGATCGCCGCTGCTCTCGTCCTGACCATCGCGGCCTGCGGCGGCCCGAGCTCGTCGCCGTCCGGCTCCGGTGAGGACGACACCGAGCTCGTGTTCTGGCACTACTTCACCGACCGCGAGGAGCTGCTGCAGCAGTTCGCGGACGAGTACGAGGCCGAGACCGGGGTGAGCATCGACCTCGTGCTCGTCCCCGGCGACACGCTGGGGCAGAAGTTCCAGGCCGCGGCCCAGGCCGGCACGCTGCCGGACCTCTCCGCGGCGTGGGCCGGCGTCGGCGAGGAGACGGCGCCGTACGCCCGCGAGGGCCAGATCGCCGACCTGTCCGAAGCGATGGCGGCCGGCTGGTCCGACCGGTTCGAGCCGAGCCTGCTGGCGGCCGCCTCCTTCCCGGAGGGCAACGGCTTCGACGTCCCGCCCGGGCCGTACCTGGTGCCGCTGGACAGTACGAACATGCAGATCCTCTACAACAAGGAGATGTTCGCCGAGGCCGGCATCAACGAGCCGCCGACCACGTGGGACGACTTCATCGCCGCCGGCCAGCAGCTGGCGGAGGCGGGATTCGAGCCGTTCACGGCCGAGTTCGGGCAGTGGCCGCTGAGCTCGTTCTCCCAGGTCTACCAGTGGAACGTCATCGGCGAGGAGGACCTGAAGGCCACCTTCGGCGGGACCATGCCCTACACCGCCGAACCGTGGGTGCGCATGCTGGGCCTGTTCGAGCAGCTCGGCCAGGCCGGGATCCTGGCCGACGGCACCATCACGAACGACGCACCGGCGGCGGAGTCGCTGTTCGTCAACGGGCAGGCGGCCATGCTGTTCGACGGGTCCTGGGCACTCGGCGTGTTCAAGCAGCAGAACCCGTCGTTCACCGACTACGGCGTCTTCGTCCCGCCGTCGGCCGGTGACCAGCCGGTGCGGCTCCCGGGCGGCGTCGGCGCCATGGTCTTCGCCGTCGGGTCGTCGCCGCACCGGGACGAGGCGGTCGAGTTCCTGCAGTGGCTGACCGACACCGACCGGCAGCGCACCTACGCCTCCGAGAGCCTGAACCTGCCGGCCAACACCGACGCGGTCGACGACGGGCTGGACGAGAACCTGGCCGCGTTCGCGGCGGCCGGCGACATGGTGGCGCCGACGCTGCCGAGCCCCATGCCGGGTGAGGTCGAGACCACCATGACCAAGGGGATCCAGCGCATCCTGCAGGGCCAGGACACCCCGGAGGGAGTGGCCGCGCTCATGCAGAAGGCGGCCGAGACCGGCCAGGCGCAGTGAGCACCTCCACCGTCGAGCGGCGACCGGCCGCGGCCGAGGCGACGCGGCCGCGGCGGCGCCGCCGGTCCGGTGAGGCGCTGGTCGGCTACCTGCTGGTCGCCCCGGTCGTCGCGCTGTTCGTCGTGTTCTCCGCCTATCCGCTGCTGCGGACCGCGCAGATCAGCCTCACCGACTGGGACGGCCTGTCCTCGCACTTCGACTACGTCGGGCTGGCCAACTACTCCCGGGCGCTGACCGACCGGATCTGGGGGATCTCGCTGTGGCACGGGCTGCTGTTCGCCGTCGTCGCGCTGACGGTGATGCAGGGCATCGGGCTGGCGCTGGCCGTCGCCGTGGCGAGGCTGGTCCGGTCGGCGGGGATCTACCGGGTCGTCTTCTACCTGCCGCCGATCCTCTCCGCCATCGTCGTGGCGCTGGTCTGGAAGTGGTTCTACCAGCCGCACGGCGGCCCGCTGAACGAGCTGCTGGCCTCCGTCGGCCTGGACTCCGTGGCCCGGCCCTGGCTGTCGGACTCGTCGACGGCGCTCTGGGCGGTGTCGGCGGCGTCGGTCTGGCAGGGCGTCGGGACGCCGTTCCTGTTCTTCCTCGCCGCGGTGCAGGCCGTGCCGACCGAGCAGCTGGAGGCGGCCACGATGGACGGCGCCGGCGCGTGGCGGCGGTTCCGCGCCGTGACGCTGCCGTCGATCATGCCGGTGATCGGGCTGGTCAGCGTGCTGACGCTGCTCGGCGCCATGCAGATCTTCAACCTCGTGCTGGCGATGACGAACGGGGGACCGGGCTATGACACCGAGGTGCCGGTGCTGAACATCTACCGGAACGCGTTCGAGCTGGGCGAGTTCGGCTACGCGACCGCACAGTCGATCATCTTCGGCCTGGTGCTGTTCGTCGTGTCCGGCGTGGCCATGGTCCTGTCCCGGCGAAGGAGCTGATCGTGACGAGGACCAGCAGGCTCGGCACGACGGTCACCCACCTCGGCCTGATCGTCTGGGCCGTCGGCTCGGTGCTGCCGATGCTGTACATGCTGTCGGCGTCGTTCCAGCCCACCGAGGACATCTACGCCGGCATCTCGCTGTGGCCGGGCCGGTGGACGGCCGACAACTACCGTCAGTCCTGGCAGGGCGCGGACTTCGGCGTCTACCTCGGCAACAGCGTGCTCTACACCACCGTGACGACGGCCGCCGTGCTGGTGCTCGGGGCGAGCGCGGCCTACGCCTTCGCCCGGCTGCGCTTCCCCGGCCGGGAACTGATCTACACGGCGTTGCTGGTGTTCCTGTTCCTGCCCATCCCGGGTGTCTTCATCCCGCTCTACACCGTGCTGGTGAGCCTGAACCTCGCCGACACCCGGCTCGGCTACATCCTGCCGCTGATCAACGCCTCGCTGCCGGTCGCGGTCTTCATCATGCGCCGGTTCTTCGAGCAGTTGCCGGACGAGCTCGACGACGCCGCCCGGATGGACGGCGCCGGTGCGATCACGATCTTCTGGCGGATCGCGGTCCCGCTGGCCCGCCCGGCCCTGGCCACCGTGGCCATCCTCACGGTGCTGAACTCGTGGAACGAGTTCGTGCTGGCGTTGATCGTCTTCTCGGACGAGAGCCTGATGCCGTTGCAGGTGGGGCTGCAGACCTTCCAGGGCACCTACTTCGCCCAGTACGGGCTGATGATGGCCGCGCTGACCATCTCGACGGTGCCGGTCGTGATCGTCTACCTGCTGTTCCAGCGCAACATCATCAAGGGCATCACCGCCGGGGCGGTGAAGGGATGACCGCCGGCCTGGTGCTCGCGGTCGACGGTGGCCAGTCGTCCACGCGCTGCCTGCTCGGCACCCGCGACGGCAGGCTGCTCGCCTGGGCGACCGGCCCGCCCGTGCGCCACGACGCCGCCCCCGGCGCGGCCGACGACCTGCGCGCCGTCATCGACCGGCTGCTGGCCGACGTGACGGCGTCAGCCGGCGCCGCGCCGGACGACGTCGTCGCCGCGCACCTGAGCCTGACGTCGGGGCTGGCGGTCGCGCGCGCCCAGGCCGGGCGCCGGTTGCCGGCCGCCACCGTGACCGCCGACAGCGACGCGGTCGGGGCGCTCGCGACCGTCACGACCGGGGCCGGAGCCGTGCTCGCGGCCGGCACCGGCGTGGTGGGCATGGCCCTCGGGCCTGGCGGGCAGCGGGTCGAGGTGAGCGGCTGGGGCGCCGACCTCGGCGACGAGGGCGGCGCCTACTGGCTCGGGC
Source organism: Jiangella alba (assembly GCF_900106035.1). Lineage (GTDB taxonomy): Bacteria > Actinomycetota > Actinomycetes > Jiangellales > Jiangellaceae > Jiangella > Jiangella alba. The sequence goes on from NZ_FNUC01000003.1 coordinate 731,765, forward strand.
TGCGGCTGCTGCGGGCCGCCACCCACGCCGCGGACGGCCGCGGACCCCGCAGCCCGCTCATCGACCGCGTGCCCGCCCTGCTCGCGGAGGCCGGCATCGACGACGCGGCGCAGCTGCGCGGGCTGCCCGGCTGGATCGCCTCCGGCCGGCTGGGCCGTCCGGCGATCGCCCGGCTCGCGGCCGACGTCGCCGCGGCGGCCGCCGGCGGTGACCCGGTCGGGTCCCGGCTCGCCGACCGCGCCGGAGCGGAGCTGGCCCGCTGCGGCGACGCCCTGCTGCGCGCCGCCGGCTTCCTGCCCCGTCCGCCGCGGCTGGTGCTCGCCGGAGGCGTGCTCGAGGCCGGCGGGCCGGTCGCCCGACAGCCTCGCCCGGCGGCTGGCCGAGACCCAGCCGCAGGTCGCCCTGGTCCGCCCCGAGGCGCCGCCGGTCGTGGGCGCGTACCTGCTCGGGCTGCGTACGGCGGGCGCCGATCCGGACCAGCGGCTGCGCCGCGCGGCCATCGAGAGTTTCGACGCACTGATGCGAGATCGACGTCCCATGGATGAGGAGAGATGACGTACCAGCACAACGCCAGCACCCGCCCGGTCCGGTCGGACCCGCCGTGGGAGGCCACCTTGGCCAGCATCGACGGAGGCGTCGTCGTCTCCTGCCAGGCCGGGCCGGAGAGCCCCCTGAACAGCCCGGGCATCCTGGCGGCGCTGGCCCAGTCCGCCGAGCGAGGCGGCGCGGCCGGGTTCCGGGTCGACGGGCCGGCGAACATCGCCGCGATCCGTCCCGGCAGCGACCTGCCGATCATCGGCATCCGGAAACGCCACGCCCCGGGCTCGGACGTCTACATCACGCCGACGCTGGGCGATGCGCAGGAGATCGTCGCGGCCGGCGCCGACATCGTCGCGCTGGACGGGACCCCGCGCCCGCGGCCCGGCGGCGAGCGGCTGGAGACCATCGTCGAGCGCATCCACGACGACCTGCGGGTTCCGGTGATGGCCGACATCGCCACCGGCGACGAAGGACTGGCCGCCCACGACGCCGGCGCCGACCTGGTCGCGACGACGCTGGCCGGCTACACCACGCCGGGCGACCGGCGCACCGGGCCGGCGTTCGACGTCCTCGACCGGCTGGCGGCCGCCGGCGCGCGGTGCGTGGTCGAGGGCCGGATCTGGACCGTCGAGGACGTCCGGCGCTGCTTCGACGCGGGCGCCTACGCCGTGGTCATCGGCTCGGCCATCACCGTCCCGGAGTTCATCACCCGGCGCTTCGTCGGCGCCACGAGGAGGGCACGTTGACCAGCACCGACACGGCGATGGCCGGCTACTTCGACGTCTTGTCCGCCCTGCTGCGGGACCTGCGCGAGCAGGAGTGGGACGCGTTGCGGCGCGCCGCCGACCTCTGTGCCGAGGCGGTCGCCGCCCGGGGCGTCATCCACATCTTCGACACCGGTCACCTGCTGTCGCACGAGATGATCTGCCGCACCGGCGGGCTGGTGGCCTACACCCCGCTGCGCATCGCCGGGACCGTCGACAACGCCAACCCGCACCGCGGCGCCGCCGCCCCGGCCGGTGAGGACGCCGACCGGCTGCTGGTGCAGTGGGCGCTCTCGGCCGGCACGCTGCGACGCGGCGACGTGCTGGTGATGAGCTCGGTCTCGGGAACGTCGGCCCTCGTGGTCGAGCTCACCCTCGCGGCCCAGGCCCGCGGCGTGACCGTCATCGCCGTCACCGCGGTGCGGCACTCCAGCAGGCTCGCGCCCGGGCACTCCACGGGCAAGCGGCTGCACGAGATCGCCGACCTCGTGCTGGACGACCACGCCGACTACGGCGACAGCATGCTCGAGGTGGCCGGGCTCGGCCAGCGGATCAACCCCGCCTCGGGCGTGACCGGCGCGGTGCTGATGTGGGCGCTCAACGCCGGGATCGTCGAGCGGCTGGTCGCCCGCGGGGTGGAGCCCAGCGTCTACACCAGCGTGCACCTGCCGGGTGGCCCGGGCCGGCTGGCCGAGGTCGAGGAGCGGTACCGGGTGGAGGGCCGGTGAGCGAGTACGACGCCTACCTCGACCGGGTGGCGGCGGCCCTCGACACCGCGCGAACCCAGCGGCGGACCGTCGAGACCGCCGCCACGTGGATGGCCGACGCCATCGCCGGCGGCCGGGTCGTGACAGTGTTCGGCGCCAGCCATGCCGGCCTGCTCGCGCAGGACCTCATGTATCGCGCGGGTGGACTGGCCGCGATCGACGCCGTGCTGCCGCGTCAGCTCATGCTCGACACCCGGCCGGTCACCGACACCACGCGGTGGGAGCGCCGCCCCGGGTTCGGCGCCGAACTGTTCGCCGGCCGCGGCCTCGAACCCGGCGACGTCGTGATCCTGATCTCGGTGTCGGGCCGCAACCCGGTCATCGTCGAGGCCGCGACCACGTGCGCGGCGGCGGGCGCCAAGGTCGTCGGCGTGACCAGCCTGGAGTACTCCCGGTCGGTCACCGGCCGTGGCGGCCCGCGGTTGTTCGAGGTCGCCGACCTCGTGATCGACCTCCCGGGCCGGCCCGGCGACGCCGCCGTCCAGCTTGCCGAGGACTGCTGGGCCGGGCCCACCTCGTCGGCGGTGGGCGCCGCCGTCCTGCACGGCCTCTGCGTCACCGCCGCGGCGCAGCTGGTGCGGCGCGGCGTCGAGACACCGGTGTTCCAGTCGGCGAACACCGACGACGGCGACGCGGCCAACGCGCGGCTGCTGGCGCGGTACCGCGACCGGGTCGGCTACCTGCAGGGCTTCGGCACACCCTAGCCGCCGGCCAGCCGCTCGACCGCGGCCAGCGGGATCGGCAGCCAGCTGGGCCGCCGCCGGGCCTCGAAGACCACCTCGTAGACCGCGGTGTCGGTCTCGTAGGCGGCCAGCAGCTCCGGCTCGTCGCGCGGGTCGAGCTGCGCCGCCGACACGTAGCCGGCGCAGAACGCCTCGCTGTTGCGCTGCGTCCACTCGTGCGCACGGTAGGCCAGCTGGTCGTGCGCGGGGTCGTCCGGCGGGTGGTCGGTGATCAGCAGGTGCCGGGCTGCGTAGTCGAACGAGCGGAGCATCTGCGCGATGTCGCGGACGGGGGAGTGCATGGCCCGGCGCTCGGCCGCGGGCGCCATCAGCTCGCCCTCGAAGTCGATCAGCTTCCAGCCCAGCACGGTGCGCAGCACCTGGCCCAGGTGGTAGCTGCCGTGGACGCGCTGGACGGCGACCTCGACGGTGCGCTCGCGCAGCACGTCGTAGTGCGAGCGGAGCCCGATGGCGAACGGCTCGAGCTCGGGCACGGTCGCGACGGCGGCGTCGAGCCGGCGGGTCATGGCGTCGGCCAGCTCGTGCAGTCCGGACGGCGCCATGGTGCCGCTGGGCAGCACCTCGGCCAGCGTCTCGTGCACCCGCGCCGTCGCCATGCCCAGGCGGTACGCCTCGGCCGCGAAGTCGCCGCCCACCTCGTCGGCGTGGAGGTCGCCCTCGGCGTAGAGGTCGCGCACGCTCGCGGTGGCCAGCGCCCAGCCGTCGGACGCCGTGGTCAGGAAGCCGCGCAGCATCGCCAGGCTGCCCGACCGCGGCGCGTCGTCGCCCGGCCCCGACCAGTCGCCGTCGACCCAGCCCAGGAACGGCGCGACCAGCGTGCTGCCGGCGTCGGTGAGCGCCTCGTTCAGCTCGACGTCGGGGTTCAGGCCGGGGTCGACCCGGCGGAACACCTTGAGCAGCGCCGCGTTGCCGTAGGCCAGGCTGGTGTTGTGGTGCTCGCCGGGCAGCACCAGCGACGGCTCGCCGTACGGCACCTTGACGTCGGGCTTGACGCGGAAGCGCAGGCCCGCCGTCCGCGGCGCGTCGTCGGCGAAGTGGTCCAGCAGGGCCGCCGTCGCCTCCTTGTCGTGCAGCGCGTCGTAGACGTGGCCGTCGGCGGTGTGGCCGAGATGGACGTGGTCGAGGCGGTCGGCGCGCTGGGTGTGCACCGACAGCGGCACCTGGTACACGTCGGCGCCGTCGGCGTGCGTGACCTCGGCCAGCAGGTGCCACACCCGCGGCTCGCCGTCGTGCAGCAGCGTGGCCGCCACCGGCCGGACCTCCAGCGGGGCGGACCGCCCGCCGGTGAACCAGTGCTGGTGCGGCAGCCAGTCGGGCAGCAGCGCCATCGCCTCGGAGAGCCGCGCGTCGGCCGTCACGGCATCGACTCCTCCGGCAGCCGGGCCAGCCGGAACCAGTAGAACCCGTGCGAGCCGAGGGTCAGCAGGTACGGCAGCTCGCCGATGGCCGGGAACCGCACGCTGCCGATCAGCTCGACCGGCTGCATGCCCTCGTACTGGCGCAGGTCCAGCTCGACCGGCTGCGGGAACCGGGACAGGTTGTTGACGCACAGCACGATGTCGTCGCCGAACGTGCGCACGTAGGTGAGCACCGTCGGGTTCGACCCGCCGAGGTCGACGAAGTCGCCCAGGCCGAACGCGGGGTTCTGCTTGCGCACCTCGATCATCCGCTGGGTCCAGTGCAGCAGCGACGACTTGTTCGCCAGCTGCGCCTCGACGTTGGTGACCTGGTAGCCGTAGACGGCGTCCATGACGACCGGGAGGTCCAGCCGGCCGGGGTCGGCGGTGGAGAAGCCGGCGTTGCGATCGGGCGTCCACTGCATGGGGGTGCGCACGGCGTCGCGGTCGCCCAGCCAGATGTTGTCGCCCATGCCGATCTCGTCGCCGTAGTACAGCACCGGCGAGCCGGGCAGCGACAGCAGCAGCGCGTTGAACAGCTTCATCTGGTTCATGTCGTTCTCGAGCAGCGGCGCGAGCCGCCGGCGGATGCCCAGGTTGGCCTTCATCCGCGGGTCCTTCGCGTACTCGGACCACATGTAGTCGCGTTCCTCGTCGGTGACCATCTCGAGCGTCAGCTCGTCGTGGTTGCGCAGGAACACGCCCCACTGGCAGCCGGACGGGATCTGCGGCGTCTGCGCCATGATCTCGCTGATCGGGTAGCGCGACTCGCGCCGCACCGCCATGAAGATGCGTGGCATGACGGGGAAGTTGAACGCCATGTGGCACTCGTCGCCGCCGACCTCGGGGTCGCCGAAGTACTCGACCATCTCGCTGGGCCACTGGTTGGCCTCGCACAGCAGCACGGTGTCGGGGAACTCGTCGTCCATCACCTTGCGCACCTTCTTCAGGAAGGCGTGCGTCTCGGGCAGGCTCTCGCCGTTGGTGCCCTCCCTCTCGTAGAGGTACGTGACGGCGTCGAGCCGGAAGCCGTCGACCCCCAGGCGCAGCCAGAACCGGACGACGTCGAGCATGGCCTCGTGCACGGCCGGATTCTCGAAGTTGAGGTCGGGCTGGTGGCCGAAGAAGCGGTGCCAGAAGTACTGCCGGCGCACCGGGTCGTAGGTCCAGTTGGACGTCTCGGTGTCGTTGAAGATGATGCGGACGTCCGGGTAGCCGGTGTCGTCGTCGGCCCACACGTAGAAGTCGCCGTACGGGCCGTCCGGATCTTCGCGGGAGGCCTGGAACCACGGGTGCTGGTCACTGGTGTGGTTCATGACGAGGTCGGTCATGACCCGCATGCCCCGGCTGTGCGCGGCCGCGACGAACTGGGAGAAGTCCTCGAGCGTGCCGAACTCGGGCGCGACGTCCATGTAGGCCGCGACGTCGTACCCGCCGTCGCGCAGCGGCGACGGGAAGAACGGCGGCAGCCACAGGCAGTCGACGCCCAGCCACTGCAGGTAGTCGAGCTTGCGGGTGAGCCCCTCGAGGTCGCCGATGCCGTCGCCCTGGGAGTCGTAGAACGACCGCACCAGGACCTCGTAGAAGACGGCACGCTTGAACCATTCGGGGTCGGTGCCGCGGGCGGGCAGGACCCAGGCCTGCTGCGTCTCGCTCATGGCCGGCACCATTCGATGGTAGAGGCGGTACGCACGATACCTCTCGGGACGACGTGTCGGGTGCGGGCGTCGGCCCGCCCGATGAGCCATTCTTCATACCCACCCCGACGCGGGCAAACCGCCTCGTCCGGGGTCGGTCAGAGGCTGTCCAGGATCTCGCGCATGCGGTCGATCTCGATGCCCTGCTCGACGCTCACGTCGCCGGCCAGCTCCAGCACGAGCGTGTTGGAGCCGCTGTTCAGTTCGGCGGCGGCCATGTCGATGGCGCCGGCGTGGTGCTGGCTCATGTAGGTGAGGAACAGCTCGTCGAACTCCGCGCCGCTGGTGTTGCCCAGCTGCTCCAGCTGCAGCGGCGTGATCATGCCGGGCAGGCCGTGGTCGTGGTCGGCGCTCTCGGCCGGGACCGGCAGGTCGCGCTCGGTGAGCCAGTTCTCCAGGACGGCGATCTCCGGGCCCTGTGCGGCCATGACGCGGTCGGCGACCAGCAGCACGCGTTCGTCCTGCGCGCGGTCGGCGGCCAGCTCGGCCATCGTGACGGCCTGACGGTGGTGCGGGATCATCTGCTCGACGAACCGGACGTCGGTCTCGCTGTGGCCGCCCTCGACGATCTCGAGGTCCTCGCCCGGCTCGACGACGTCCGCCGTCTCGCCCGGCCGTCCCGGCTGGATCACCCGGGAGTCGGCCGTGACGGTGGACGTGCTCGGCGCGGCGCCGCGGCCGGTGTCGTCGTCGCCGCTGCACCCGGCCAGCGTGAGCAGGGCGGCGACCGCTGCAGCGGTGGTCGTGCCGAGGGTCGCGCGCCGCATCGTTCCTCCAGGTGGCCGGGGGACGGACCGGGCCAGCGTACGGCCGAATCGGCGCCGGCCGAAGCGTGTCAGAAACCGGACACGTCGAGGTTTCGCAGGTATGTGACAGAAGTATGGCCAATCGGATCGAATGCCGTTATTGTTCGGCCCTGACCTTGATCGGCCCAGTCCTCTCTACCCCGGTGAGGTGTGCGCATGATCGGACATCGTTGGAGAAGGAGGGCGGCCGGGCTTTCCGTCGCCGCCCTGGTGAGCAGCGGTCTGGCCCTCGGAGCCATCGGGACCTCCGCCGCCGACGACGGTGAGCTCCTGCGGGACTCGTCCAGCGAGGAGTGCGCCAACGCCGAAGCGCTCGAGGGCGCCGGCGACAACTTCGAGGAGAACTGCCTCACCGAGTCGGAGCTCGCGGACGCCCAGGCGTCGTCGGGCATCCTGCCGGTCGGCGGCGTGGCCGGTTCGCCGAACCTCAGCCTGGAGACGAACCTGCCGAAGAGCGGCGCGTTCAGCGCCGAGGGCGCGTTCAACTCCGACCTCGCGTTCCAGGGCAAGTACGCCTTCGCCGGCAACTACGAGGGCTTCACGGTCTACGACATCCGCAACCCGCGCAAGCCGCAGCTGGTCGTCCAGGTGGTCTGCCCGGGTTCGCAGAACGACGTCTCCGTCTACGGAGACCTGCTCTTCCTGTCCACGGACTCCCGCTGGACCGACGACTCGTGCAGCGCGACGAACCTGCCGAGCGTCGGCGACACGGCCGGCCGGGACTACTGGGAGGGCATGAAGATCTTCGACATCAGCGACCCGCGCAACCCGCGGTACGTCTCGTCCGTCGAGACCAAGTGCGGTTCGCACACGCACACGCTGGTGCCGGGTGACGACAGCGTCTACATCTACGTCTCGTCGTACGGCCCGAACGCCGGACTGGCCGACTGCCAGCCGCCGCACGACAAGATCTCGATCATCGACGTCCCGCTGGACGACCCCGAGTCGGCGCACGTCGCGGCCGAGCCGGTGCTGTTCCCGGACGCCGCCAACCAGGGCCGCAACACCAGCGGCTGCCACGACATCACCGCCTACCCGCACCTCGGCCTGGCCGCCGGCGCGTGCATGGGCGACGGCATCGTCATGGACATCACCGACCCGCTCGACCCGGTGATCCTCGACCAGGTGCGCGACGCGAACTTCGCGTTCTGGCACTCGGCGACGTTCAACAACGACGGCACGTCGATCATCTTCACCGACGAGCTGGGCGGCGGCAGCGGCCCCACCTGCAACCCGACGATCGGCCCGAACCGCGGCGCCAACGCCATCTACACGTGGGACGGCGACTCGCTGGAGTTCGCGTCGTACTACAAGATCCCGCGTGAGCAGGCGGCCACGGAGAACTGCGTGGCGCACAACGGCTCGCTGATCCCGGTGCCGGGCAAGGACATCTTCGTCCAGGCGTGGTACCAGGGCGGCATCTCGGTGTTCGACTTCACCGACCCGTACAACCCCACCGAGTTCGCCTGGTTCGACCGCGGCCCGCTCGACGCCGACCGGCTGATCCTCGGCGGCGCGTGGTCGACGTACTACTACAACGGCTACATCTACTCGAACGAGATCCAGCGCGGCTTCGACGTCTTCAACCTCAGGGACCCGAGGGTCGCGCCGGCCAAGGGCACGCGCTACGACGAGTTCAACGCTCAGACGCAGCCCGTGTACTGACGCCGTCAACGGCACGAGCGGACGGCGACCCGGTCGCCGTCCGCTCGTCCGCCGGTAAGGCCCGCGTAACAGTCAGCGACTAGCGTTGGACCGTGCGCGCGATCCGACGACTCATGGTCCGTACCGTCCTGCCCGAGCCGCTGGCCGCGCTCGGCGAACTCGTCACCAACCTGCGGTGGTCGTGGCACCAGCCGACGCAGGAGCTGTTCGCCGCCGTCGAGCCCGACCTGTGGGCCGAGGTCGGCCACGACCCCGTGCGGCTGCTCGGCGAGGTGCGCCCGGAGCGGCTGGCCGAGCTGGCCGCCGATCCCGCGTTCCTGGGGCTGGTCCGGGCCGCCCACGACGACCTCCAGCAGTACCTGACCGAGGCGCGCTGGTACCAGGACCACGACGGCGGCGCCCCGCGCGGCGTCGCGTACTTCTCGCCGGAGTTCGGCATCACCCACGTGCTGCCGCAGTACTCCGGCGGCCTGGGCATCCTGGCCGGCGACCACCTGAAGGCGGCCAGCGACCTCGGCGTGCCGATCATCGGCGTCGGGCTGCTGTACCGGCACGGGTACTTCGTGCAGTCGCTGTCGCGTGAGGGCTGGCAGCAGGAGCGCTACCCCGTCGTCGACCCCGACAACCTGCCGCTGGCGCGGCTGCGCGAGGCCGACGGCACGCCGGCGCAGGTCACCGTCGGCATGCCGGGTGGGCGGGTGCTGACCGCCGCCGTGTGGGTGGCGCAGGTCGGCCGGGTGCCGCTGCTGCTGCTCGACTCCTACATCGACGACAACGGGCCGGTCGAGCGCGACGTCACCGACCGGCTGTACGGCGGCAGCCGCGAGCACCGGCTGCTGCAAGAGATGCTGCTCGGCGTCGGCGGCGTGCGGGCGGTGAGGGCGTACTGCCGCATCACCGGCGCGCCGGCGCCGGAGGTGTTCCACACCAACGAGGGGCACGCCGGCTTCCTCGGGCTCGAGCGCATCCGCGAGCTGGTCGAGGAGCGCGGGCTGACGTACGAGGCGGCGGTCGAGTTCACCCGGGCCGGCACCGTGTTCACCACACACACGCCGGTGCCCGCCGGCATCGACCGGTTCCCGATGGACCTCGTCCGCGAGCACTTCGGCGGCGACAACGCCAGCCCGAGCCTGTCCGTCGAGCACATCCTGGCGCTGGGCGCCGAGGACTACGAGGGCGGCGACCCGTCCGTCTTCAACATGGCCGTCATGGGGCTGCGGCTCGCGGCCCGCGCCAACGGCGTCAGCACCCTGCACGGCGAGGTCAGCCGCGGCATGTTCGCCGGGCTGTGGCCGTCGTTCGACGAGCGCGAGGTGCCGATCGGCTCGATCACCAACGGCGTGCACGCGCCCACGTGGGTGGCGCCGGAGATCCTGCGGCTGGAGGAGAAGGCCGTCGCCGGCGGCGGCTGGACGGCCGCCACGGCCACCGTCTCCGACGCCGACCTGTGGACGACGAAGCGGGCGCTGCGGGCCCGGCTGGTCGACGCGGCGCGCACGCGGCTGCGCGACGCGTGGCGCGGGCGCGGTGCGTCGGAGGCCGAGCTGGGCTGGATCGACGACGTCCTCGACCCCGGCGTCCTCACCATCGGCTTCGCCCGCCGGGTGCCGTCGTACAAGCGGCTCACGCTGATGCTGCGCGACCCCGGCCGGCTCAAGGCGCTGCTGCTGCACCCGGAGCGTCCGGTCCAGTTCGTCATCGCCGGCAAGGCGCACCCGGCCGACGACGGCGGCAAGCGGATGATCCAGGAGATGGTCCGCTTCGCCGACGACCCCGAGATCCGGCACCGCATCGTGTTCCTGCCCGACTACGGCATCGGCATGGCGCAGGACCTCTACCCGGGCTGCGACGTGTGGCTGAACAACCCGCTACGCCCGTACGAAGCGTGCGGCACGTCCGGCATGAAGGCGGCGCTCAACGCCGGGCTGAACCTGTCCATCCGCGACGGCTGGTGGGACGAGTGGTCCGACGGCCTCAACGGCTGGGACATCCCGTCCGCCGAGGGCGTCGAGGACCCGTCCTACCGCGACGAGCTGGAGGCGACGGCGCTCTACGAGCTGCTGGAGAACGAGATCGCGCCCCGCTTCTACGACGTCGACGGCGAGGACGTCCCGCGCCGCTGGGTCGACCAGCTGCGCCACACCCTCACCACGCTCGGCCCGAAGGTGCAGGCCACCCGCATGGTCCGCGACTACGTCGAGCGGCTCTACCGGCCGGCGGCGCAGGCCGGGCGCACGCTGAACGCCGACTTCGACGGCGCGGTCTCGCTGGCGGACTGGAAGGAGCAGGTCCGCGCCGCCTGGCCGCAGGTCCGCGTCGAGCACGTCGAGACCACCACCGCCGACACCTTCGAGCGCGGCCAGACGCTGCGGCTGCACGCGTTCGTCACCCTCGGCCCGCTCACCCCCGACGACGTCGACGTCCAGGTCGTCCACGGCCCCGTCGACGACGCCGACACGCTGCGCGAACCCGCCGTCACCCCCATGACGCTGAGCGAACGCCAGGACGACGGCGCCTACCGCTTCGACGGCGAGGTGCAGCTCGACCGCACCGGCGCCTTCGGCTACACCGTCCGCATCGTCCCACGTCACGCCCTGCTGGAGGACGGCGCCGAGCTCGGGCTGGCCGCGCTCCCGCAGTGATGGTGGGCGGTTTGCTGGTGCCAGAGCGCCAGCAAACCGCCAGCCATCACCGGTTGCCGGCCAGATAGGCCGCCTCGATCTCCCGCAGGACGGCGGCCGGCTCGCTCCGAAGCCGTGCGGGGGAGACCGGCAGCACCCGCCAGCTGAGCGCGGCGTAGCGGGCCCGGCGCTCTTCGGTGCGCGCCGGCGCGTCTCCGAAGCCGTGGAAGCTGCGCGAGTCGACCTCGACGACGAGGCGGGCCCGTTGCCAGCAGGCATCGGGGTGGATGCCGCGGTGGCCGGGGAGTACCTGATTCCAGCGCGGCTCGGGCAGCACCCGGCTGGCGCCGACGAGGTCGCGCAGCTCGCATTCGGGTGCGGACCGGCAACCGGCCTCGATGTCCTTCATCGCGAACCGGGCAAGCGCGCCGCCGCGACGCGGGGCGGCGGCCACCTCGGCCCGCAGGGCGGTGAGCGCGGCCCGGCGGCGCTGCACCACCTCGCACATGAGCGCGCGCACGTTGCGCAGGGCGAGGGTGCGGTGCAGGTCCGGCTCGTCCCAGCAGCCCGGGCACCCGTCGGGCGAGCGGCACACCGGCTGCCAGCCCGCCGGTAGAAGGGCGGAGCGGACGACGGTCTCGACCACGGCGCGAGCAGCGGGCACGATCGGGACGGCGCCCGGCGCCGGCGTCTCGTCGAGCCGGTCCAGCAACACATCGAGCGGCACGTCGACCACGTCCTCGTCGATCCACCAGCGCGCTCGCGGCATCCGGGTCGTGCGGCAGATCCGGACGAAGCCCAGGTCACGGCGGCCTGACGGGGCTGGGACGAGCACGTCCACGGCGTCGCCCGCGGGTGGCCCGTAGCGCAGGCCGTTCAGCTCACACGCCCACGCACCGCTGATCGCGGCGCCGGGCCCGCCGTGCAGGACGGCCGCCCGGCGCCGGTGCGACGAACCGAGCGGTCCGTTGAAGGCGGCGTAGATCCCGGGGAGGACCCGCGTCCACGGACCGCCGGGTCGCAGGGCATGGCGGACCGCGTCCGGGCTCATGCCGGCGGCCAGAGCCTGCCTGCGGGTGATCAGCCCGTCCTGGGCGAGTGCGAGCGAGCGCGCGCGGTCACGGGACACCCCGCGATCTTGCGTGAGCCGGGAGCGCGGCGGAAGAGCGAGTTCGTCACCTGTGGACAACCATGGATGGCGGTTTGCTGGTGCCAGAGGGCCAGCAAACCGCCAGCCATCGGGTCAGTAGGTGTAGCCGCCGCCGGTGTCCTCGCTGGACGGGGCGGAGCCGTCGGCGGTGACGGCGTGCCACACGAAGTGGGTGCCCTGGAAGTCGTCCTCGAAGCCGTCGCCGGTGAAGGAGCCGGGGCCGGAGTCCTCGGAGAACGTGTACAGCGGCTTGCCGTCGATGGTGAGCTGGTCACTGCCGTCCGGACGGGCGACCACGCCGAAGGTGCCGGTGACCCCGGAGACGTCGGACGGGACGTCGGACGAGGTGGCGGCGACCGGCGGCCAGAAGTCCTCGCAGCCGTCGACGCAGTGGATGGTGCCGTCGGCCTCGGCGTCGGTCGTGTAGAGCGTGTTGCCGTCGGCGTCGGTGAGGACGGTGCCGAAGTCGGAGATCTCCCGGGTGCCGACGATCCCGTCCGTCGTCTGCGTCTCGGACGTCGTGGACCCGGAGTCCGAGGACGAGCCGCAGGCGCTCAGTGCGAGCAGGGCCGCGGCCGCCACGCCGATCAGGCGGAGCCGCCGGGGCCCGGTGTGCAGCGAAGTGTTCATACCAGTGGTACGGCCGAGCCGCCCGCGGGGATTCAGTCGATCACGCGCAGCAGCAGACAGGACCGGCCGGTCAGCCGCACCCGGCCGGCCGCGCGGTGCCGCCGTCCCTCGGCCGAGCCGGACGCGGTGTCGAGCACGACCTCGTACGACGCCGCCCAGAACCGGCCGGGCAGCCGCACGTCGAGGGCGTCGGCGCCGGCGTGGACGTAGAGCAGGAACGACTCGTCCAGGATCGGCTCGCCGCGCACGCCGCGCGACCGGATGCCCTCGCCGTTCAGGTACATGCCGAGCGTGCGCAGCGACCCGTCGTGCCACTCGGCCTCGGTCATCTCCGCACCCGACGGCGCGAACCACGCGATGTCCTTGCGGCCGCCCTCGACCACCGGGACGCCCTCGAAGAACCGGCGCTGCCGCACGACCGGGTGGGCGCGGCGGAACCGCAGCAGCCGGCGGACGTGCTCGAGCAGGTCGGGGTGCTCGGCGGCCAGCGACCAGTCGATCCAGCTGATCTCGTTGTCCTGGCAGTACGCGTTGTTGTTGCCGCGTTGCGTGCGCCCGGCCTCGTCGCCGGAGAGCAGCATGGGCACGCCGGTCGACAGCAGCATCGTCGTCAGCATGTTCTTCACCTGACGCAGCCGCAGCTCGCGTAGGGCCGCGTCGTCGGAGTCGCCCTCGACGCCGTGGTTCCAGGACCGGTTGTTGTCCGTGCCGTCCCGGTTCTCCTCGCCGTTGGCCTCGTTGTGCTTGCGGTCGTAGGAGACGAGGTCGCGCATGGTGAAGCCGTCGTGCGCGGTGACGTAGTTGATCGACGCATACGGGCGGCGGCGGTCGTCGGCGTACAGGTCGGACGAGCCGGAGAGGCGGAACGCGAGGTCGCGGACGCCGGCCGCGGCGCCGCGCCAGTGGTCGCGGACGGAGTCGCGGTAGCGGTCGTTCCACTCGGTCCACAGGTGCGGGAACTCGCCGACCTGGTAGCCGCCGGGCCCGACGTCCCACGGCTCGGCGATCAGCTTCACCTCGCGCAGCACCGGGTCCTGCCCGATGACCGTCATGAACGAGCCGAGCATGTCGACGTCGTGCATCGACCGGGCCAGCGCCGACGCGAGGTCGAAGCGGAAGCCGTCGACGTGCATCTCGCCGACCCAGTACCGCAGCGAGTCCATGACCAGCCCGAGCACCTGCGGGTGGGCGACGCGGAAGGTGTTGCCGGTGCCGGTGTAGTCGAGGTAGCGGGACCGGTCGGCGGGGTCGACGTGGTAGTACGCCTCGTTCGCGATGCCGCGGTAGGCCAGCGTCGGGCCGCCGTCGCCCTGCTCGGCCGTGTGGTTGTAGACGACGTCGAGGATCACCTCGAGCCCGGCGTCGTGCAGCGCGCGGACCATCGCCTTGAACTCGTCGACCTGCTCGCCCCGGGTGCCCGCCGACGAGTACGCGTTGTGCGGCGCGAAGAACGCCAGCGTGTTGTAGCCCCAGTAGTTCAGCGAGCCGCGGTGCAGGAAGTCGGGCTCGCTGACGTACTGGTGGACGGGCAGCAGCTCGACCGTCGTGATGCCGAGGCCGGTGAGGTACTCGAGCGCCGCGGGATGGGCCAGGCCGGCGTAGGTGCCGCGCAGTTCCTCGGGGACGCCGGGGTGGCGCATGGTGAAGCCGCGCACGTGCGTCTCGTAGAGGACGGTCTCGGACCACGGCACCCGCGGCGGGGCGTCGCCGCGCCAGTCGAACGGGTGGTGGTCGACGACGACGGACTTCGGGACGTACGGGGCGGAGTCGCGGTCGTCGCGGACCCGGTGGTCGCCGCCCTCGTCCATGGACGGGCGGACGTGGCCGTAGACCGCCGGGTGCGCGGTCAGCGCGCCGTCGACGGCGCGGGCGTACGGGTCGGTGAGCAGCTTCGCCGGGTTGAACCGGCGGCCGGTGGCCGGATCCCACGGGCCGTGCACCCGGAACCCGTACCGCTGGCCGGGCCGCACCCCGGGGACCGCGCCGTGCCAGATGTCGAACGTCCGGTTGGGCAGCACCAGCCGCGTCTCGGCGTCGTCGTCGCCGAACAGGCAGACCTCGACCAGCTCGGCGTCGGGGGCCCAGAGGGCGAAGTTCGTGGCGGCCACGTCGTAGGTGGCTCCGAGCGGGGTCCAGTGACCGGGCCAAGGCTCCATCGCGACATCCACGCGGGGCATTCTTTCTCATGGTCCCGGTGTGGGGCCGGGTACGGTGCCGGGATGAGCGAAAACGTGGTGCGGCTGGAGGTCGCTGACGGCGTCGGAACGATCCGGCTGGACCGTCCGCCGATGAACGCCTTGGACGCCGCCATGCAGGACGGCCTGCTGGCGGCCGCCGCCGAGGCGACGTCGCGCCGTGACGTGCGCGCCGTCGTCGTCTACGGCGGTGAGAAGGTGTTCGCGGCCGGCGCGGACATCAAGGAGATGGCCGGCTGGTCCTACACCGACATGGTCGACCGGTCGGTCGCGCTGCAGGCCGCGTTCACCGCCATCGCCCGCATCCCGAAGCCGACCGTCGCCGCCGTCACCGGGTACGCCCTGGGCGGCGGCTGCGAGCTGACGCTCGCCTGCGACCTGCGCTTCGCCACGGCCGACGCGAAGCTGGGGCAGCCCGAGATCCTGCTCGGGCTGATCCCCGGCGCCGGCGGCACCCAGCGGCTGGCCCGGCTGGTCGGGCCGTCGAAGGCGAAGGACCTCATCTACACCGGGCGCATGGTCGGCGCCGACGAAGCACTGGCCATCGGGCTGGTCGACCGCGTCGTCGACGGCGACGTGTACGCGGCCGCCGTCGAGTGGGCGGCGCGGTTCGCGACGGGTCCGGCGTACGCGCTGCGGGCGGCCAAGGAGGCCATCGACCGCGGGCTGTCCACCGACCTCGACACCGGGCTGGAGATCGAGCGGCACCTGTTCGCCGGGATGTTCGCCACCGAGGACCGCGGCATCGGCATGCGCTCGTTCATCGAGAACGGTCCCGGCAAGGCCGCCTTCGAGGGCCGCTGATGAGCGACGCCACGACGCCCCGCCCGCCCGCGTCCGCCGAGGACGTCGAACGGGCCTGGAACGACACCAAGCTGGCCCAGGTGCTCTACCACGACTGGGAGGCACAGACCTACGACGACAAGTGGTCGATCTCGTTCGACGAGCGCTGCGTCTCCTACGCCCGCGACCGGTTCGCCGCCGCCGCGGGCACCGGCGGCTGGCCGTACGAGCGGGCGCTGGAGATCGGCGCCGGCACCGGGTTCTTCTCGCTGAACCTGCGCCAGGCCGGCGTGCTCGACGACGTCACCGTCACCGACATCTCGCCGGGCATGGTCGAGGCGGCCCGGCGCAACGCCCGCGGGCTCGGCTTCGAGATCGCCGGCGAGGTGGCCGACGCCGAGCGGCTGCCGTTCGACGACGAGACCTTCGACGTCGTCGTCGGGCACGCCGTCATCCACCACCTGCCCGATGTCGAGCAGGCGTTCCGCGAGATGCTGCGGGTGCTGCGGCCGGGCGGGCGGGTCGTCATCTGCGGCGAGCCGACGAAGTACGGCGACAAGATCGCGCGGGCGCTGTCGCGGGCCACCTGGTGGACGGCGACGCGGGCCACCCGGCTGCCCGGGCTGCGCGGGTCCTGGGCCCGGCCGCAGGAGGAGCTGGACGAGTCGTCCCGCGCCGCCGCGCTGGAGTCCGTCGTCGACCTGCACACGTTCGACCCCGGCGCGCTGACGGCGCTGGTCACCCGGGCCGGCTTCACCCACGTCCGGTCCGTCACCGAGGAGCTGACGGCGGCCTGGTTCGGCTGGCCGGTGCGCACGTTCGAGCACGCCGTCAACCCCGACCGGCTCGGCTGGGGCTGGGCGATGTTCGCGTACAAGAGCTGGCTGCGGCTGTCGGCGGCCGACCGCGTGCTGGCCAAGGTGGTGCCGGGCGAGCTGTTCTACAACGTGTCGGTGACGGCGGTCCGGCCCTCGTAGCGGGGTCAGGCCGCCGTCGCGCCGAGTCGCTGCGGGAGCCGGACGGGCGGCGAGCGCAGCCACAGCCGCATCGTGTCATGGCCGTCCGACCGCTCCAGCCGGGTGCGCCCGTGCCGGGCCAGCGTCGTGCGGTACCAGCCGTTGCCGGGCAGCCCGACGGTGTAGACCTCGCGGTAGCCGACCAGCCGGGCCATGCCGACCAGGTGGTCCAGCAGCGCCGAGCCGAGGCCGGCCCGCTGCCAGCGGTCCTCCACGACGACCGCCAGCTCGCCGGCGTCGCCGTCGTCGCGGCCGAGGTTGGCCAGCGCCACCACCGCCTGGTTCGGCGCCACGGCGACCAGCGCGATCTCGGTGCCGAGGAGCTGGGCGAGGAACCGCCCCGTCATCGGCGGGACGGAGTGGTAGCGGTGCCGGACGGTCTCGGTGGAGCACCGCACGTGCATCGCGCTGACGTCGCCGGCGTCGCGCGCCGTGGCGGCCCGGACGGTGACCGAGCGGCCGTCGCGAAGCCGGGCCGTGATGCCGGAGCCGGAGAACAGGTGGGCCGAGTCCTTCATGCCGCCAGCCTCCGCCGCGGGTGTTTCGCGGCCGTCTCCGCCCCGTAACGGGCTGATCAGGCCGCCATGGCATACCGTGTGGCGGTGTCGTTCCGCCGTCCCCGCGACCCCCGGCAGGCGCGCTACCTGACGCCGTCGTCGCTGCGGTGGGTGCTGCGGCACCGGGCGTGGACGTGGTGGTACCTGGTCCGGTACGCGCGGCTGCTGCGGCTGCGGCTGCGGCACCCCGAGGTCGTCACCGAGGGCATGGTGTTCCTCGGCCGCGGGACGCGGGTGGCCGGGCGGCGCGGGTACGGGCGGGTCGTGCTGGGGCGCTGGGTGCACATCGGCGACGGCACCACGCTGACGGCGCACGAGGGGACGCTGCGGGTCGGCGACAAGGCCGTCATCGGGTCGTCGTCGACGGTCACGTGTTACCTGGACGTCGAGATCGGCGCCCGGACGCTGGTGGCCGACTGGGTGTACGTCACCGACTTCGACCACCGCTTCGACGATCTCGGCCTGCCGATCAAGGACCAGGGGATCGTCAAGTCGCCGGTGCGGATCGGGCCCGACTGCTGGCTCGGCGTCAAGGTGACGGTGCTGCGCGGCGCCGTCGTCGGCCGCGGCTGCGTGCTCGCCGCGCACGCCGTCGTCCGCGGGACCATCCCCGATCTGGCCGTCGCCGGGGGAGTTCCCGCGCGAATTCTCAAGCACCGCGGGAATCCGGCGGTTTCCGCAGAAAAAGGCCAGGAAGATTGTCCGGATCGGCGGAATTGACGCCGGTCTGTCGGTCGCGATCCGTCCCATTTTCTCCGCTACGGAGAGTTCGCTCGCATTTCGCGCTCGTGGACGAGTAATTCAGCAATTCTGAAGGTCAAGCGCCTTGTCGGGACAGTAATATCGCACCGTCAGCAGGCCGGTCCTCGACCTAGGTCGCGCCCTTTGTTCCGCGCGTTCGACGCGGACGGCGCGAAGGCTTTGTCCCCGAGCACAAGGAGAGCAGGAATGTCTTCCTGGGAAAGACATCGTCGGCGTCGGGTAGCGGCTTCGCTCCTGGCAGCCGGAATGGCCCCGGTCGTCGCCGCCGGTGCGTGGTTGGTTCCCGCATCGGCGGCCGAGGGTGACGAGTCCCGCTCGGCCGCACGATTCCTCAGCGGCGAGATCCTCGGGACGGACCTCGACGCCGTCGCCGAACTGGCCGGCGTCGAGGTCGAGAACCTCGGCACGCCCGACCCGGTCACCGAGGCGAACCCGCTCGATCTCACCGTCCTCGACACCCTCAACGTGTCGGTCCCCGGCGGGGTGCAGCTGCCACTGAGCGACATCCTGCAGCTGGGCGCCGTCAACCAGTGGGCGTCGGCGGAGGACGGCGGCGCCTCGCACGCCGCGACGGGTGCGGTCGCCGACAACGGCGGCATCGGCACCGGCACCGAGGCCGGGTTCCCCGGCAACGCGACGTTCGACCTCACCGACGTGCTCGGCGAGGCCCTCACCGACCTCGTCGCCGACCTCGAACTCGAGCTCGGCGCCATCTCGTCGGAGGCGCACCTGGCGCCTGTGGACGGTGCGTTCGAGTTCACCAACGACTACGAGATCGCCGGCGGTCAGCTGCGGCTGACCATTCCCCTGCTCGCCGATCTCCTGCCGCAGGTCCAGGACGCCGTCGCTACCGTCGACGAGGTCGTCAACGGGCTGGCCGGGCCCGAGGGCACCATCGCCCAGACCCTCTCGACCGTCGAGGGGCTGCTCAGCCTGCTGGCCGTCGCGGGCGTCGAGAACCCCGACATCACGGTGTCGCTGGAGACCGACCTCGCCGGCGCCGTCGAGGAGCTGCTGGCCACGCCGCTGGGCGAGGGCACCGGTGTCGAGCTGAACCTGGCCGAGGGCACGCTGGTCGTCGACCTCGACACCCTGGCCGGTGGGCTGAACGACCAGGCGCCGAACACCGAGCTGCTCAGCGCCGAGGTGATCTCGCAGCTGGCGGAGACCATCGGCACCCTGCTGGACACGCTGGTCACGGACATCGTCGACACGGTCGAGAACGCGCTGAACGCGGCGACGCTGGACGTGAAGATCTACGCCGAGGTCGGCGGGCTGCTGCCCGGCACGCTGGACCTGCAGCTCACCGGCACCCTGGGCGACGTCCTCACCGGTGAGGCGGCGTTCGTCAACAACAGCACCGGCGTCGTCGTCGGGCTCATCTCGGCGCTGATCGCGCCCGTGCTCGACACGCTGATCGGCACCGTCGGCGGCGTCATCGAGGACGTCGTGTTCGCCGAGGGCGGCCCGCTGACCACGCTCGGCGAGACCGTCGCCGGCCTGGTCAGTTCCCTGGCGGAGTCGCTCACCCCGGTCGGCGATCTGCTCGCGTCGACCCTGTCGATCAAGCTGAACGTCCAGCCCGAGGCGGTCGACGTGCCGGCTCAGGCGCGGGCGACGGATGGTCCGTACAGCGTGGCCGCCCTCGAGGTGACGGCGCTCCCCGACGCCCCGGCTGCGGTGCTCACCCTCGCCGAGTCGACCGTGGGTCCCAACACCACCGCTGATGACGGTGGCGAGACCGAGGTCGATGGCACCGAGGTCGAGGTGGACGGCACTGAGGTGGACGGGACCGAGGTGGACGGGACCGAGGTGGACGGGACCGAGGTGGACGGGACCGAGGTGGACGGCACTGAGGTGGACGGCACTGAGGTGGACGGGACCGAGGTGGACGGGACCGAGGTGGACGGCACTGAGGTGGACGGCACTGAGGTGGACGGCACTGAGGTGGACGGCACTGAGGTGGACGGCACTGAGGTGGACGGCACTGAGGTGGACGGCACTGAGGTGGACGGCACTGAGGTGGACGGGACCGAGGTGGACGGCACTGAGGTGGACGGCACTGAGGTGGACGGCACTGAGGTGGACGGCACTGAGGTGGACGGCACTGAGGTGGACGGCACTGAGGTGGACGGCACTGAGGTGGACGGCACTGAGGTGGACGGCACTGAGGTGGACGGCACTGAGGTGGACGGCACCGAGGTGGACGGCACCGAGGTGGACGGCACCGAGGTGGACGGCACCGAGGTGGACGGCACTGAGGTGGACGGCACCGAGGTGGACGGCACTGAGGTGGACGGCACCGAGGTGGACGGCACTGAGGTGGACGGCACCGAGGTGGACGGCACTGAGGTGGACGGCACCGAAACCGACGGCACCGAGGTCGATGGCACCGAGGTCGACGGCGTCGAGACGGCGGGTGTCATCCCGCAGCCGGCGACCGAGGACAACGGCGACGACGACAACGGTCACGAGAACCGTGGCAGCGACAAGGACGACGACGAGCGGTTGCCCGACACCGGCGCTGGGTCCAACCAGCTGCTGATCGTCGGCATCGGGCTGATGCTCTCCGGTGGCATCGCCGCCTTCGCCGTCAGCCGTCGCGGCGGGGTCGGCCAGGGCTGAGTCCCGGCCGCCATCCGGCGAGACGAACGATGGCCGCGGGTCCGCGATCGGGATCCGCGGCCATCGGCTCGCCCGCCACGAGCGCCCGCCGCAAGACCGGAGGGTGCCCCGGAGCTGGCCCCGCGCAGACCCCCGAAACAGGCCCCGCGCAGACCCCCGGAACAGCCCCTGCTGGACCCCGAAACAGGCCGCCGCGGAAGCGGCCCGCCGCCCGCCCGGCGAATGCCATTCCCACCGGCCGCCGACTGGCATATCCGCAACGCATCGCGCTATCAGCCGAATGGGTGAGTCGCACTCCGCTCAATGGCGCTCTGACCAGGACGTTGGGCCGAAAGGAAGGCCCGCGGGAACGCGCCCGCGTGTCGCCCTTCCATAACGATTAGGTCACGGCCGACGAGGTCGCGGTTTAGACCACTGGTTCCGGTTTGCACACCCCCTCCCTGGCCGTTTCGCCCGTTTCACCCCAGTTCAACGCGGTGATCCGCCCCGCTATGTCCGGAGAACGGGTGAAAAACGGCAAAGACACCGACAGGCCAGTTTTGCGGGGATAGAAGTTGATCAACCCTTTCGAGGCATAGCGACCGGCGCGCGACGAATGGGCGGTCGATGTCCCCGGAGGCAAATTCGCCAAGTACGAGACACGTCTGTGGCGCAGTTGTAGGTTCATGATCACGCTTCGCTGGCCTTGGCACATCTGATGGCCGCGAAGGAGCCCGCCATGAAAATGCAAATGCCAGAGGAGAAGGCATGCCTGCAACACCTGTTATGCGCCGGCGTCGCGCAGCGACAACGCTGCTCGCAGCTGGTATTGCCCCGGTTTTCGCTGTGGGTGCGTGGCTGACGCCCGCCGCAGCGGCCGAGGGTGACGAGGCGCGCGCTGGTGCGCGGTTCCTCGACGGCACCGTCCTGGGCACTGACCTGGACGAGATCGCCGAGCTCGCCGGCGTCGACGTCGAGAACCTGGGCGACCCGGAGGCCGTCACCGACGCCAACCCGCTGGACGTCACGCTGCTCGACTCGATCAACATCGACATCGACCCGAACCTGCAGATCCCGCTGAGCGACATCATCAAGCTCGGCGCGGTCAACCAGTGGGCCACGGCCGAGGACGGCGCCGTGTCGCACGCCGCGACCGGTGCGGTCGCCGACAACGGTGGCGTCGGCACGGGTGTCGAGGACGGCTTCCCCGGCAACGCCACGTTCGACCTGACCGACCTGCTCGGCGAGGGCGTCACCGACCTCATCGCCGACGTCGAGCTCGAGCTCGGCGCCGTCTCGTCCGAGGCGCACCTCGAGCCGTCCGACGACGACTTCGAGGTCGCGCGTGACTACGAGATCGCCGGTGGCGAGCTGCGGGTCACCGTCCCGCTGCTGAGCGGCCTGAACCTGTCGCTCGGCGACGACGCCGCGGTCTGGATCGAGGACGGCACCATCGTCATCGACCTCGACCTGCTGTTCGAGAGCCTGAACGACCTGCCGCCGAACAGCGAGCTGATCGGCCCGGGCCTGTTCGACATCCTCGACAGCCTGCTCACCGAGCTGCTCGGTGACCTCGGCGCCGGCCTGGGCGACCTGCTCGGGAACCTCGGCCTCGACGAGCTCACCAACGGCATCGCCGACGCCCTGACCGACATCCTGTCGATCAAGGTGAACGTGCAGCCCGACCAGGCTGACGCCGGTGTGGCCATGCCGACCAGCGCCCGCACCGCGGTGAACGTCGAGCGCGCCGCCACCTCCGAGACCTACAGCGTCGCGGCCATGCAGGTCACGCTGCTGGGTGGCCTCGACAACGGCGGCGTCTCGGTGACGCTGGCCGAGTCGCACGTCGGCCCGAACACCAAGGCCGACGGTGAGGAGACCGAGGTCGACGGCACCGAGACCGAGGTCGACGGCACGGAGACCGAGGTGGATGGCACCGAGGTCGACGGCACCGAGGTGGACGGCACCGAGACCGAGGTCGACGGCACGGAGACCGAGGTGGACGGCACGGAGACCGAGGTGGATGGCACCGAGGTCGACGGCACCGAGACGGAGGTCGACGGCACCGAGGTCGACGGCACCGAGACCAACGGTGACGAGGACGGCGCCGCTGACGCCAACGGCAACGAGGACGGCGACGAGCTGCCCGACACCGGTGCCGGCTCCAGCCAGCTGCTGATCCTCGGCCTGGGCCTGGTCCTCGCCGGTGGCATCGCCGCCTACGCGGTCAGCCGTCGCCGGGGCCTCACCGTCGAGTGACGCTCAGCACCACCAGTAACACCCAGGAGTAGCACCACGACTCCCACGTTCGATCACGGTGGGTCCGCTCTCAAGCCAGGGTGCGGGCCCACCGGATCGGCGTTTCCGGGGTCGGTCGAACCGGGCGGTCGGCACACGAGGGCAGGCACGATGCGGGACCAGGAGACAGCGACAACGCCGGAGCGGCAGGAACCGCGTCCGACGTGGATCAAGGTCGTCGCCGGAGGGCTCGGCGCGCTGCTGTGCGCGCACCTCTTCGCGACGGCGGTGTTCGTCGGCCCGGCCAACGCGGCCAAGGAGTCGCTGGGCACGACGCTGACGAGCTACATGCAGCCGTACTTCCAGCAGGAGTGGAGCCTGTTCGCGCCGACGCCCATCAGCGTCGAGTACTCCATGCTGGTGCGCGGCTGGTACGACGCCGACAGCTCCACCGAGTGGGTGGACGTCACCCAGCTCGAGGTCGACGGCAACATCCTGCACAGCCTGGCGCCGTCGCGCGCGGGCATCATCACCCGCCGGCTGGCCGGCAACATGCGCAAGCAGTACCGCCTCATCTCACGCGAGGAGCAGGAGGTGCTGGCCGGCAACTACCACGAGGACGCGTGGGCGCGCATGGAAGAGGCGATGCTCGCCACCCCCGACCCCAGCTCCGACGCGCGCATCTCCTACGTGCTGCGTCTCGACCGCGCGATGGCGGCGTACGCCACGCAGTTCGCGTGGGCCTGGTGGGGCCGCGACTCCGGCATCGAGTACGTCGAGGTGCAGATCCAGGAGACCCGCGCGCCGCGCTTCGACGACCGCGGCGACGACCCGTCGGTCACCACCCGCGAGTTCGGCCGCCGCCCGCTCTACCTGTACGACGACCAGGACAGCGCGGCGTTCGCCGAGGCCATCGGGAGGTTCCGATGATCGGCTCCGCCGTCGACCGCGCGCTGGACGGCGCCGCCCGCACCGTCGGCAAGGGCGAGGAGTGGCTGCTGGGCGCCAAGCGCGCCACGTACGGCGTCGCCGTCGTCCGCATCATCTTCGGCGGCGCGGCCGTCTGGTTCCTGCTGGCGAACTTCGCCAACCGGCACTACCTGTGGGGCGACGCCGCGCAGTGGATGACGCCGCTCGAGCGCAACGGCGGCTTCGGCTGGCCGTTCACGCTGTTCGAGGGCGGCAGCGACCCCACCATGCTGACGGTGAAGACGCTGGTCGTGCTCGGGCTGGCGGTCGCCTTCACGCTCGGCTGGCGCACCCGCGTGGTCGCGCCGCTGCTGCTGATCACCTGGGTCAGCCTGATCGAGTCGAACCCGCTCTACGGCGACCAGAGCGACAACATCTTCCGCATCCTGCTCATCTACCTGTGCTTCGCCGACCTGTCCGGACGGTGGTCGCTGGATGCTCGCCGGCGCGCGCGGCAGGAGCAGGGCCTGAGCCGCTGGCTGTGGCCGCGCCGGTTCACCCCCGACGGGCTGCGTCGCGGCGGCGCCCGGCTCGGGGTGCTCGTCCACAACCTCGCCGTGCTGGCCGTCGGCGCGCAGATCTGCATCATCTACGTGGCCTCGGCGCTGTACAAGGTGCAGGGCGAGTACTGGCAGGACGGCACCGCCGTCTACTACCCGATGCAGGTCGGTCAGTACCGGCCGTGGCCGTGGCTGAACGACGTGCTGTCGGCGAACCCGTTCGGCGTGCTGGTCGTCTCGTACTTCTCCGTGTTCATCCAGCTGTTCTTCCCGCTGCTGCTGTTGCGCCGCGGCACCCGGGTGGTGGCGCTGCTCGGCGTCCTCGGCATGCACGCCGGCATCGCGGTGATCATGGGGCTGCCGTTCTTCTCGCTGTTCATCATGGCCGGCGACCAGATCTTCATCCGCGACTCCACGTATCAGGGCATCGCGGCCCGGGTGCGTGCGGCGCGGGACGAGCGACGGCGACGGCGGCGGCCGGCCGCGGCGGAGCCCGCGCCGGAGGAGGCCCCGGCCGAGCCGGTGCCCACGAGGTAGCCTGGCCCGCGTGCCGAAGGAGAGGCCGGACGACACCCAGCGCACCGAGGTGCCGCCGATCGCGAAGGGCGTCGCGTTCTTCCTGGTCGGCGTCCTGGTGCTGCATTTCGCCGCGACGTTCCTGTGGAACGCGCCGAGCAACCCGATCAAGGACTCCGTCGGCGCCCAGGTGTCCGGGTACATGCGGCCGTTCTTCCAGCAGAACTGGAGCCTGTTCGCGCCGAACCCGGTGAACGCCGAGGACGAGCTGCGGGTCCGGGCGCAGGTCGAGGACCCGCAGACCGGTGAGCTGCGCACCACCGACTGGGCCGACGCGACGCGCCTGGAGTGGACGCTGATCACGCACGACCCCGCGCCGTCGCGGGCCAGCCGGCTGACGTCGAACCTGCACCGCCGCGTCAACACCGCCTGGGACGCGCTCACCGACGAGCAGCAGGAGATCGTCGCCGCCGACTACACCGACATGGACGACTGGCGGCCGCTGGCCGACGACCTCATCGCGGCACAGGGCGGCGAGACGTCCGGCCGCGTCGCGAACATCGTCCGCGCCGACCGCGTCGCCACCGGCTATGCCACCCAGCTGGCCAGGGCGCTGTGGGGCGAGGACGTCGTCGCCGTCCAGTTCCAGCTGGTCCGCACGCCGGTGCCGCGCTGGGACGTCCGATTCGACCCGGTGCCCGACGACCCGCAGCGGACGGTGCGCGACTTCGGCTGGCGCCCGGTGCTGGTCGACCCCGACCAGGACGAGGCCGCGTTCGCCGACGTCATCGACGGGCTGGTGGAGAACCGGTGATCGGCGACGCGGTCCGGTTCGTGACCGGCGCCGTCGGGCGGACGGTCGACGCGGGCGAGCAGTGGCTGTTCGACCGCAAGAAGGCCACGTACGGGCTGGCCGCGATGCGCATCCTCATCGGCGTCGCGATCCTCGGCTCGCTCACCGTCAACTTCGCCGCCCGGCACTACGTGTGGGGTCCCGGCTCGCGCTGGCTGACCCCGTGGCTGACGGTCGACGAGTACGGCTTCCCGTTCACGTGGGTGTTCGCGCAGGACGACGGCACCACGGTCTTCACGCTGAAGTACCTGCTGCTGGCCGCGCTGGCCGTCGCGTTCACGCTGGGCTGGCGCACCCGCGTGGTCACCCCGCTGCTGACGATCGCGATCGCCAGCCTGATGCGGCTGAACCCGCTGGCCGACGACGCCGGCGACAACATCGTCCGCATCATGCTGCTGTTCCTGTGCTTCGCCGACACCTCGATGCGGTGGTCGCTGGACGCCCGCCGCCGCGCCCGGCCCGGCTACCGGCCGCTGGTGCCGCTGCCGCCCTGGGTGGGGACGCTGTTCCACAACGTCGCGCTGATGGCCGTCGCCACCCAGGTGTTCATGATCTACATGACGTCCGGGCTGTCGAAGGTGCAGGGCAGCATGTGGCAGGAGGGCGTCGGGCTGTACTACCCGCTGCGCATCGGCCAGTACGCACCGTGGCCCGGGCTGAACGAGTTGGTCTACACCAACGGCGTGTTCGTCACGATCGGCAGCTACGTGACGGTGTTCGTGCAGGTGCTGTTCCCGCTGCTGCTGTTGCGACGGGGCACCCGGGTGCTGGCGCTGCTGGCGATCTTCGCGATGCACGTCGGCATCGCGGTCACGATGGCGTTGCCGTGGTTCTCGCTGGCGATGATCGCCGCCGACATGGTCTTCGTCCGCGACGACACCTACCGGGCGCTGGCCCGCTGGGTGCGCGGGTCCCGGCGACGACGACCGCCGCCGGAACCCGAACCCGAGCCGGCCGGTCAGCTGGACGAGGCGGCGAACGCCCCCGGGACGTAGGAACCACCGCGGTTGCGCACGATGACGTTCATCAGGTTGGCCGCGGTGATCAGCGAGACGACGCAGACCAGCGCGCCGAGCTCGTCGTCGTCGTAGTGCTCGCGCACGGCGGCCCAGGTCGCGTCGGACACGCCGTCGCCGCGGTCGAGCCGGGTGGCCTCCTCGGCCAGCGCGAACGCGGCCCGCTCGGCGTCGGTGAACACCGTCGACTCGCGCCAGGCGGCGACCAGGTGGATCCGCACGTCGGGCTCTCCGGCGGCCGCGGCCTCCTTCGTGTGCGCGTCGACGCAGTAGCCGCAGCCGTTGAGCTGGCTGACCCGCAGCTGCACCAGCTCGCGCAGCGACTTCGGCAGCGCCGAGCCCTCCAGCGCCAGCGCGGCGTTGGCGAAGCGCTTGAGCGTCTTCGCGGCGGTCGGGGTGGAGAACAGGTCGAGTCGGAGCGTCATGGTCGGTCCTTCCGTGCCGGTGTGCGTGACGACCTGGAGATGCCGGCCGGCCCGGTTCCGTGACAGCGCCGGGGTGTGACGTATGCCGCGTCACAGATCCGCGCCGGGCGGTGTCGTACACGTATGGACCCGGCCACCGAGACGTTCGTCGCGTACCGCAACCTGCTGTTCACCGTCGCCTACGAATTGCTCGGCTCGGCCGCCGACGCGGAGGACGTGCTGCAGGAGGTGTGGCTGCGGTGGGCCGGCGTCGACCTCGACGCCGTCCGCGACCGGCGCGCCTACCTGATCCGGACCACCACCCGGCAGGCGCTGGTCCGGCTGCGCACCGTGCGCCGGCGGCGCGAGTCCTACGTCGGCCCGTGGCTGCCCGAGCCGTTGCTGACCACGCCCGACGTCGCCGAGGACGTCGAGCTGGCGGAGAGCGTCTCGATGGCGATGCTGCTGGTGCTGGAGACGCTGACGCCGACGGAGCGGGCGGTGTTCGTGCTGCGCGACGTGTTCGCCGTGGAGTACGACGAGATCGCGCAGGCGGTCGGCAAGACCCCCGCCGCGGTGCGGCAGATCGCGCACCGTGCCCGCGGCCACGTCGCCGCCCGGCGGCCCCGCGGTTCCGCTCCGGCGGACCAGGCCCGGGCCGCGCTGGACGCGTTCCGGCGGGCGGTCGAGACCGGTGACCTGCAGGGACTGGTGGACGTGCTGGCGCCGGACGTCGTCCTGCTCACCGACGGCGGCGGGGTCGCGCGGGCCGCGCTGGAGCCCGTCACCGGTGCCGCGACGGTCGCCGCCGTGCTGGGCCGGATCGCCGCCACGCCGCAGCTCGCGCTGGTGAACGGCCACCCGGCGCTGGTGCTGCGCGACGACGGCGCGATCGACACCGTGCTGGCGGTGCGGCTCGACGGCGGGCTGGTCACCGGCCTCTACGCGGTGCGCAACCCGGAGAAGCTGGCGCGGTTCGGCCGCGCCGTGACGCTGCGCCGGGCCCGCCTCTGAGCGCCGTCAGACCTCGCCGCGGACCCGCTTCCAGGCCTGCTGCACTGCCGCGGGGCGGTCGGCCAGGATGTTGCCGTCGGGCGCCGGTGCGGGCCGTGGCCGCGGCGGCCGGGGGTCGGCGACGGCGGCCGCGTAGACCTTCTCGGTCTCGCGGGCGACCGCCGTCCAGACGAACTCGGTGGCGATGCGCTGGTGGGCGGCCCGGACCAGCCGCTGCGACAGGCCGGGCTCGTCGAGCAGCCGCATGGCCGCCGCCGCGAGGTCGCCGGGGTCGCGCGGCGGCACCAGCAGGCCGGTGACGTCGTGCTCGATGACCTCGCGCAGGCCGCCGCTGTCGCCGGCGATGACCGGGGTGCCGGCCGCGCACGCCTCGAGCGCCACGATGCCGAACGGCTCGTACGACGACGGGCACATGGCGACGTCGGCGGCGCCGAACAGGGCGGCGAGGTCGGGCTGGTCCATGCGCCCGGCGAACTGGACGACGTGGTCGATCTGCAGCCGCTGCGCCAGCCGCCGCAGGTTGATCTCCTGCGACCCGGCGCCGGCCAGTACCAGCCGGGCGTCGTGGTGGCGCTGCCGGACCAGCGAGAGCGCCTCGACGCAGACGTCGACGCCCTTCTCCCACTCCAGCCGGCCGCCGAACACCAGCAGCGGCGTCTTCGGCGGGATGCCGAACCGCTCGCGGGTGGCCCGCCGCGCCTCGGCCGTGGTGCGCCAGGCGGGGTGGTCGACGGCGTTGCGGATGACGGTGAGGTCCTCGGGCGGGACGTCGAACGCGGCGGCCGCCTCGACCCGCATGGCCTCGGAGCAGACGATGGAGCGGGTGGCCTCGGCGACCAGCCACGCCTCGATGTCGTGCCGGGCTCGCGACAGCGGCGTCGACAGCCAGCCGTCCCACAGCCCCGCCTCGGTGGCGTGGACGGTGGCGACCAGCGGCGCGTCGATGGCGCGCGCGACGTTGATGCCGGCGTGCGCGTCGACCCAGTCGTGCGCGTGGACGACGTCGGGCATCCACTCGCGGGTGAGGCGGTGGGCGGTGCGCATGAGGCTGGTGTTGAGCGCCAGCACCCACGGCACGAGGTCTTCGCCGCGCTCGCCGGCCGGCGGGTCGGGCGGAGCCCGGAACACCCGCACACCCTTGTCGTCCTCTTCCTCGGGCATCCCCGGGGCGGACTGGGTGACGACGGCGACGTCGTGTCCGTCGGCCACGAGACCCTCGGTCAGGCGGTGGACGTGGCGCCCCAGTCCGCCGTAGATGACGGGCGGGTACTCCCACGAGACGACAAGTATCCGCATCGCGCGATCATTTCACAGCGGCCGCAAGATCGGGACCGCGTACGGACGGCGAAAACGGGTATCGGCGGCCGTCCCGGACTGTGACGTGTTGCACGTCGCCGGGGCTTGGGCCGCCGGTTACTCCTCGGTAACATCGGGACAGTCGACGGCCCCGCCACCCCGGTGTGGGCTAGCCTCGCGATGGACGCCACACTTGCAGCTCTCCACCTGCCCGGCCTAGGAGGTCGCAACCCGGCCATGAAGATCGTCACCCTGGTCAAGCACGTTCCGGACGCCACCGCGGACCGGACTTTCACCGCCGCCGACAACACCACCGACCGTGTGGGTGTGGACGGCTTGTTGTCCGAGTTGGACGAGTATGCCGTCGAGGAGGCACTGAAGATCGCCGAGGCCGGCGAGGGGGTCGAGGTCGTGGCGCTGACGATGGGCCCCGAGGGCGCTGACGCGGCGTTGAAGAAGGCGCTGCAGATGGGTGCGGACTCCGGTGTGCACGTGGTCGACGACTCCCTGCACGGGTCCGACGCGCCGGCCACCGCGCGGGTGCTGGCGGCCGCGGTCGCGAAGGTCGGTGACGTCGATCTGGTGCTGACCGGCATGGCGTCGACCGACGGCGGCATGAGCGTGGTCCCGGCGATGCTGGCCGAGCACCTCGGGCTGGCGCACGTGGGGTTCGTCGGTGAGCTGGCGGTGTCGGAGGCGTCGGTGACGGCGCGCCGCGACGGCGACGTCGCGTCGGAGACCATCGAGGCCGCGCTGCCGGCGGTGGTGGCGGTGACCGACCAGATCAACGAGCCGCGGTACCCGTCGTTCAAGGGGATCATGGCGGCGAAGAAGAAGCCGCTAGTGACGTGGACGCTGGGCGACCTCGGCATCGACGCGGCGGGTGTGGGGCTGGGTGCCGCGGCGTCGGTCGTGCGTGAGGTGGTGAAGCGGCCCGAGCGGACGCAGGGTCAGGTCGTGACCGACGACGGCGACGGCGGCGCGAAGCTGGCCGAGTTCCTGGCCGCGCAGAAGTTCATCTGAGCAGGGAGACGACGATGGCTGAGATTCTGGTCCTGGTCGACCACGTCGACGGCGCGGTGCGCAAGACCACGCTGGAGCTGCTGACGCTCGCGCGCCGCGCGGGCGAGCCGGCGGCCGTCTTCCTGGGGTCGGGGTTCGACGCGGCCCGTGACACGCTGGGGGAGTACGGCGCGGCGAAGGTGTACGTCGTCGAGGCGCCCGAGTTCGAGCAGTACCTGGTGGTGCCGAAGGCCGAGGCGCTGGCGCAGATCGCCCAGACGTCGGGTGCGGCTGGGGTGCTGCTGACGTCGTCGCCGGAGGGCAAGGAGATCGCGGCCCGGCTGGCGGTGAAGCTGGGGTCCGGCGTCATCACCGACGCGACCGATGTCGCGGCCGACCTCACGACGACGCAGTCGGTGTTCGCCGGCGGCTACACCGTCACCGCCCAGGTGACGACGGGTGCGCCCGTCATCACGGTGAAGCCGAACGCCATCACCCCCGAGCCCGCCCCGGCCACGCCGGCGGAGGAGAAGGTCGCGGTGGCGTTCAGCGAGGCGGCCACGAAGGCGCGCATCGTCGAGCGCAAGCCGCGCGCGGCTACCGGCCGCCCGGAGCTGACCGAAGCCAGCATCGTGGTGTCGGGCGGGCGCGGCACCGGCGGTGACTTCGCCCCCGTCGAGGCGCTGGCCGACGCGCTGGGCGCGGCCGTGGGCGCGTCACGGGCCGCGGTCGACTCCGGCTGGTACCCGCACGCCTACCAGGTCGGGCAGACCGGCAAGACGGTGTCGCCGCAGCTCTACCTCGCGGCCGGCATCTCCGGCGCCATCCAGCACCGGGCCGGCATGCAGACCTCGAAGACCATCGTCGTGGTCAACAAGGACCCCGAGGCGCCGATCTTCGCCATGGCCGACTTCGGCGTCGTCGGCGACCTCCACACCGTCCTGCCCCAGGCCACCGAGGAGATCCGCAAGCGTCAGGGCTGACGACGTAAACTGGTGGCGATGTCCGAGCGCCGCGTCTATCTCGACCACGCGGCGACGACCCCCGTCCTCCCCGAAGTGATCGACGTCGTCGCCGCGGCCATGGCGACCCTCGGCAACCCCTCGTCGCTGCACGCCTCCGGCCGGCACGCCCGCAAGCTGGTCGAGGAGGCGCGCGAGTCCGTCGCCGCCGGCCTCGGTGCGCGGCCCAGTGAGGTGGTGTTCACCTCGGGCGGCACCGAGGCCGACAACCTCGCCGTCAAGGGCCTCTACTGGGCCCGCCGCGCCGCCGACCCGCGCCGCGTGCGCATCCTCGCCTCGGCCGTCGAGCACCACGCCGTCCTCGACACCGTCGACTGGCTGGCCGCCGAGCAGGGCGCGAAGGTCGAGTGGCTGCCGGTCGACGCCACCGGGCGGCTCGACGTCGACGCGCTGCGCCGAGTCGTCGAGGCCGACCCCGAGTCGGTCGCGCTGATCACCGTCATGTGGGCCAACAACGAGGTCGGCACGGTGCAGCCCGTCGGCGAGGTGGTCGCGGTCGCGCATGAGCACGGCATCGCCGTCCACTCCGACGCCGTGCAGGCGGTCGGCGCGCTGCCCGTCCACTTCGGCGACTCCGGGCTGGACGCCATGACGGTGTCCGGGCACAAGGCCGGCGCCCCGGTCGGCGTCGGCGCGCTGCTGCTGCGCCGCGAGGCCGACGTCGTGCCCGTCCTGCACGGCGGCGGGCAGGAGCGCGACGTCCGCTCCGGCACGCTCGACGCCCCCGCCGTCACCGGGCTGGCCGCGGCGCTGCGCTCGACGTTGGCCGATGTCCCGGCCCGTTCGGCCGCCCTGACGGTGCTGCGCGAGCGGCTGGTCGCGGGCGTGCGGGCGGCGGTGCCCGATGCGGTGCTCAACGGCTCGCCCGGCGGGTTGCCGGGCATCGCGCACTTCTCCTTCCCCGGCTGCGAGGGCGACGCGCTGCTGCTCCTGCTCGACGCCGCCGGCATCGACTGCTCCACCGGCAGCGCCTGCACGGCCGGCGTGCCCGAGCCGTCGCACGTCCTGCTGGCCATGGGCGCGCCGCACGAGCAGGCCCGCGGGTCGCTGCGGTTCTCGCTGGGCCACACGTCCACGGCTCACGACGTCGACGCGCTGGTCGCGGCCATCGGGCCGGCCGTCGAGCGGGCCCGCGCCGCCGGCATCGTCAACGTCGCCACCAGTCGTTCAACCGGGGGGAACTGACCATGCGCGTCCTCGCCGCGATGTCCGGCGGAGTCGACTCGGCGGTCGCCGCGGCGCGGCTGGTCGAGGCCGGCCACGACGTCACCGGCGTGCACCTCGCGCTGTCGTCGAACCCGCAGTCGTTCCGCACCGGCGCCCGCGGCTGCTGCACCATCGAGGACTCCCGCGACGCCCGCCGCGCCGCCGACGTCCTGGGCATCCCGTTCTACGTCTGGGACCTCGCCGAGCGGTTCCGCGCCGACGTCGTCGACGACTTCGTCGCCGAGTACGCCGCCGGCCGCACGCCCAACCCGTGCCTGCGCTGCAACGAGAAGATCAAGTTCGCCGCCGTGCTCGACCGCGCGCTCGCGCTCGGGTTCGACGCCGTCGGCACCGGGCATTACGCGCGGGTCGTCGCCGGCCCGGCGGGTCCCGAGCTGCACCGCGCCGCCGACCCCGAGAAGGACCAGTCCTACGTACTCGGCGTGCTGACAGCCGCCCAGCTGTCGCATGCCCTGTTCCCGCTCGGCGACACCGTCAAGGCCGAGGTCCGCGACGAAGCCGAGCGGCGCGGCCTGGCCGTCGCCCGCAAGCCCGACAGCCACGACATCTGCTTCATCGCCGACGGCGACACCGCCGGCTTCCTGCGCGAGCGCCTCGGCTCCGAGCCGGGCGAGGTGGTCGACGCCGACGGCGCCGTCGTCGGCACGCACGAGGGGACCTACGGGTTCACCATCGGGCAGCGCAAGGGGCTGCGCATCGGCACGCCGGCCGCCGACGGCAAGCCGCGCTACGTCCTCGACATCTCCCCGGTCGACCGCCGGGTCACCGTCGGCCCGCGCGAGGCGCTCGCCGTCGACGCGCTCACCGGGGTGGCGCCGCGCTGGTGCGGCGCGCCGCCGCCCGCGTCGTCGCCGCTGTCGTGCCTGGCCCAGTTCCGGGCACACGGCACCCCGGTCCCGGCGGCCGCGACGGTGCTGCCGTCCGGCGTCGAGGTGACGTTCGAGACCGCCCAGGAGGGCGTCGCGCCCGGTCAGGCGATCGTGCTCTACGACGGCACCCGGGTCGTCGGGTCGGCCACCATCGACCGCACCCGCTCGGCCGTCAGCGCGTGACGTAGTCGACGACCAGCCCGATGACGCCGGGGTCGCGCAGGATGCGCTGGTGCCCGAGGCCGTCGGTGCTGACCAGCTCCGCCTCCGGCCACGCGGCCGCGAGCGCGGCGCCGTCGTCGTACGGGACCTCCTTGTCCTTGCGATCGTGCACGACGAGCGTGGGCGGGACCTCCGCGCGCCGGGCCAGCCCGGTGACGTCGAAGTCGGCCAGCGGGCGACCGGCCTTGCGTTCCAGCAGCGTCAGCATGCGGCCGCGGGTGCGCTCGCCGAAGCCCATCGTCCGCTGGAACAGCGCGAGCCCGTCGCTGAGCGTGGTGCTCGGCGCGATCAGCACCAGCCGCGCCGCCGGCAGCCCGTCCAGCACCGCCACCGCCGTGGCGGCACTGCCGAGGGAGTGCGCGACGACGGCGGACGGCTTGCCGTGCTTGCCCGCGGCCGCCGCCAGCGCCTCGGAGAACTCGACGCCGGTGGCCCGGCCGCGGCCCAGCTGCCCCGGCCCGGACTCGCCGTGGCTGGGCGCGTCGACCGCCACCACCCGCCGCCCGGCGTCGACCAGCGGCTGCACGAACGCGCCGAGCTGGCCGCGCCAGCCGCCCCAGCCGTGCATGAGGTAGACCGGCGGGCCGAACCCCCAGCTCTCCACCGCGACCGTGCGGCCGTCGGGGAGGGTCAGCGTGCTGCGCTCGCCCGGCCGCGGCCGCTCGTCGCGGCGGCGGCCGCCGGTGTTGGGCAGCGTGCACCACAGCCCGGCGGCCCAGCGGGCGCCGGCCGACGGCGCGACGCGGTCGAGCGTGCGGAACGCGACCCGGAGCGCGCGGAGCTTCGCACCAGCACGAACGATCGTGCGATTCTGCGGCGAGACGGTGGTCATGGACGGGTCCCTTCGCGGTTCTTCTAGGTGGTGGCCGGGGCGGGCCCGGCGACGCGGGCGGCGTCGAGCAGCCGCTCGAACGCGTACCGTGCCCGTGCCTCCGACCGCTCGTCCTCGAGCAGCCGGTGGGCGTGGTAGAAGCCGAGCATGATGCCGTCGAGGTCGGCGGCGAACTGCAGCGGGTCGGCGTCGTCGCGGAAGTGGCCCTCGGCGATGCCCGACGCGAACATGCGGGCGCAGGAGTCGTAGAGGTCGAGGTGGTCGCGGACCAACTGATCGCGGACCGGGCCGTCCTGCTCGTCCAGCTCGGCGGAGGCCTTGACGAACAGGCAGCCGCCGGGCATGCGGGTGCGGCCGCACTCGACCCAGCGCTCGAACAGCTCACGCACCCGCGGCTCGCCGCGCGGCGCCAGCAGCGCCGGCCGGATGACGGTGTCGATGAACTCGGTGCGGGCCTCGCGCAGCACCTCCAGCTGCAGCAGCTCCTTGGACCGGAAGTGCGCGAACAACCCGCTCTTGGACATGCCGGTGGCGGCGGCGAGGTGGCCGATGGTGAGCCCGCCCAGGCCGACCCGATAGGCCGTCTCGACTCCCTTGCGGAGGATGACCTGCCGGGTCTCGGCGCCCTTTGTCACGCCATCAAAATAGCACGACCGTTCGTGCGGCGCGAGGGGGTGTGGCCTACGAGACGGACACGCCGATCGCCGAGCCGACGACGTACGTCACCGCCATGGTCAGCAGCCCCACGATCACCGCCCGCGACGCCGCCCGCCAGCGCCGTCCGCCGCCCAGCCGCGCGCCCACGTACCCGGTGAGGGCCAGCGCGATCACCACCGTCACCATCGTGACCGGCACCCGCGCGCCGGCCGGCGGCAGCACGATCGCCAGCAGTGGCAGCGTCGCACCCAGCGCGAACGCCACGAACGACGACAGCGCCGCCGTCCACGGGTTGGTCTGCTCGTCGGCGTCGATGCCGAGCTCGACCTCGGCGTGCGCCGCCAGCGCGTCCTCGGCCGTCAGCTCGCGCGCGACCTGCTCGGCCAGCGGGCGCGACAGGCCCTTGCGCTCGTAGATCAGGGTGAGCTCGGCCAGCTCCTCGTCGGCGAGGTGCTCCAGCTCCCACCGTTCCCGCGCGAGCGCCGCCCGCTCGGTGTCGCGCTGGGCGCTGACGGAGGTGTACTCGCCGCCGGCCATCGAGAACGCGCCCGCGACCAGGCCGGCCACACCGGTCAGCAGCAGCCAGTCGCGGGCGGTGGTGGCGCCGGCGACGCCGACCACGATGCCGGCGGTGGAGATGATGCCGTCGTTGGCGCCGAGGATGCCCGCGCGCAGCCAGTTCAGCCGCCCCGCCAGCTTGCCGTGATAGTGCTGCTCGCCCTCGTGCGGCGTCACCTCGGCCATGCCGACAGCGTAGCGACGCGCGGCCCGTCATACAGCGTCGATAGGCACTGGCGCGGGGCCCGGCGGACCTGTCAAAATTTCCCGTCGACGGGGAGGGAACCATCGTGGTGGTCTGTGGATGGGCGGGGACGTTTGTGCGCTGAGCACCGAGCTGACCACGTCTGGGGGGCGATTCTCGAACGCGCGCGGGCCGAGGGCGCCGACCTGTCGCTGCGGCACGTGCTGGAGGCCTGCGCCGTCGCTCTCGGCGCGGCCGGGTGCGGGCTGTCGGTGGTCGGCGCGTCCGGCGCCCGCGAGCCGGTGCTGTCCGTCGGCGCGCTCTGCGAGGAGCTCGAGGAGCTGCAGTTCACCCTCGGTCAGGGCCCCGGCGTCGACGCGTCCGGCGACGGCGTGGTGCTGGCGCCCGACCTCGCCGCCGGATTCGCCACGCGGCGCTGGCCGGTGTTCGCGCCGGCCGCGGTGCAGCGGGGCGTGCGAGGACTGTTCGCGTTCCCCGTGGCGGCCGGTGCGGCCCGGGTCGGCGTGCTGGACGTGTACCGGCGCGACGCCGGCGACCTGGGCGACGCGCGGCTGTCGACGGCGCTGGCCTACGCCGACGCGGTGCTCGTCGTGGTGCTCGACGAGCGCGGATCGGTCGGGACCGGTCCGGACCAATTTCGAGGTGGCATGCTGCCGGAACGCCGCGCCGAGGTGCACCAGGCCGCGGGCATGGTGAGTGTGCAGCTCAGCGTCGAAGTGAGCGAGGCGCTGGTGCGGTTGCGGGCCTACGCCTACGTCCACGAACGCCGGCTGGCCGAGGTGGCCGCCGACGTCGTGGCGCGACGATTGAGATTCACCCCGGACCGGCGCGGCATGAACGACACGGCTGCGGGGAACGGGATGATGGACGCGCCTCCGCACCCCGACCCCGACCACCCGGAGGGCGGCGCATGAGTACCACCGACCGGCGAGTCCGCGAGACCTTCGTCGAACTGGCCGACACGCTCGTGGACGACTACGACGTGCTCGGCTTCCTCGACGTGCTCGCACACCGGGTGGTCGAACTGCTCGACGTCGACGCCTGCGGCGTCGTCCTGGCCGACCACCACGGCACCCTCAGCCTCGTCGCGGCCTCCACGGAGGAGACCCGGCTGCTGGAGCTGTCGCAACTGCAGAACTCCGAGGGCCCGTGCTACGACGCCTTCCACGGCGGCCGGCCGGTGTCGATGGAGGACCTGCGCAAGGGCGACGAGCGCTGGCCGCTGTTCGCCCCCGCCGCCCGCGAGGCCGGGTTCCTCGGCGTCCACGCCCTGCCCATGCGGCTGCGCGAGGTGGTCGTCGGCGCGATGAACCTGTTCGCCGTCAGGCCGAGGAAGCTGCCGGACGACCTGCTGGCGCTCGGTCAGGCGATGGCCGACGTCGCCACCATCGGGATCCTGCACGAGCGCACCATCCGCCAGCAGGGCGTGGTGGTCGGGCAGCTCCAGTCCGCCCTCGACAGCCGGATCCTCGTCGAGCAGGCCAAGGGCGTGCTGGCCGAGCGGCGCTCCATCTCCGTCGACGAGTCGTTCGCGCTGCTGCGCGGCCACGCGCGGTCGACCAACAGCAAGCTGCGCGACGTCGCGGCCGCCGTCGTCGCCGGGGGGCTCACCGACCTCCGCGCCTGACACCCCGGCGCGGGAACTGGCCCCCTTGACCACCGCGGGAGTCCGGCGTAGCGTCCGCAGAGATGTGCCGAATGCGGCTCTGACGTGCTCTGTCGTGCCGTGCCGTCGCATCTGGACGTCGCCCTGGACCTCGGCGGCACACGCCGGAGGGTCGGCACGTCCTCGTGCCTGTCTCTTCGCGCAGCGGTCTTGGCTTCGGCCACGATCGCGGGGCGGGCCGCCCACGCCGGCCGCTCGCCGTCGGGCACATCCGGCTCCGGCCGGTCGAGGGGGGCGCGCCCGACGGTGAGCGCGCCGGCCGGGCGGGCAGCCATCCGCGTGACGGCAGTGCTGGTGATGGCCGGGGGGCCGCGAGAAGCGGGGTGCGCATGGGTGGTGACGTCGGCGCGGCAGCGGACCGCCTGCTGCGGCGGATGCACGCGGTAGGCCTGGAGCTCCAGCTCCTCCTCGACGAACTGGACGACGATCCGCTGGCCGGCCCCGTCAGTCGCGCCGTCGTCGAGGTGGACCTGACGGTCCGTGAGCTGCAGGGCCGCGCCCTCGCCCGCGCCGCCGACCCCGTCCCGGACGCCTGACCGCGCCGGCTCTTGTGGCCGCGCCCTCGCCCGCGCGGCCGACGTTGTCGGTGCCCGCCCCTAGGGTGGGCCCCACCCGGGCCGGGAGGGCCATCGGCCCGGTCCCTCGGCGGCGCTTCCACCACCGCGGCGCCGCAGCCGGCCGCGGCGGACTATCGCCTAGGGTTCTGTGTTCGTGAGCGACTACGTGTGGGCGCCGGCGACGGCGACGGGCATCGGTTCGCTGCCGTTCCCAGACCGCGACGAGGCCGCGCGGGTCGTCGTCGGCGAGCTGCCCGACTTCCCGCACCTGGCCGAGCTGCCCGCCCGCGGGGCCGGCGCCGACATGATCGGCCGGGCCGCGTCGCTGCTGGTCGACCTGCACGTCGATCTGCAGCCGTCGGGCTGGCGGCTGGTCGCGCGGCCGGGCGCCGACGAGCGGCGCGCGGCGTCGTTCCTGGGCGCCGACCTCGACGCGTTGGAGATCGCCGCCTACGGCTACGAGGGCCCGCTGAAGGTGCAGGTCACAGGTCCGCTGACGCTGGCGGCGTCGGTCGAGCACCACCGCGGCGGCGCGCTCGTCGGCGACCCGGGGGCGCGGCGGGATCTCGCGGCCTCCCTCGCCGAGGGCGTGTCCGCGTTCGTGGCCGACGCCGTGCGGCGGGTGCCGGGCGCCTCCGTCGTCCTGCAGCTGGACGAGCCGTCGCTGCCCGCCGTCCTGGCCGGGGCGATCGCGACGCCGAGCGGGTTCGGCCGACTCCGCGCGGTCGACGTGGCGGATGCGTCCGCGCTGGTCGGCGCCGTGGTCACGCGGGTGGACGCGCCGGTCGTCGTGCACTGCTGCGCGTCGTCGGTGCCGGTCGACGTCGTGCGTTCGGCCGGGGCGGTCGCGGTGTCGCTGGACGTGTCGCTGCTGGCCGCCGCCCCGGCGGCGGAGCTGGACGCGCTGGCCGCGGCGGTCGACGCCGGCCTGGCGGTGTGGCCCGGCGTGGTGCCGTCGCTGCGCCCGTCCACCCCGCCGTCCGACCGCGAGCTCGCCCAGCGCGTCGTCGGGCTCTGGCGCCGCCTCGACCAGGACCCCGCGGCCATGGCCGCCCGCACCGTCGTCACCCCGTCCTGCGGCCTCGCCGGCGCCGACCCCGCCTGGGCCCGCCGCGCCTACACCCTCGCCCGCACGACGGCACGCGCCTTCGCCGACCTCGTTGCCGAGACCGGATGAATGTGCTATCGATGGCACGCTCATTGGGCCCACCTGGCGTATTTCCTGGACGGAGCGATGAGTGTGTCTTCCGTGGCACGCTGGGCGATGTGAACGGCTTCGATCGCATCACCGTTGAGCCAGGCAAGCTGGGCGGCCAGCCGTCCGTCCGCGGCCACCGCTTCACGGTGGAGCATCTGCTGCGCCTCGTCGGCTCCGGCTGGACCCTGGAGCGGATCCAGGAAGACTTCCCGTTCATCGAGGCCGCCGACATTCAGCACGCGATTGCCTATGCGTCGTTCGCTGTGGGCGAGTATCACCTGCCGGTGCGGCAAGCTGTATGACGTTCCTCGTCGCTGAGGACGGTTCACGCAGACAGGGCTCACCAGCACTGACGACGCCCACATCGTCGCTCGGGCCGCAGCCGAGGATCGGGTCGTCATCTCGTGCGACCACGACTTCATCCAGATCCTCTACGCGAGTGGTGCCTCGAAGCCGTCACTTCTCCTGACCCGTGATGTCGACACCCTGCCGTCGGCGGACCTGGCGGCATTGATCCTCGCGGCTCTGTCTCCGGAACTCGACGAGTTCCTGACCGCCGGAGCGATCGCCACGCTGACCCCGGATCGGGTGCGGGTCCGCCCACTGCCGCTGCGGCCGGTGGATACCGCGTCGACCTGACAAGCGGCGCCGGTTCCGGCACATCGTCAGTGGTGGGCGCTACCGTCTGTGCTGTGACCGAGCCAGTCGACAGCAACGACGTCCCGACGCAGGTGCGCGAGCGCCATGCCACGCTCTCGCAAGAGATCGAGGACCACCGCCAGCGGTACTACTTCGCCACACCCACCGTCAGCGACGCCGAGTTCGACCAGCTCATGCACGAGTTGGAGGGCATCGAGGAGCAGTACACCGAGCTGCGCACCCCCGACTCCCCGACGCAGAAGGTGGGCGCGCCGGTGGCCGAGCCGGGCGCCGGCGTCGAGGCGTCGTGGCCGCCGGTCGAGCACCTCGAGCGCATGCTGAGCCTCGACAACGCGTTCTCCTCCGACGACATCGCCGAGTGGGCCGCCCGGGTCGAGCGCGAGGTCGGCACCGGCGCGCGGTACCTGTGCGAGCCGAAGGTCGACGGCCTGGCGGTCGACATCGTGTACCGCGACGGCCGGCTGGCCACGCTCGCCACCCGCGGCGACGGCCGCACCGGCGAGGACATCACCTACAACGCGCAGTTCGTCGACGCCATCCCGAACGAGCTGACCGGCACCGACGAGTTCCCGGTGCCGTCCGTGGTCGAGATCCGCGGCGAGGCGGTGTTCCCGACGGCCGAGTTCGAGGCGGTCAACGCCGAGCGGGCCGACCTCGGGCTGCCGTTGTTCGCCAACGCCCGCAACTCCGGCGCCGGCGTGCTCCGTCAGCGCATGGACCGCCGCCGCGAGAAGCTCGACGCCGCCAAGGCGAAGGCCGACGCCGCCGGGAACGAGGGCCGGTCGCAGCTGGCGTACGAGCGCGTCCTCGAGGAGTACGAGCGGGCCCGGCGCAACCTCAACCGCATGATCCTGGTCTGCCACGGCATCGGCCGCCGCGACGGCTTCGACATCCGGTTCCAGTCCGAGGCGTACGAGGCGCTGCGCGCGTGGGGACTGCCGGCCAGCGACCGCCCGCAGGTCGTCCCCGACCTCGACGCCGTCCAGGGCTTCATCGACCACTACGGCCAGCACCGTCACGACATCGAGTTCGAGATCGACGGCGTCGTCGTCAAGGTCGACCAGGTCGACCTCCAGCGCCAACTCGGCTCCACGTCGCGGGCGCCACGGTGGGCCATCGCGTTCAAGTACCCGCCCGAAGAGGTCACCACCAAGCTCATCGACATCCGGGTCAACGTCGGGCGCACCGGCCGGGTCACCCCGTACGGCGTCATGGAGCCGGTCAAGGTCGCCGGCTCCACGGTCGAGAACGCCACCCTGCACAACGCGTCCGAGGTCAAGCGCAAGGGCGTGCTCATCGGCGACACCGTCGTGCTGCGCAAGGCCGGCGACGTCATCCCCGAGATCCTCGGCCCGGTCG
This sequence comes from Jiangella alba, assembly GCF_900106035.1. Taxonomy (GTDB): domain Bacteria; phylum Actinomycetota; class Actinomycetes; order Jiangellales; family Jiangellaceae; genus Jiangella; species Jiangella alba. The sequence continues at coordinate 773,302 of NZ_FNUC01000003.1, forward strand.
CCGAACTGCGCGACGGCAGCGAGCGCGAGTTCGTCATGCCCTCCGAGTGCCCGGCCTGCGGCACCCCGCTCGCCCCGGCCAAGGAGGGCGACGTCGACATCCGCTGCCCGAACAGCCGGTCGTGCCCGTCGCAGCTGCGCGAGCGGCTGTTCTACCTGGCCGGACGCAGCGGGTTCGACATCGAGGCCATGGGCTGGGAGGCCGGCATCGCGCTCATCGACGCCGGCGTCGTGGCCGACGAGGGCGACGTGTTCGGGCTCGATGCCGACCAGCTCAAGCAGGTGCCGCTGTTCACCAACACCGACGGCGAGCTGACGGTCAACGGCCGCCGCCTGCTCGACAACCTGCGCAAGGCCAAGGAGCAGCCGCTCTGGCGCGTCCTCGTCTCGCTGTCCATCCGGCACGTCGGCCCCACGGCGGCGCGTGCGCTGGCCGGAGCGCTCGGCTCGATGGAGGCCATCCGCGAGGCGAGCGAAGAGGAACTCGCCGGCACCGACGGCGTCGGCCCCACCATCGCCGCGTCGGTGAAGGAGTGGTTCGCCGTCGACTGGCACCAGGCCATCGTCGACAAGTGGGCCGCGGCCGGCGTCCGCATGGTCGACGAGCGCGACGAGTCGACGCCGCGCACGCTCGAGGGCCTCACCGTCGTCGTCACCGGGTCGCTGCAGGGCTTCTCCCGCGACGACGCTAAGGAGGCCATCCTGGCGCGCGGCGGCAAGGCGTCCGGCTCGGTGTCGAAGAAGACGTCGTTCGTGGTCGCGGGCGAGAACGCCGGGTCCAAGCACGACAAGGCGGTCGAGCTGAAGGTGCCCGTGCTCGACGAGGACGGCTTCCGAGTGCTGCTGGAGTCGGGGCCCGAGGAGGCGACGAAACTGGCTCGGGTCGGCGAGGGCGGCAGCGAGGAGCCGGCCGACGACGCAGCCGAGGCCGCCGGCGACGCCGCCGAGTAGGCGGGTGGACACGCGCGAAGGGTCCGGCGAATGCCAGACCCTTCGTGTCCAGGAAGACTCGTCCGCGGCCCGGAGGCGCGAGGCGAGCTGCTCCGTGGAACCGGAGATCGGAGTCCTCTACGCCCGGGCCGAGAACCGGCCCGCGACCGCAGCGTAGGCCTGCAGTCGCAACTTGGCGAGGTACCGGCCTGGATGGAGCCGGCTGAGGTGTCTCCGTCCGTGCTGACGACTCATGAGGGGTCCTCTCGCTACTGACGAGGTTCCACAGGGCCGTCGTACGACCGCTCGGGAACCAGACGATGTGCCGGTGTCCCGAGCGGGACTCCAGTGTTCAGTTGTCCCTCCATGATCGTTCCGTCCAGCTGGACGGTCAAGGGGGTTCCCCGTATGCGTCATTTACCCCGTTTCACCTGCGGATTTACGTTCACGAAAAAAGTCCCTGCGGGGGTCTGGCGCGAGGGGCGTCCGCTCATGCATCCTTGCGTCGATAAGGCACATCTCGCCGCAGAAACACCCGGTGGTCACACCATCGTCAGTGCCACCTCTGCGCCCGTCCCCCGGAGTGAGGTTCCCATGACCTCTTTCGCTGAGCGTGTGGCTCCAGCGGCGGAGCTCTTCCCGGTCGAGGCCCCGTGGCCGCGCCGGCTCGGAGCGGCCAAGACCTCCTACATCACCCGGCACGTCATCGATCTCGTGCCGTCCGGCGACGAGCTGATGCTGGCGCCGGCGACCATCCCGGCGGCCGGCGACGTGATCCTGGCGCGGGTCGAGTCGATCGGCGCCCACGACTGGATCGAACGGCCCGACGGCCGCAAGGCGCGGCTGTTCGCGGGCGACGAGATCATCGTCGCGTACGGCGCCCGGTACGCCACCGACGCCTACGAGGCCGTCGTACCGGACGACCTCGGCCCGTGCGATCTCGTCGCGGCCGGCGGCATGGCCGGTCGGGTCGTCGGCGCGTACGCGGGGTTCGCGGCGCCGACCCGCATCGTGCCGATCGGCCAGCTGGCCGGGCCCGACGGACGTGGGCTGACGGTGCGCTCGGGGGCACCGATTCCGCTGCTGCCGGCGCCGCCGACGCTGCACCCACCGGTCATCGCCGTCGTCGGGGCCTCGATGAACGCCGGCAAGACGACGTCGGCCGCGTCGCTGGTGCGGGGCATCACGCGGTCCGGGCGGCGGGTCGGCGCGGCCAAGGTCACCGGGACCGGCGCCGGCAACGACCGCTGGCACCTCGTCGACGCCGGTGGCGCGCCGGTGCTCGACTTCACCGACGCCGGGTTCCCCTCGACCCACCTCGTGGCGCCCGACGACCTCGTCGCGACGTACTTCGGGCTGCTCTCCGCGGTGGCGGCGGCCGAGCCCGACATGGTGGTCATCGAGATCGCCGACGGCGTCGCCCACGTCGAGACCGCACGGCTGCTCGCCGATCCCGCCGTCCAGTCGACCCTCAGCGGCGTCCTCTTCGCGGCCGGCGACGCGCTCGGCGCCCTCTCGGGGGTGAACCTGCTGCGCTCGTGGCACCTCCACGTCGCCGCCGTCACCGGCAAGGTCACGTCGTCGCCGCTGGCCGCCCGCGAAGCGGCCGCCCTGGTCGACGTCCCCGTAGTCACCACTCACGAGCTCATGGAGCCGTCCGTCGCCGCCGCGCTCGTCGCACTGGGCTCGGAGGCGGCCTGACGCTGGTCTTGGGGGCCGGGCGAGGAGTCGAACCTCGCATGTGGGCGCGGGGGTGATCCCTCGGTCCGCCTCACCCGGGTGGGTAGTTGCCGTATGTCTACCGGCCCGCGTCCTTAACGCCGATGATGGTGCGAATCATTCCCGATCAGGGCTACGTTGTGTTGGCCGCCGCCCGCGACGCCTCGTGGCCGTTACGGCCGCTGTCTTCGCTGTCCAGCTCGCCGTCCGCCGGTGCCCGGGCTCGGCGCGCGGGCTCGCGTCCGCGGCCGTCGCCCGCCTGCCGACACGTCTCGTCCCGGTCCACCAGCCCCGGTCGCGAACGACGCCCGGGCCAGCGCCCGCGTCCCCGGCGTCGCCGCCTGCCGGCACGTCTCGTCGTCGTCCCGCCAGCCTGGTCGTGACCCGCGCGTTGTCGCGGTCCAGTTCGTCGTTCGCCTTACCCGGGCCGGGCCAGCGCCCGGGCCCGCGCCCGAGCCCGCGTCCGCGCCCCCGGCGTCGCCGCCTGCCGGCACGTCTCGTCCTGGTCCATCAGCCCTGGTCGTGACCCGCGCGTTGTCGCCGTCGAGTCCACGGTTGCCCCGCCCCGGCCGGGCCGCCTGCGTCCGCCCGGCCTCGACTCACCTCCACCGTCGCCTATCCACAGCCCCCACGACTTCGCCGAGTTGTCCACAATCCGCCCGAGCGCGGTGGCGACCGGCCGGATCCGGCAGCTAGCGTCGCAGGCATGGATCTGAAGGACGAAGCAGAAGCGCTGCTGCGGCGGCTGGTCGGCAACGACACGGCCGAGTTCCGCGACGGCCAGTGGGACGCCGTACGCGACCTGGTGGAACACCGGCGTCGCGTGCTGGTCGTGCAGCGCACCGGCTGGGGGAAGTCGGCGGTCTACTTCGTCGCGACGGGTCTGCAGCGGGCACGTGGCGCCGGCCCGACCGTCATCGTGTCGCCGCTGCTGGCGCTCATGCGCGACCAGGTCGCCGCCGCGGCACGGGCCGGGGTGCGCGCCGTCACCATCAACTCCGCCAACGCCGACGAATGGGGTGAGGTCGCCAAACAGCTCGCCGACGACGCCGTCGACGTCCTGCTCGTCAGTCCCGAGCGGCTGAACAACCCGCGCTTCCGCGAGGAACAGCTGCCCACCCTGGCCTCCGGGTCCGGGCTGATCGTGGTCGACGAAGCGCATTGCATCTCCGACTGGGGCCACGACTTCCGCCCCGACTACCGCCGCATCCGCGACCTCCTCGGCACGCTCCCTGCCGGCACCCCCGTGCTGGCGACCACGGCCACGGCGAACGCCCGCGTCGTGGCCGACGTCGCCGAGCAGCTGGGCGCCGGGGGAGCCGAGGTCACCACCATCCGCGGCTCGCTGGCGCGCGAGAGCCTCCGGCTGGGCGTGCTCTCACTCGACGACGCCGAGCACCGGCTGGCCTGGCTGTCCGCGCACCTCGGCGAACTGCCCGGCAGCGGCATCGTCTACACGCTGACGGTGTCCGCGGCTGAGGACACCGCGGCGCTGCTGCGCGAGGCCGGCCACCACGTCATCGCCTACACCGGCCGCACCGATCCCGCCGACCGCGTCGAGGCCGAGCGCGCGCTGCTGAACAACGAGGTCAAGGCCCTGGTGGCAACGAGCGCGCTGGGCATGGGGTTCGACAAACCCGACCTCGGCTTCGTCGTGCACCTGGGCGCGCCGTCGTCGCCGGTCGCGTACTACCAGCAGGTCGGCCGCGCGGGCCGGGCCACGGAGCGCGCCGACGTGCTGCTGCTCCCGGCGGCCGAAGACCGATCCATCTGGCAGTACTTCGCCACGGTCTCGATGCCCCGGCAGGACCAAGCGGCGTCGGTCATCCGCACGTTGTCGGCCACCGGCGACGCCATGTCCACGGCGGCGCTCGAGACCGTGGTCGACGTCCGGCGCACACGGCTGGAGCTACTGCTCAAGGTGCTCGACGTCGACGGCGCGGTGCAGCGGGTCCGCGGCGGCTGGCAGGCGACCGGACAGGACTGGATCTACGACGCCGAGCGGTACGAGCGGGTCGCCGCCTCCCGCGACTCCGAGGCGCGGTCGATGCTCGCCTACCAGCGCGGCGAACAATGCCGCATGGCGTTCCTGCAGGCCGCGCTGGACGATCCGAGCGCCGCGCCGTGCGGCCGCTGCGACGTCTGCGCCGGACCCTGGTACACCGACGAGGTTCCGGCCGGCGCCCGGGCGGCGGCGCGCACCACCTTGGCGCGGGCCGGGGTGCTGCTCGAGCCGCGGGTCCAATGGCCGTCCGGCATGGGCCGGCTGGGCGTCGACGTCAAGGGCAAGATCGGCCCCGACGAGCGCCTCGAACCCGGCCGCGTGGTCGCCCGCCTCACCGACCTCGGCTGGGGTCAGCGGCTGCGGTCCCTGCTCGACGCCGACGACGCCCCGGCGCCCGAGCCGCTGCTGGCGGCCTGCGTCGACGTGCTGCGCGAGTGGCACTGGGACCGCCGCCCAGACGCCGTCATCACGGTGCCGTCGCGGCGGCGCCCGCAGCTGATCGGCTCGGTCGGCCGCTACCTGGCGTCGGTCGGCCGGCTGACGGACCTCGGTGAGCTCGAGGCGACCGGCGCCGGTCCGGCCGAGGGCACGGAGCCGGGCGGCAACAGCGCCTTCCGGCTGGCGTCCGTCTGGGAGTCCTGGCGTGTCGGCGCGGCCGCCCGCGAGTCGCTGGCTGCCCTCGGCCCCGACCCGGTCGTCCTCCTCCTCGACGACCTCGCCGATTCCCGCTGGAGCATCACCGTCGCCGGAAGGGAGGTGCGCCACGCCGGAGCAGCACAGGTTCTGCCGTTCGCCCTCGCCAGCGTCGGCTGACCCCACTCACAACTCCATAGCGGCAGCCACACGCTGACCTGGGCGCGGTCAGCCGGTGGCGGCGTCGTCCGCGGCGTCCATGGCCGGGGCGGTGCGGCGGATCACCTGGGCCAGCGCCACCAGGTGCACGAGCCTGGCCAGTTCGGAGTCGAGGATGCGCGGCCCGCCGTCGCGGCCGTAGACGACAGCCTGACCGGTGTCGCCGACCGGTACGCCCACGGCGACGACGTCCTGCCAGGGTTCGGGCGCGTCGGGGCCGATGGCGATGCGGGTCGGTTCGGTGAGGGGCAGCCAGGGCGCCTCGTAGCCGTCGTCCTCCGGGGCGCCGCCGCTGGCCCGCTGCACCTTCAACGTCGACCCGGCGGCCGGCAGCAGCAGGCCCCAGCCGGAGCGGAAGATGCCGGGCACGAGGTCGACCAAGATCTCCTCGGCGCGGTCGGGCTCGTCCGTCATGGCCTCGACGGCCTCGAGGTCGCGGTGCAGGTTGGCGCCCGGGCTGTAGTGGCCGATGAACTCCACCGTCACGTCGGGCACGGTCCGGCACGCCGTCACCAGCGAGTCCGGCAGCCGCCCGCCCGGCAGGTCGACCAGGAAGTCGTCGACGACGAACCCGTCGCCGCGGTGCTCGACGACGTCGACGCCGACGATGTCACCGCCGGCGGCGCCGACGGCCGTCGCGACGGCTCCGAGCGAGCCGGGACGATCCGGTACGACCACACGCATGAGAAACGACACCCGCACAGAGTGACACAGTTCCTGTCACCACCGTGTTGCCGTCGCGAACGGTGTCAGTGCTCGGCCCGCAGCCACGCCAGCACGGCCAGCACCCGCCGATGGTCGTCGTCGGACGGTGGGAGGTCGAGCTTGGTGAGGATCGACGAGATGTGCTTCTCGACCGCGCCCTGCGTGACGACCAGCAGCCGCGCGATCGCGACGTTCGTCCGGCCCTCCGCCATCAGCGCGAGCACCTCGCGTTCGCGCGCCGTCAACGTCTGCAACGGGTCGCGACGGCGGCGTGCGAACAACTGCGCGACGACCTCCGGGTCCAGCACGGTCCCGCCGGACGCCACCCGCTCCAGCGCGTCGGAGAGGTCGGCCAGCGCCGACACCCGGTCCTTCAGCAGGTAGCCGACGCCACCCGCACCGTCGGCCAGCAGGTCGCCGGCGTACGACTCCTCGACGTACTGCGACAGCACCAGCACGCCGGTCCCCGGCACCGCTGACCTGGCCGACAGCGCCGCCCGCAGCCCTTCGTCGGTGAACGTCGGCGGCATGCGGACGTCGACGATCGCGACGTCGGGGCGGTGTTCCTGCACCGACCGCACCAACGTGTCGCCGTCGCCGACGGCGTCGACCACGTCGGCTCCAGCCTCGCCCAGCAGACGGACGAGACCTTCACGCAGCAACAGGGAGTCCTCGGCAAGTACGACGCGCACCCGCACAGCATGCCAGGTCAGTCCGCGGGACCTGCCCGCAGCGCCCCGCCCGGCTCGGCCCGGGCCGAGAGAAGGGCGACGTGGTGGGTGCGCGCCGAGCCGAGAGGACGGCGACGTGGTGGGTGCGCGCCCGAGTCGAGGGAGCGGCGGCGTGGTCGCGTGCGGGCGCAAGCCGGTCGCCCTGCGCCGGACCTGGGGCACGCGCCGTTCCTGCCCTGCGTCGTCAAGGGGCCGGTGCGCCGGTGCGCACTTGCGTCGCTCGCGCAACCGTTCGACCTGGCCCGGTTGCGGCGGCTGGTCGCCGCTACGCAGCGGGGAACGTGTGGTGCATTGGCGTCAGGAAGCGTGCCGGGCCTTGCGGTCCTGGTCGTCGATGTCCTTGGCCTGGGCACCGGGCGCCTGCCCGACGTTCGCCAGCGGCTCGTCGGCACGTGACTCGACCGCCTCGATCAGCTTGAGGTCGGCCTGGGTGTGCAGGATGGCCGCCTCGATGGTGAGAGCGGCGAGCGCGTCGTGCTGGTGGGTGCGCCGACTGGTGCGCAGCGTCTGCAGTTCGGCGAGCCGTGCGTCGTGCTGGATGCGGCAGACCTCGCGTATGGCGTCGGGGCCGCGCCGGCCGGCGGCGAGCACTTTGAGGATGAAGTCGTCGCGGTAGCCCGACGTGCGCGTGGTGGGCGTGGCCAGCCAGTCGTCGAGATCGCTGCGGCCGGCCGACGTGATGAGGTAGACGGTGCGGTCGGGCCGGGAGTCCTGTGGCACGGTGTGCGAGCTGACCATGCCGTCACGGTGCAGCCGGTCGAGGATCTGGTAGACGTGGCCGATGTTCAGCCCACCCCACTGGGGTCCGACGGCCTTCTCGAAGTTCGCCTTGAGCTCATACCCGTAGCTGGGTCCGTCGGCCAGCAGGGCGAGAACGGCATGCTGAAGCGGCACACCATCACTGTACGGGTGAACACGTCGTTCCATCGACATTCGCGCGACGTAATCCGTGGTCGTGGCGGCTGTCATGTCACCGCGCAGCACCTCGGAGCAGGTCGGAGACCGAACGGCGCTCCGGGACACGCCGCGGCGGGCGAGGTTCGCGACACGCGGGGTTGCGCGGGGGTGAGAGAATCAGCCCTGGCCGTTTGTCGTGCCGAGCCGAAGGTCATGATGATCAGATGAGACGGCAGGGTCCCAGCGACGCTGCGGACGTCCGGTCGGGGGGACACGACCGGTTCCCGGGTGCGCCCATCTCGCTGAACGACGTCACCCGTTTCTACCGCCAGGGCGGCGCGCAGGTGCCGGCCCTCGTCGACGTCACGCTCGACGTCCGCGCCGGCGAGACGGTCGCCGTCGTGGGCCCGTCGGGATCCGGAAAGTCGACGCTGCTGCACGTCATCGGCGGCATCGACCGGCCCGACTCCGGCACCGTCATGGTCGGCGGCACCCGGGTCGAGCAGCTCTCGCGACGCGCTGCGGCGGCGTTCCGGCGCGGCGTCGGTTTCGTCTTCCAGCACTACCACCTGCTGCCGCAGCTGAGCGCGCTCGACAACGTCGTGGTGCCGCTGATGCCGATCCAGGTCCGCTTCGACCGGCACGAGCGGGCCCGCGAGCTGCTCGACGCGGTCGGGCTCGGCGACCGCGCCTCCGCCCGCGTCGCCGATCTCTCCGGCGGCGAGCAGCAGCGCGTGGCGATCGCCCGCGCTCTGGTCGCCCGGCCGAAGCTGCTGCTGGCCGACGAGCCCACCGGCGCGCTCGACTCCCGCACCGGCGACGAGGTGCTCGACCTGCTGGCGCAGGTGCAGGCCGACTACGGGATGACGCTGGTCCTGGCGACGCACGAGGCGGCGGTCGCGGCCCAGTGCTCGCGGCTGATCAGCCTGCGCGACGGCACGGTCGTCGCCGATCACGCGCTGTGGGATCCACAGCCCGACGAGACGCTGCGCCGGGCGACCGGTCTCGGCTGAGCATGCGCCGGTACCGCGTGGCGCCACGTCCACCATCCCGCCCGGCGCGCTGGCCGCGCGGGGGTACGGCGCCATGCTGACCCGGACCCTCGACCGCATGGGCGCCGGGCACGGGGCGGGCGAGTGGCAGCCGGCCGGCGGTGGCGAGGGTGCCGGGCCGTATCGCTGCCGGCCCGAAGGCGTCGGGGGGCCTGCCGATGCCGCCGCCACCTGAACGAGACGGCGCCCGGGCTCGCCTCGGCCGCCGCCTCACTCGCCTCCTGAGCGGCGGCAACCGCCTCCTCCGCCGCGGCGGCCGTGTCCTGAGCGGCGGCAACCGCCTATTCGCCCGCGGCGGCCGCATCCTCCACCGACTCCGACTCCGACTCAGACGCCGCGGCGGGAACGGGCCGGCCGGGGTGGCGCCGCTGGTCCGGGCGCAGCTGCGTGCCCACTGGGGCCGCGCGCTGGCGCTCGGCCTCGGCGTCGTCGCGGCGACGTCGGTGTTCACGGTGCTGACCGGGGCGTCGGAGGTCGAGCGGCTGGAGTTGCGCGGCGAGGTGGCCGCCGCGCCGAGTCCGTACCACATCCTCGTCCGCCCGCCGGGCACCCGCAGCGACCTCGAGGCCCAGCGCGGCCTCGTCCGCCCCTACCAGCTGTCCGGCCAGTTCGGCGGCATCTCGACGTCCGACTACGACGCCATCCGCGCGCTCGGCGGCGTCGAGGTCGCGGCGCCGGTCGCGATGGTCGGTTACGTCATGAAGGCGACCCAGGTCGCGATCGACGTCGGGCCGAGGACGGACGCCGGGCGCGAGCTGCTGGTGGCCGACGTCGCCTACGTCAGCGACCGCGGGCTGACGCGCATCGAGCAGCCGTCCGCCTCGTACTCGTACGTCACCCCGAACTCCGTCGCGGTGCTCGGCCAGATCAACGCCAACGGCGAGCCGTACGGCGAGGCCGAGACGATGCCGGACGGCTCCACGGTGCTGGTCTGCCCCTACCGCCAGTACGGCGACGACATCGCCGACTCGCCGGCCGCCGCGGCCCGCGAGCGCAGCCGCAAGTGCTGGACCACCCGCCCCGGCGGCGACCCCGCCACCCGCACCCTGCAGGCGCCGCAGCGGCGCACCGTCATGCTCGAATGGTCGTTCCCGGTGCTGGTCGCCGCGGTCGACCCAGCCCAGGAGGCCGCGCTCGGCGGCGACGACGACGTGCCGGCGTCGCTGCGGGCACTGGCCGGCCCGGCGCCGGCCACCGGCACCGGCAACCGTCCGGTCCCGGTCGTCGTCGCGGCCCAGCCGCATGTCGACGCGCAGGCGGAGGTGACGGTGCGGCGGCTGCCCGATGACGCGGTCGCGCGGTTCGCCGAGGGCCTGCCACTGGACGAGATCGACGCGTTGCTCGCGACCCCCGGCCCGGTCGTCGCCGCTGAGACCGTCACCGCCGACCGCGCCTACCAGGAGCTGATCGGGCAGGCGACGGAGAACCCGGTCGACATCCTCGTGGACAGCTTCTGGACGACCGAGCCGACGACGTACGACGTGGGCGCCGGCGGGGTGCTGCGGCCGCGCACGGTCGACAACCCGCAGGACGGGTGGCGCTCGTCGGTGCGGGTCGAGGGCTACGTGCCGACGCCGCCGCTCGCCGCCGACACCGGGTTCCGCCGGGTCCGCCCGCACCCCGGCTCGGCGGACGCGCAGGCCGGCGACCTGCTGCCGCAACTGGGCATCGTCGGCGTCTTCGCACCCAGCGACTTCGAGGCCGCCGGGTTCGACGGCGCGCGGGGCCTGCCCGCGGCCGACCCGCGCAGCGTGGCGCTGCTCGGCGACCGCAACCTGCTCCCGTCCGGCAGTCCAGCCGCCTACCACCTGGGCCCGCCGACGGCGTTCATGCGGCTGTCCGACCTCGACACGTTCACCGGCTCGGGCATCGAGCTGGCCGACCCGGAGGCGCCGATCAGCGCGATCCGGGTCCAGGTCGCCGGCGTCACCGGCGTCAGCCCGGTCGAGCGCGAACGGGTCCGGCTGGTGGCCGACCAGATCCGCGCCGCCACCGGCCTCGACGTCGACATCGTCCTCGGCAGCACCGCCACCGAGCAGACCGTCGAGCTGCCGCCCGGCGCGCACGGCCGCCCGGCCCTGGCGGTCGCCGAGACGTGGATGCAACAGGGCGTCGTCGCCGCCGTCATGCAGGCCGTCGACCACAAGAGCGTGGCGCTGTTCGTGCTGGCCCTGGCCGTGAGCACGCTGTTCGTCGCGAACGTCTCGGCCGCGTCGGCGCGGTCGCGGCGCGGCGAGCTGGCGGTGCTGAGCCGCATCGGCTGGGGCCGCGGGATGCTGCTGCGGCTGCTGCTGGCCGAGGTGCTGCTGGTCGGCGGCGCCGCGGGCGTCGCCGGAGCGCTGGTCGCGGTGGCGACCGGCTGGATCACCGGCCTCGAGGTGACGCTGACGCGCGCCCTCGTCGCCGTGCCGGTGGCGGTGTTCGTCGCGCTGGTGGCCGCGGCGTGGCCGGCGTGGCGGGCGTCGAAGCCGTCGATCGCGGGCATGCAGCAGCCGCGGGCGCTCCCCGGCCAGCGGACGCTGACCAGGCGGTGGACGCTGCCCGGCCAGCGGACGCCGGTCGTGCGCGGGGTGCGGTCGCTGGCGGTGGCCAACGTGGTCCGCTCGCCCGGGCGGACGGGGCTCGGCGTGCTGTCGGTGGCCCTCGGGTGTGCCGCGCTGACGGCGCTGCTGGGCGTCACGCTGGCGTTCAACGGCGCCGTCGTCGGATCCGTGCTGGGCGACGCGGTCTCCGTCCGGGCCCGCGAGATCGACTACGTCGCCGTGCTGGTGACGATCCTGCTGTCCAGCGTCGCCGTCGCCGACGTCGTGTTCCTCAACGTGCGCGACCGCCGTGCCGAGCTCGCCGTCCTCCAGGCCGTCGGCTGGGGCGACGGCCGGGTGCGCCGGGTCGTGCTGGCCGAGGCCGCGCTGATCGGCTGCACCGGCGCCGTCTGCGGCACCGTCGCCGGACTGGCCATCGCGGCTGGGCTGGCCGGCGAACTGCGCGCCGAGCTCCTCGTGGCCGCCGCGACGACGGTGGCCGGCGGCACCCTCGTCCCGGTCCTCGCCAGCCTCGTCCCGGTCGCCGCGCTGCGCCGCATGACCGTCGCGTCCACCCTGACCCGCGACGCCTGAGCGCGCCGCGGAGGGCTTGGAGGGGCCGGAGGGGCGGGAGGGGCCGGGGATGCGGGGCCGGCGTCGCGGTGCAGGCCGGAGGAGGGGGCGGTGGGTGCGGAGCCGGCGTCAAGAGCGCACGCGGCATGCTTCACCGCCGCGAAGCGGAGCCGGCGCAGCACCCACCGCCGTCCGCCCCACAGCGAAGCCCGCCCAGCCTCGACCGGGTCCTCCGCACGGGCGCGACGGCCATGGTTCGTCCGGGGGAGCGGGTGCGGACACCTTCACGCCATGTCGGATTGGTCCGATGTGCGGGATCACGTGTTCTCATCGGAGGTTCCGCAGATGTCCGACTCCCCAGCCGACCGTCCCGGCGTCGCCCGCCGCCGTCTCCTGCAGGGCGCCATCGCCGCGCCGGCCGCGCTCGCCGTCCCCGGACTCGTCGGCGGCGCGGGCGCCCCCACGGCCGCCGCCGCTCCCGTCGTCCCGCCCACGCCGGCCGGGTTCGACCCGGAGAGCCCGCGGTTCGCGCTCGCCGTCCTGCCGGACACCCAGTACCTCTTCGACGAGGACCGCTCCGACCCGGAGCCGCTGGCGACCACCTTCCGCTACCTCGCCGAGCAGCGCGGGCTCGCGAACGTCGCGTTCATGACGCACCTCGGCGACGTCACCGAGCACGGCACGCAGGACGAGATCGAGCTGGCCGGGCGGACGTTCGAGGCGCTCGACGGCGTCGTGCCGTTCAGCGTGCTGGCCGGCAACCACGACGTCCCCGGCGGTGACGACCAGCGCGGCGACACCCCGTACCTGCGGGCGTTCGGACCGTCGCGCTTCGCCGCCAGCCCGACCTACGGCGCGAGCTCGCCCGACGGCTACAACAGCTTCCACGTCATCCCGGCCGCCGGCCGCGAGTGGCTGCTGCTGGCGCTGGACTGGCGGGTCTCCGACGCCGGCCTGGCCTGGGCCCGCGGCGTCGTCGACACGCACGCGGAGCTGCCCGCGATCGTCACGACCCACGACCTCGCCTACGCCGACGACGCGGGCGCGGCGACGCTGTCGGGCCACGGGCAGCGGCTGTGGGACGGGCTGATCCGCGGCAAGGACCAGATCGTCCTCGCGCTCGGCGGGCACTACTGGCCGCCCGGGCGCACCGTCCTCACCAACGACGCCGGCCACGACGTGCACGTGCACATCACCAACTACCAGGACCGCTACTACGGCGGCGCCGGCATGATCCGGCTGTATCAATTCGATCTGGTACGTAACACCATCGACGTCGAGACGTTCGCGCCGTGGTTCCTGACCCGCGAGGCGGCGGAGCGGCCGCCGCTGGGTGCGGAGGTCATCGAGCTCACCGGCGACGTCGACCGGTTCAGCCTGCCGGTCGACTTCGCCGCCCGGTTCGCCGGCTTCGCACCGGCCGAACTGCCGCCGTCGCGCCCGCCGACCCGCGTGGTGGGCCGCGACACCGTCGCGTACTGGCGCTTCGACACCCTCGGGCTGCGCGGCCGGGTCGAGGAGGGCGCCACGGTCGCCGACGGCGCCGTCGCGCAGGACCTCACCCGCAAGGGCAACGACCTCGTCGTCCGGCGGCTGCACTCGGCCGCGCCGGGCCTGCTCACCCGCTCGCTGGACCACCACGACGGCGCGCCCGCCCACGCCAGCCTGCGCTTCGACGGCGGCAAGTCGCCGGACCGGGGCGCGATCCTCGAGGCCGTCGCCGCCGCGCCGATCAACTCCGAGAAGTTCCTCGGCGGCTACACCATCGAACTGTTCGTCAAGCTGCCCGAACCGTTCGAGGGCGACCACGCCTGGATGGGCGTGTTCAGCTGGCAGGGCCGGGCCGGCGACGCGGGCAAGACGGCCGGCTACTCGCCGCTCGAGCCGACCTGCAGCCTCAACGTGTCGCCCGAGCGCTTCCTGCAGTACGTCCTCTACCCGCACGTCGAGGACGCCTCGCCGACGTCCTGGAGCCACGCCCTCCCGATCGGCCGCTGGTTCCACGTCGCGGTCGTCAACGACGGGGAGCAGACGGTGGTGTGGGTCGAGGGTTCGCCGATCGGCCGCAACCCGAAGCAGCCGGCGCACGGCATCGCGACGCTCGGCCGTCCGTTCACGCTGGGCGCCACCGGCTGGGACCTCGGCTTCGGGCAGGGCTTCCACGGCTTCCTGGGCGACGTGCGGATCAGCCGGCGGGCGCTGGAACCGGCGGAGTTCATGACGTCGTGACGGCCGGCCGCGGGGCATGCGCGCGGTGGTGCCGGTGGATGCGGAGCCGGCGCAGCATCTGCGGCGCCTCCGCCCCGCCGCCCCGCCGCGTCGGGGGCCGGCAGAGTTCATGACGGCCTGACGGCCGGCCGTGGCGGGTCGCCGGAGAAATTTTCCGCGTCAACGGTGCAGGTGAGAGGGCAGATCGACGTCACTTGTACGCCTCTACTACAGACTGTGGACGTTTCGGTAGGTCACCATAGGGGCGTGGCGATCGATGAACGGACCACCACACGGACCCGGCGGCGTGCGATGTTCGGCAGCACGCGCCGGGTCGTCGGTCTGCTGGCCGTGCTCGCGATCCTGGTGGTCGTGGGCGTCGTCATCGTGCCCTCGGTGCTGCCGAACCTGATCACGTCCATGCGCCGCAACCCGTACGTTCCGCTGCTGGTCGCGATGTTCTGGATCATGGCGACGGTGGCGGCCATCGCCGGCAAGCGGGCCATCGCCTCCGGCTACCTGACGTGGTCCGGCGCGGCCACGGCGCACATCGGCGGCACCGTCGCCAACCGGGTCGTCCCGGCGGGCGTCGGCGCGGCCGGGGTGTTCGTCGCGGCCCTGCACCGCGGCGGCGCCTCGAACACGGCGGCCGCGGGCGTGGTGGCGCTGTGGGCGGTGGCGGGCGGGCTGGCGCACGGATCCGGCCTGCTGCTCGGCGTCGCCTGGCTGCGCGAGGGCTGGAGCGGGCTGCTCACCGTCGTCGTGGTGGCGACGGTGCTGGTGCTCGCGGTGCGCTTCCTGGTCCGCCGGCTGGCGGCGCGGCGGGCCGCGCGCCCCGTCACCGCGTCCGTCACGACGATGGTGCCGAGCCGCCAGACCAAGCTGCAGCGGCTGAAGGCCACCGTGCGCGACGTCGTCGCGGCCGTGCGGGCCCGGCCGGTGCTCGCGCTGGCCGCGCTGGGCGCCCAGCTGGCCGCCGCGACCTGCCTGGCGACGGGGTTCGCGCTGGCCGCCGTCGGCTTCGGCGTCGAGATCAGCATCGGCGTCGGCATGGCCGCGTACCTCGCCGGCACCGCGCTGTCCGCCGCCACCCCGACCCCTGCCGGCATCGGCTCGGCCGAGACCGCGCTGATCGGCGCGCTCATGCTGGCCGGCGCCGGGCTCGGCGAGGCGCTGCCCGTCGTCTTCCTGTACCGCGCCGTCGTGCTGGTCGCGCCGGTGCTCGCGGCCGCCGTCATGGCGGCGGCCTGGGTGGTCGTCCGGCTGCTGGCCGCGGCCCGGGCCCGCCGCCGCACCGCGCGGGCGCCGCGGCCGCACGTGCCGCATGCTCTGCTGCCGGCCGTCGTCCTGGCCATCGAGCCCGACCCGGCCCCCGACGCCGCGGCCCCCTGAGTCACTCGCGCCGGAACGTCAGCGCCACCAGGACCGCCGCCGCCCCGATGGCGACGCTCGCCAGGAACGCGTGCGTCATGCCGGTCACCAGCACCTCCTCAGGCGCCGCGCCGCCCGCCGCCGCGTCGCGCGTGGCCGCGCCGGCCACCGTCACCAGGATCGCCAGCCCGAGCGTCGCACCGGTCTGCTGCATCGTCTGCAGCACGCCGCCGGCCGCCCCGGCGTCGGCGGGCGGGACGCTGGTCATGATGACGACGTTCAGCGGCGCGAACGCCAGCCCCATGCCCAGGCCCATGAGCAGCATCGACGGCAGCAGCCCGGCCACATAGCCGGTGTCGGTGCCGAGCCGCGTCAGCAGCGCGACGCCGGACGTCATCAGCAGCGCGCCGGTCACCGCCATCGGCTTCGGCCCGAACCGCGGCAGCAGCACCGGGATCAGCCGCGTCGTCGCGAACACCAGCGCCGCCATCGGCAGGAACGCGAGGCCCGTGGTCAGCGCGCCGTAGCCGTGCACGTCTTGCAGGTACTGGGTGAGGAAGAAGAACATCGACATGCCGGCCATCGGGCCGAGCAGGAAGTTGACGTACGCGGCGGCGCGGTTGCGGTCGGCGAACAGCCGCAGCGGCAGCAGCGGTTCCGCCGTCCGCGCCTCCACCAGGACGAACGTCGCCAGCAGCAGGGCGCCGGCCACGAGCGAGCCGGCGGTGACGCCGTCGCGCCAGCCGTCGGAGGCCGCGCGGATGAACCCGTACACGACCGCGGCGATGCCGGCCGAGCCCGTTGCCGCGCCGAGCAGGTCCAGGCGCGCGGGGTGCCGCTCCGGCTCGCGCACGTGCCGCACCGCCAGCACCACGATCAGGACGCCGAGCGGCACGTTGATGAACAGCACCGACCGCCACGACAGCCACTCGGTGAGCAGCCCGCCGGCGATCAGGCCGATCGCGAAACCGGCGCTGGCCATGCCGGAGAACAGCGCGAGCGCGCGCATCCGCGCCCGCGGTTCGGTGAACGTCGTCGCCAGCAGCGCGAGCGTGCTCGGCCCGGCCATCGCGGCGCCGAGCCCCTGCGCGACGCGGGCGGCGACGAGCATGGCGGCGGAGTCGGCGAGCCCGCCGGCCAGCGACGCGGCGGTGAACACGACGACCCCCGCGACCAGCAGCCGGCGCCGTCCGAGCAGGTCGCCGGCGCGGCCGCCGAGCAGCAGCAGGCCGCCGAAGACCAGCGTGTAGGAGCTCATCACCCACGACAGCCCGGTGGCCGAGAAGCCGAGGTCGTCGCGGATGCGGGGGAGCGCCACGTTCATCACGGTGGCGTCGAGGACGATCATCAACTGGCAGGTCAGCAGCGCGACCAGGACCAGGCCGGGCCGCGTCCGGGCCGCGGTCTCCGGGCGTTCGGTGAGCAGGGTGGATCCAGGCACGACGAGGGCTCCCGGGATCGGCGATAAGCGGAGAGAGTCTCCGCTTCTATCGGGAGCTAGCATATGGAGAGAATCTCCGGTTTGACAAGAGTATCCGGAGACATCGTCCGTTTCCACGTCGAGGGGTGCCGATGACGACGTCCCGGCCCATGCGCGCCGACGCGCGCCGCAACCACGAGCGCATCGTGACGGCCGCGCGCGAGGCGTTCACCGAGCACGGCCCCGGCGCGCCCCTCGACGACATCGCCCGCCGCGCCGAGGTCGGCCCCGGCACCCTCTACCGCCACTTCACCGGCCGCGAGGCCCTCATCGAGGCGGTCTACCGCGCCGACGTCGAGCGCCTGTCCTCGCGGGCGGCAGAGCTGGCCGCCGAGCTCGCGCCGCTCGACGCCGTGACGTCCTGGCTGCGCGAGCAGGTCGCCTACGCGGCGCACAACCGCGGGCTCGGCGCCGCGCTCAAGGCGGCGATCGACCAGGACTCCGACACCTACGCGCTCTGCAAGCAGCTCATGCGCGACGCCGCGGCGACGGTCCTGGCGCCGGCGCAGACGGCGGGCGTGGTGCGCGACGATCTGGAACCGCGCGACCTGCTGCTCCTCGGCCACGGCCTCGCCGTTGCCGCCGAGGCGGCGCCGGACTCCTTCGAGCGGCTGCTCTCCGTGACGGTGGCCGGCCTCCGCCCGGCGTGATGGTGCGGCCGGTCGACCTGGGACGTGCCCGGCCGACGGTTGGCCTCACGGGGCGCCGGCGACAGCGGTGGTCCGCCGGGTAGCGGCGGACCGGCGACCTCGCGCGAAGCTCCGCGAGGGGCACCCGTGCCGCGGCTCGGCGAGGGCGCAGGAGGACGGCGACGGTACCGGCCGCCGCCCGACGTGCCGGCGGCCCGGCGCAGGTCAGTCGTCGGCGGGTGGGAGGGGGAGGCCGGCCGAGACGGTGGTGCCGGCGCCGGGCGGGCTGGCGACGTCGAGGTGGCCGTCGATGCCGGCGAGGCGGTCGGCGAGGCCGGAGAGGCCGTGGCCCTTGCCGAGGTGCGCCCCGCCCCGGCCGTCGTCGGCGACCTGGACGTGCAGGGCGTCGCCGACGCGGAGGACGGAGACGGCGCAGGCGGACGCGTCGGCGTGCTTGGCCACGTTGGTGAGCGACTCGGTCACCACGAAGTAGGCCGCGTTCTCGACCGCCGGGGGCAGCCGCTCGCCGTCGAGGAGGTCGATGTCGAGCGTCGTGGGGACGGGGCAGCGCGCGGTCGCGGCCGCCAGGGCGGCGGGCAGGCCACGGTCGGTGAGGATGGGCGGGGCGATGCCGCGCGAGACGGCGCGCAGCTCGGCCAGCGCCTCCTTGGTCTGCTGCACGGCCTCCTCGACGAGGGGACGCGCGGCCTGCGGGTCGTCGTCGAAGCGGCGCTGGGCGGACTCGAGGTCCATGGTGAGCCGGACGAGACGCTGCTGCGGCCCGTCGTGGATGTCGCGCTCGACCCGCCGCAGCATCTCGGCCTCGGCGGCGACGACGGACTGGCGGCTGCGGCTGAGCTGCTCGGTGCGCGCTCGCAGCGCCGCCGTCTCGTTCGTCAGCAGCCCCCACACCAGCGACGACTCCAGGACGGCGACCCCGCGCAGGATGTGCGCCAGCGCCAGCGGCAGGCCGCGGAACCCGCCGCCGCCGGCGATGACCCAGGACAACGCGATCAGCGGCGACAGCCCGATCGACAACCCCAGCCACACCATGGTGACCGACCAGGTGAACACCCGCACGGGCAGGATCAGCACGCAGTAGAGCCAGTCGCGCCACGACTGGCGATCGCGCAGCACCTCGAGCACGCGCGACAGCCCGCGCTCCGTCGCCGGCTGGTGGTACACCGGCCCGACCTCGCGCCGCTCCATCGCGCCGACCCGGGCCCGCTCGACCCGGGCGAACCCGCGCGCCGTCAGCAGCGTCGCCATCAGGATGATCAGGCCGACGAAGGCCAGCACGACCAGCCCGATGCCGAGGAAGAACCCGACGATCGCCAGCGTGAACGAGGCGATGGCGATGGGCAGGCCCGGCAGCAGATAGCCGAGGTCACGGCCGATCTGCCGCCAGGTCACCCGGGGCCGGGGCGCGTCGTCGCTCATCGGGCGGTGCTCGCGGCCGGGATCGGGAGCTCGGCGCTGACGGTGGTGCCGTCGGCGGGCGGGCTGACGATGTCGAGGCGGCCGTCGACACCGGCGAGGCGGTCGGCGAGACCGGCCAGGCCGTGGCCCTTGCCCAGGTGCGCGCCGCCGCGGCCGTCGTCGGCGATCTGGACGTGCAGGACGTCGTCGACGCGGACGACGGAGACCGCGCACCGCGCCGCCTGCGAGTGCTTCGCCACGTTCGTCAGCGACTCGGTGACGACGAAGTAGGCGGCGTTCTCGATGGCCGACGGCAGCCGCTCGGCGAGGTCGGGGCCGACGTCGAGGGTGGTCGGGACGGGGCACCGGGCGGTGGCGGCGGCGAGGGCGGCCGGCAGCCCGCGGTCGGTGAGGATGGGCGGGGCGATGCCGCGGGACACGGCGCGCAGCTCGGCCAGCGCCTCCTTGGTCTGCGTGACGGCGCCCTCGAGCAGCGGCCGCGCGGCCTCGGGGTCGTCCTCGAACCGGCGCTGGGCGGACTCGAGGTCCATGGTGAGCCGGACGAGGCGCTGCTGCGGCCCGTCGTGGATGTCGCGCTCGACCCGGCGCAGGGTGTCGGCCTCGGCCTGCACGACCGCGGTGCGGCTGCGGCTCAGTTCGTCGGCGCGGGCCCGCAGCGCCGCGTTCTCGTTCGTCAGCATGGCCCAGACCAGCGACGACTCGGTGAGCGCGAACGCACGCAGCAGGTAGGGGAGCGTGGCCAGGAAGACCAGGCCGATGGCGGTGTTCAGCGCGACGTCGGGCAGCCGGCCGTCGCCCAGGCCGATCAGCTCGGCCAGCGTCTCGTTGTCGGCGTCGTCGCGGGGCAGCGACCACTCCCACAGGACGTACGTGGTGCCGCCCAGCGCGGCCGCCGTCCACGCGATGGTCATGCTCCAGGTGAAGCAGCGGATCGGCAGGATGAGGATGCCGAACCCCCACTCGCGCCAGGCGAGCGGGTCGCGCAGGAAGCTGAACAGCCGGGCCAGGCCCTTGCCGGACGCCGGACGGTGGTAGGCCGGGCCGACCGGGCGGTCCTCCATGAGCGCGACGCGTGCTCGTTCGGCGACGGCGAAACCGCGGGCGGCGCCGAGCATGGCGATCCACACGATCAGCCCGAGGAAGGCCAGCACGAACAGCCCGAGGCCGAGGAAGAAGCCCGTCACCATGATCGTGAAGGAGGCGATGGCGATGGGAAGCCCCGGCAGCAGGTAGGCGAGGTCGCGGGGGACCTGCCGCCAGCCGGCCCGGGGCCGGTCGGTGATCTGCGTGTTCATGCCTCCAGCCTTCCGTGTGCTTGCAGGGTAGACGAGCCGGACAACCGGTGAGTGCGAGGTAGGGCTGTCCCCACCCGCCCGATGAGGCGCACCGCCGTCGCGAGCGCAGCGGCCGCGCAGAGCAGCCACCACGGCAGGTCCGAGCGCCAGCGCGCGTCGAACGTCTCGGACGGGACGTAACCGGCGACGCGGACGGCGACGGCGGCCACCAGCGCGACCGCGGGCAGCTGCCAGAGGTGGACGGTGACCAGCCGCGGCGCCAGCCAGGCCAGCCCGCCGGCCACCGGCGCGCCCGACGTCCACCGGTCGATCGGCCGCCGGGCCGCCAGCGCCAGCCCCAGCTGCGCGGCGGTGCATCCGAGCAGGACGGACGCGGACGGCAGCGCACCGGATGGGCGCCCCGAGACGGCGGCCAGCACCAGGCCGCACGCGCCCACCGTCGCGCCCGCCGCGGCCACCATCAGCGCGTGGCGGGGACGCAGCCGGTCCAGCGCACCGGCCCGGACGAGCAGCCCGGCCTGGTACGCCGCCAGCCACACCGCCGCGACGACCGCCACCGGCGACCCGGCGAGGTCCGCCACCACGGCCGCGCCCGCCGTGGCCGCCAGCTCGGCGCCGCGCCAGCGCGCGTGCAGCCGCAGCAGCGCCGGCCGGAGCAGCGTCAGCGCCGCCAGCGCGGCCGGCAGCCACAGCAGCCGGGCCGCTCCGTCGATCAGCGGCACCGCGACGACGGCGAACGGCAGCGCCGGCCGGGCGATGGCCGCCGGCCCGCCGCAGCCCGCGATGCCGGCCGCGAGCAGCGCGAGCGGCGCCGCGAGCACGAGGGCCGCCGCGGCCGCCGTCGTCACCCGGCCGGTCTGCGGGTCGGTGACCGGCAGCACCCAGTGCAGGGCGACGACGAGTGCCACCGCGGCCAGGCCGAGCACGGTCGCGAACCGGGCCGGCGGGGCGGTGGAGGGCACGGTCCCAGCCTGGTCGCCGGCGGCCGCCGGCACAGCGCAGCACGCTCCACTCTCGATGGTGGGGACAGCCCCACCATCGCCGCGGCGCTAACGGGCCGTGAAGACACCGGCCCGCAGCCGCTAAGAGGCCGCTAACCACGCTCCGACCAGGGCCTTCAGGTGGTTGTGTACCGATGCTGGCCCCGATCGGCGGGGCCTGAGCTACCCACCAGGGGTGTCCATGCAAGACGTCGCCTTCATCGGCCTCACGGTGCTCTTCTTCGTCGTGATGGCCCTTCTCGGTGCGGGCGTTGACCGGCTCGGACGGCGCCACGGCGTCGACGCCGACGCGACGCAGCAGGAGGCCGGCCAGTGACCGCCGAGAACGTCGTCGGGCTGATCGTGGCGGTGCTGCTGGTCGGCTACCTGCTCGCGGCCCTGCTCTTCCCGGAGCGGTTCTGATGAGCGCCACCGCGGCGGGCCTGCTGCAGATCGCCCTGCTCCTCGCCCTGCTGGCCGTGGCGTTCCGGCCACTGGGCGACCACATCGCGCGCGTGTTCACCTCGACCCGCCACCTGGCCGTCGAACGCGCCTTCTACCGGATCGTCCGGGTCGACCCGGACGCCGACCAGCGCTGGAGCACCTACCTGCTCTCGGTGCTGGGCTTCTCCGCGGTGTCCGTGCTGCTGCTGTACGCGATGCTGCGGCTGCAGGACCTGCTGCCGATGTCGCTCGGCTTCGACGGCATGGCGCCGGACCTCGCCTTCAACACCGCGACGTCGTTCGTCGCGAACACCAACTGGCAGTCGTACGCGGGCGAGTCCACGCTCGGCTACACCGCCCAGATGGCCGGCCTGACGGTGCAGAACTTCCTGTCCGCGGCGGTCGGCCTCGCGGTCGCGATCGCGCTGATCCGCGGGCTGACCCGGCACCGCACCGACCGGCTCGGCAACTTCTGGGTCGACCTCACCCGCGGCACCGTGCGCATCCTGCTGCCGATCGCGTTCCTGTTCGCGCTGGTGCTGGTGGCCGGCGGCGTCGTGCAGAACCTGTCCGAGCCGCACGACATCACCACGCTGGGCGGGTCGATCCAGTCGCTGATCGGCGGCCCGGTGGCCTCGCAGGAGGTCATCAAGCTGCTCGGCACCAACGGCGGCGGCTTCTTCAACGCGAACTCGGCGCACCCGTTCGAGAACGCGAACGCGCTCACCAACCTGCTGGAGATCTTCCTGATCCTGGTCATCCCGGTGGCGCTGTGCCGCACCTACGGCGTCATGGTGAAGGACAAGCGGCAGGGCTACGCGGTGCTGGCCGCGATGGCGGTGCTCTGGGGCGCCGCGCTGGTCGCCGTCACCGCCGCCGAGGTGAACCACCCGGGGACGGTCCCGCAGGCGGCCGGCGCGTCGCTGGAGGGCAAGGAGGTCCGCTTCGACGTCTGGGCGTCGGCGCTGTTCGCGAACTCGACGACGGGGACGTCCACCGGCGCGGTCAACTCGATGCACGCCAGCTACACCGGCGCCGGCGGCGGCGCCGTCATGCTCAACATGATGCTGGGCGAGGTCTCGCCCGGCGGCGTGGGCAGCGGCCTCTACGGCATGGTCGTCCTGGCCATCCTCGCCGTCTTCCTGGCCGGCCTGATGGTCGGGCGGACGCCGGAGTACCTGGGCAAGAAGATCGGCCGGTACGAGATCTCGCTGGTCGCCCTGTACATCCTGGCGATGCCGTTCGCGCTGCTCATCGGCGCGGCCATCGCGGCGTCGTTCGACCCGACGAGGGCGTCGTTGCTCAACGACGGGCCGCAGGGGCTGTCGGAGATCCTGTACGCGTTCGCCTCCGGCGCGAACAACAACGGCAGCGCGTTCGCCGGGCTCTCCGCGAACACCGAGTACTACAACACGGCGCTCGGGCTGGCGATGCTGATCGGCCGGTTCACGACGATCGTGCTGGTGCTCGCGCTGGCCGGCGCGCTGGCCCGGCAGCGGCCCACCCCGGTGACCGCCGGGACGCTGCCGACCCACCGTCCGCTCTTCGTGGGCCTGCACTCGGTGACGGTGATCATCGTGGCCGGCCTGACCTTCTTCCCGGCACTGGCGCTGGGACCGATCGCCGTGGCGCTCGCATGAGCGACCCCGGATCCGAAAGGACGCACACAGTGACGACCGTCCAGGCCCCGCCGGCCGGGAGCGCGCCACGGGTCGGCGCCGGTCTCTTCGACCCCCGCCAGCTGGTGGCATCGCTGCCGGACGCCTTCCGCAAGCTCGATCCGCGGCTGATGATCAAGTCGCCGGTCATGTTCGTGGTCGAGATCGGCGCGGTGTTCACCACCGTGCTGGCGATCACCGATCCCAGCACGTTCTCGTGGTGGATCGCCGTCTGGCTGTGGATCACCGTGCTCTTCGCCAACCTGGCCGAGGCCGTGGCCGAGGGGCGCGGACGGGCCCAGGCGGCGACGCTGCGGGCGACCAAGCAGGAGACCCCGGCCCGGCGCCTCGTGGACGGCGTCGAGGAGGTGGTCAGCAGCTCCACCCTGACGCTCGGCGATCTCGTCGTGGTCGAGGCGGGTGAGGTGATCCCCGGCGACGGCGACGTCGTCGAGGGCGTGGCCAGCGTCGACGAGTCGGCCATCACCGGCGAGTCGGCCCCGGTCATCCGCGAGTCCGGCGGCGACCGCAGCGCCGTCACCGGCGGCACGAAGGTGCTGTCCGACCGCATCGTCGTCGAGATCACCGCGAAGCCGGGCGAGAGCTTCGTCGACCGGATGATCGCGATGGTCGAGGGCGCGGCCCGGCAGAAGACGCCGAACGAGATCGCGCTGAACGTGCTGCTGGCCAGCCTGACCATCATCTTCCTGCTGGCGGTCGTGACGCTGCAGCCGTTCGCCGGCTACTCCGGCGGGCTGCAGTCGATGGTCGTGCTGGTGGCGCTGCTGGTCTGCCTGATCCCGACGACGATCGGCGCGCTGCTGTCGGCCATCGGCATCGCCGGCATGGACCGGCTGGTGCAGCGCAACGTGCTGGCGATGTCCGGGCGGGCGGTCGAGGCGGCCGGCGACGTCAACGTGCTGCTGCTGGACAAGACCGGCACCATCACGTTCGGCAACCGGCAGGCGGTCGAGCTGCTGCCCGTCGGGGGCGTGAAGGAGGACGACCTCGCCGACGCCGCGCAGCTGGCCAGCCTGGCCGACCAGACGCCCGAGGGCCGCTCCGTCGTGGTCCTGGCCAAGCAGCGCTACGGGCTGCGCGAACGGCACACCGGCGAACTGCCGGGCGCGACGTTCGTCGAGTTCACCGCGCAGACCCGGATGTCCGGCGTCGACCTCGCCGACGGCCATCGGGTGCGCAAGGGCGCCGCCGGCGCCGTCCTGGCCTGGGTCCGCGACCACGGCGGCAAGCCTGACCTCGCCGTCGACACGTTGGTCGACGGCGTCGCGGCGGCCGGCGGAACCCCGCTGGTCGTGGCGGAGCTGCGCGACGACCAGGCGCGCATCCTCGGCGTCATCCACCTCGCCGACGTCGTCAAGCACGGCATGCGCGAGCGGTTCGACGAGCTGCGCGCGATGGGCATCCGCACCGTCATGGTCACCGGCGACAACCCGGTCACGGCCAAGGCCATCGCCGACCAGGCCGGCGTCGACGACTTCCTCGCCGAGGCCAAGCCCGAGGACAAGATGGCGCTGATCAAGCGCGAGCAGGCCGGCGGCCGGCTGGTCGCGATGACCGGCGACGGCACCAACGACGCGCCCGCGCTGGCGCAGGCCGACGTCGGCGTCGCGATGAACACCGGCACGTCGGCGGCCAAAGAGGCCGGCAACATGGTCGACCTCGACTCCGACCCGACGAAGCTGATCGAGATCGTCGAGATCGGCAAACAGCTGCTCATCACGCGTGGCGCGCTGACGACGTTCTCCATCGCCAACGACGTCGCGAAGTACTTCGCGATCATCCCGGCGATGTTCGCGGTGGTGTACCCGCAGCTGGACACGCTGAACATCATGCGACTGGCCACGCCGCAGTCGGCGATCCTGTCCGCGGTCATCTTCAACGCGCTGATCATCGTCGCGCTGATCCCGCTGGCGCTGCGCGGCGTCCGGTACCGGCCGCTGTCGGCCGCGGCGATGCTGCAACGCAACGCGCTGGTGTACGGGCTGGGCGGCATCGTCGTCCCGTTCATCGGCATCAAACTCGTCGACCTCGTGGTGTCGGCGATCCCTGGACTTTGACGGCGGAGCGTGAGTTTCCTATGCATTTGACTGGACTGTTGCGGCAGAGCTGGGCGGGACTGCGTGTCCTGGTGCTGTTCACCGTGATCCTCGGCGTGGCCTACCCGCTGGCCGTCACCGGCGTCGCGCAGGTCGCGTTCGGCGACCAGGCCGGCGGCTCGCAGGTCACGCACGACGGCGAGGTCGTGGGGTCGTCGCTGATCGGGCAGCCGTTCGACGGCGAGCAGTGGTTCCACCCGCGCCCGTCGGCGGCCGGCGACGGGTACGACACGCTCGCCAGCGGCGGCTCCAACCTCGGCCCCGAGAGCGCCGAGCTGCTGGCCACCGTCGAGGAGCGGCGGGCCGCGGTGGCCGAGGAGAACGGCGTCGACCCCGCGGACGTGCCGCCGGACGCCGTCACCGCGTCGGGCAGCGGGCTGGACCCGCACATCTCCCCGGCCTACGCCGAGATCCAGGTGGACCGCGTGGCCGAGGCGCGCGGGCTGGACCCGGCCGAGGTGCGGGAGCTGGTCGACGACCACACCCAGGGCCGGGTGCTCGGCTTCCTGGGCGGCGAGCGCGTCAACGTGCTCGAGCTGAACCTCGCGCTGGAGGACCTCGGCGGCTCATGACACGTGGACGGCTGCGGGTCTACCTCGGCGCCGCCCCCGGCGTCGGGAAGACCTTCGACATGCTCTCGGAGGGGCATCGGCGCCGCTCGCGCGGCACCGATGTCGTCGCCGGGCTGGTCGAGACGCACGGCCGGCCGCACACGGCCGAGCTGCTCGACGGCATCGAGGTGGTGCCGCGGCGGACGGTGACGTACCGCGGCACCGCGTTCGAGGAGATGGACCTCGGGGCGATCCTGCACCGCCGCCCCGAGGTCGCCCTCGTCGACGAGCTGGCGCACACCAGCGTGCCCGGCTCGGCGAACGCGAAGCGCTGGCAGGACGTCGACGACCTGCTGGCCGCCGGCATCGACGTCATCACGACCGTCAACATCCAGCACCTGGAGTCGCTG
Organism: Jiangella alba; assembly: GCF_900106035.1. Classification (GTDB taxonomy): domain Bacteria; phylum Actinomycetota; class Actinomycetes; order Jiangellales; family Jiangellaceae; genus Jiangella; species Jiangella alba. The sequence continues at coordinate 799,870 of NZ_FNUC01000003.1, forward strand.
AACGACGTCGTCGCGTCGATCACCGGCGTGACGCAGCGTGAGACCATCCCGGACGAGGTGGTGCGCCGGGCCGACCAGATCGAGTTGGTCGACATGTCGCCGGAGGCGCTGCGCCGGCGGCTCGCGCACGGCAACGTGTACGCGGCGGAGAAGGTCGACGCGGCGCTGGCGAACTACTTCCGGGTCGGCAACCTGACGGCGCTGCGCGAGCTGGCGCTGCTCTGGCTGGCCGACCGGGTCGACGACGCGCTGGAGAAGTACCGCGTCGACGAGGGCATCGAGGCGCCGTGGCACACCCGCGAGCGGGTCGTCGTCGCCTTGACCGGCGGGCCCGAGGGCGAGACGCTGCTGCGCCGGGCCGCCCGCATCGTCAACCGGGGCGCCGGCGGCGAGCTGGTCGCCGTCCACGTGTCCCGCAGCGACGGCCTCAGCGGCGCGCCGCCGGGGGCCCTGGAGCGGCAGCGCGCGCTGGCCGAGACGCTCGGCGGGACGTTCCACCAGGTCGTCGGCGAGGACGTCGCCGAGGCGATCCTCGACTTCGCCCGCGGCGTCAACGCCGCCCTGATCGTCGTCGGCGTGAGCCGCCGGCCGCGCTGGCTGCTGTCCATGCGCGAAGGCGTCGGCGCCCGCGTGGTCCGCGGGTCCGGGCCGATCGACGTCCACGTCGTCACGCACGAGCGGGCCGGGCAGGGCACGCTGCCGCAGCGGGCGGAGGTGCTCAGCCGCAACCGGCGGGTGCTGGCCTGGGTGGCGGCGCTGGTCGGCCCGGTCGCGCTGACCGCTGTGCTGGTGGTGCTGCGCGAGATCCACGAGCTGCCGATCGACATCATGTTGTTCCTGTCGCTGACCGTCGGCGTCGCGCTGATCGGCGGGCTGTGGCCGGCGGTGACGGTGGCCGTGGTCGGCAGCCTGCTGCTCAACTGGTTCCTCACGCCGCCGTACTACGAATGGACCATCGCCGACCCGCAGAACGCGTTCGCGCTGCTGGTGTTCCTGCTGGTCGCGGTCGGGGTGGCGTCGGTCGTGGATCTCGCGGCCCGGCGCACGATCCAGGCGTCGCGGGCGGGGTCGGAGGCCGAGACGCTGAGCGCGCTGGCCGGGTCGGTGCTGCGCGGCGAGAACACCGTCCTGGCGATCCTGGAGCGGCTGCGCGAGCGGTTCGGGATGGAGTCGGTGACGCTGCTGGAGCGGCACGACTCGCACGAGCGGTGGACGACCATCGAGTGCGCGGGCGGGCGGCCGTGCGCGTCGCCGGAGGAGGGGTCGTCGGAGGTGATGATCTCGGACACGCTGGCGCTCGCGCTGCGCGGGCCGGTGCTCGAGGCGGGCGACCGCCGTATGCTGGAGGCGTTCGCGGCGCACGCCACCGCCGTGCTGGAGCGGGAGCGGCTGCGCGAGCGGGCCGAGGAGGCGCGCCGGCTGGAGGACGGCGACGCGATCCGCACGGCGCTGCTGGCCGCCGTCTCGCACGATCTGCGCACCCCGCTGGCGGCGATCAAGGCCGGCGTCTCCAGCCTGCGCCAGGACGACGTCGTGTTCGACCCCGCCGACCAGGCCGAGCTGCTGGCCACGGTGGGGTCGGCGACCGACTCGCTGGAACGGCTGATCGACAACCTGCTGGACCTCTCGCGGCTGGAGACCGACACCGTCCGCCCGGTCGCGCGGCCGGCGGCGCTGGACGAGGTCGTGCCGCGGGCGGTCGCGTCGGTGCCGGCCGGCGCGGTGGTGCTGGACGTGCCCGAGTCGCTGCCGCTGCTGATGACCGACGCCGGGCTGCTGGAGCGGGCGCTGGCCAACGTCGTCGAGAACGCCGTGCGCTACTCGCCGGACGGCGTGCCGGTGACGGTGTCGGCGGCCGTGATCCGGTCGGAGGTCGAGCTGCGCGTCGTCGACCGCGGCCCGGGCGTCGGCGAGGCGGACCGGGCGTCGATGTTCCGGCCGTTCCAGCGGCTGGGCGACAGCCCGGCCGGGACCGGCGGGTCGGTCGGGCTCGGGCTGGCGGTGGCGCGCGGCTTCGTCGAGGCGCTCGGCGGCACCCTGACGGCCGACGACACCCCCGGCGGCGGGCTGACGATGGTGCTGCGGCTGCCGCTGGAGCGTGCCTCGTGACCGGCCCCCGCGTCCTCGTCGTCGACGACGTGCCGGCGCTGACCCGGGCGCTGGCGATCAACCTGAAGGCGCGCGGCTGGGACGTCGTCACCGCCGCCGACGGACGGGGCGCGCTGGAGGCCGCCGCCCGCCGTCACCCCGACGTCGTCGTGCTCGACCTCGGGCTGCCGGACCTGAGCGGCATCGACGTCATCGCCGGGCTGCGCGGCTGGACCAGCGTGCCGATCATCGTGCTGTCGGCGCGGCAGGACTCCGCCGACAAGGTGCGCGCCCTCGACGCCGGCGCCGACGACTACGTCACCAAGCCGTTCGACATGGAGGAGCTGCTGGCCCGGCTGCGCGCCGCCTGGCGCCGCTCGCTGCCCGTCGCCGGCGGTGACTCCGTCGTCACCGCCGGCGAGCTGACCATCGACCTGGCGCGGAAGAAGGTCTCCCGGTCCGGCGCCGACGTCCGCCTGACCCCGACCGAGTGGCACCTGCTGGAGGTGCTGGTCCGCAACGCCGGCACGCTGGTGTCGCGGGAGCAGCTGCTGCGGGAGGTCTGGGGGCCGGCGTACTCGAAGGAGACCGGTTACCTGCGCGTCTACACCGCGCAGCTGCGGCGCAAGCTGGAGCCCGACCCGTCCCACCCGGTGCACCTCATCACCGAGCCGAGCATGGGGTACCGGTTCGAGCCGTGACGTCAGCGGTGCCAGGCGGTGCAGTAGATGCGGTTCTGGTTGTCCTTGATGCAGGTGCGCCAGTACGGGCCGCCCGACAGCCGGACGTCAGAGGTGTAGTAGCTGCTGCGGCGCAGGCCCAGCCGGGGCGTCCAGGTCGACGGCCGCGAGCTGCTGGCGCGGTCCAGCCAGATCTCCCGCTCGACGAAGCCGGAGCTGCCGTGCACCACGCCAGCGCAGAATCTCACCTTGAGCCAGCGGCCGCCGGTGTAGTTCTGCCTGGAGTAGCAGCCGGCCTTCGTCTCCGCGGTCTGGGCGATGCCGGCGTCAGCGGCCGGGGCGGCGGTGGCGGTCGCGGCCGGCGCCGCGGCCAGCGCGGCCGTGGCGAGGGCGGCGGCGGCGAGGCCGGACATCGTGCGCTGGCGGATGGCGTCCCTGACGGACATGGTTCTCCCCGTGATCGGCGGTCGCCCCGGTGCCGAGGCGATGGTCACGAGGGTCGTCACGGGCCGTTTCAGAACTGCTTCAGCGCGTATTCACCGAGCACCGCGATGCAACCTCGCACCTGGCAAGCGCGGGCGCGCCCGGTCGCCATAGGATCGGACCCGTTCCCGACCATGGAGTCCGCCATGCCCTCGATCAGCCGCGAGGAGGTCGCGCACCTCGCGCACCTCGCTCGCCTCGACCTCGCCCCCGACGAGCTGGACCATCTGGCCGGCCAGCTCGACCAGATCCTCGGTGCGGTCGCGCAGGTCACCGAGGTCGCGGCCGACGACATCCCGCCGACGTCGCACGCGCTGCCGCTGACCAACGTGTTCCGCGCCGACGAGCCGCGCCCGTGCCTGCCCGCCGAGGCCGTCCTGGCCGCCGCGCCCGCCGCCGAGGACGGCCGGTTCCGGGTGCCGCAGATCCTGGGGGAGGAGGCATGAGCGCGCTCACCCGCAAGACCGCCGCCGAACTGGCCGCCGCCGTCAGGACCGGCGAGGTCAGCGCCGTCGAGGTCACCCAGGCGCACCTCGACCGCATCGCCGCCGTCGACGGCACCGCCGAGGCCGGCGTGCACGCGTTCCTGCATCTCGACGCCGACGGCGCGCTGGCCGCGGCCGCCGCCGTCGACGAGAAGCGCGCGGCCGGCGACGACCTCGGCCCGCTGGCCGGCGTCCCGCTGGCGCTGAAGGACGTCATCGTCACGTCCGACATGCCCACGACCGTCGGCTCGAAGCTGCTCGAGGGCTGGCAGCCGCCGTACGACGCCACCGTCACCCGGCGGCTGCGCGACGCCGGCATCGTCATCCTCGGCAAGACCAACCTCGACGAGTTCGCCATGGGCTCGTCCACCGAGAACTCCGCGTATGGCGTCACCCGCAACCCGTGGGACCTCACCCGCATCCCGGGCGGCTCCGGCGGCGGGTCGGCCGCGGCGCTGGCCGCGTTCGAGGCGCCGCTGGCCATCGGCACCGACACCGGCGGCTCGATCCGCCAGCCGGCCGCCGTCACCGGCACCGTCGGGGTGAAGCCGACGTACGGCGGGGTCAGCCGCTACGGCCTGGTGGCCTGCGCGTCCAGCCTCGACCAAGCCGGCCCGTGCGCCCGCACGGTGCTCGACGCCGCGCTGCTGCACACCGTCATCGCCGGTCACGACCCGCTCGACTCCACCAGCATCGACCAGCCGGTGCCCGACGTCGTCGCGGCCGCCCGGCGCGGCGCCGAGGGCGACCTCACCGGCCTGCGCGTCGGCGTCGTCAAGGAGCTCGGCGGTGAGGGCTACCAGGCCGGCGTCGAGGCGCGGTTCAACGACGCCGTCGCCCTGCTGTCGAAGCTGGGCGCCGAGGTGGTCGAGGTGTCGTGCCCGCACTTCAAGTACGGGCTGCCCGCCTACTACCTCATCCTGCCCAGCGAGGTGTCGTCGAACCTGGCCCGGTTCGACGCCATGCGCTACGGCCTGCGCGTCGGCGACGACGGCACCCGCAGCGCCGAAGAGGTCATGAGCCTCACCCGCGGGCAGGGCTTCGGCGCCGAGGCGAAACGGCGCATCATGCTCGGCACGTACGCGCTGTCGTCGGGCTACTACGACGCCTACTACGGCCAGGCGCAGAAGGTCCGCACGCTCATCGCACGCGACTTCGAGGCCGCGTTCGCGCAGGTCGACGTGCTGGTGTCGCCCACGACGCCGACCACCGCGTTCCCCATCGGCGAGAAGGTCGACGACCCCCTGGCCATGTACATGAACGACCTCTGCACCATCCCGAGCAACCTCGCCGGCAACGCGTCGGCGTCGTTCCCGGCCGGTCTCGCCGACGAAGACGGCCTGCCGGTCGGCCTGCACGTCATGGCGCCGGTCATGGCCGACGACCGCCTGTATCTCGTCGGCGCGGCGGTCGAGGCCGCATACGCCTCGCAATGGGGGGGAACGTTGCTGGAACAGGCACCCGCGTTGGAGGGGATCGCACCGTGAACGTCAAATACCTCGCCAAGTTCGGCGGCTCGGCGCTGGGCGCGGTGGGCGCCGCGCGCAGCCTCACCAAGGCCCGTCGCGAGGGCGACAAGCTGCGCATGATCGACGCCGTCCTCAGCATCCTGTCGGTCGCCATCACCGTCGCCATCGTCGTGCGCGAGATCCGCGAGGCGCAGAACGACGACAAGCCGCTGGTCGAGCTGAAGGACGACGAATGACCGTCACCACGGCGCTGCCCTCGTTCGACGAGGCCATCGCGACGTACGAGCCCGTCATGGGCATGGAGGTGCACGTCGAGCTCGGCACCGCCACGAAGATGTTCTGCGGCTGTTCCACGGCGTTCGGCGGCGAGCCCAACTCGCAGGTCTGCCCGGTCTGCCTGGGGCTGCCCGGGTCGCTGCCGGTGGTCAACCGCACCGCCGTCGAGTCGGCCATCCGCATCGGCCTGGCGCTGAACTGCAGCATCGCCGAGTGGTGCCGGTTCGCCCGGAAGAACTACTTCTACCCGGACATGCCGAAGAACTTCCAGACCTCGCAGTACGACGAGCCCATCGCGTTCGACGGTTACATGGACGTCGTCGCCGACGGCGTCGAGTACCGCATCGGCATCGAGCGGGCACACATGGAAGAGGACACCGGCAAGTCGCTGCACGTCGGCGGCGCCACCGGCCGCATCCACGGTGCGTCGCACTCGCTGCTCGACTACAACCGCTCCGGCATCCCGCTGATCGAGATCGTCACCAAGCCGATCGAGGTGCCGCCGTCCGTCGCTCCCGCCGTCGCGCGGGCGTACGTCACCCAGCTGCGCGAGCTGATCCGGGCCCTCGGCGTCTCCGAGGCGCGCATGGAGCTGGGCCAGCTGCGCTGCGACGCCAACGTGTCGCTGCGGCTGCCGGGCGCTCCGTTCGGCACGCGGACCGAGACGAAGAACGTCAACTCGCTGCGGTCGGTCGAGCGGGCCGTCACGTACGAGATCCGCCGGCAGGCTCTGGTGCTGTCGTCGGGCGGGACGATCGTGCAGGAGACCCGGCACTGGCACGAGGACACCGGCGAGACCACGTCCGGGCGGGTCAAGGAGGAGGCCGAGGACTACCGGTACTTCCCCGAGCCCGACCTCGTCCCCGTCGCGCCGTCCCGTGAGTGGGTCGAGTCGCTGCGAGGCACGCTGCCTGAGCCGCCGTCGGTGCGCCGGGCCCGGCTGCAGGCCGAGTGGGGCTTCACCGACCTCGAGATGCGCGACGTCGTCAACGCCGGGGCCGTGGCCCTGGTGTCCGACACCGTGGCCGCGGGCGCGTCCGCGGCCGGCGCGAAGAAGTGGTGGCTGGGCGAGGTCGCCCGGGTCGCCAACGAGCGCGGCGTGGCGTTGGAGGACGCGGGGATCGGCCCTGTCGAGGTCGCGCGGGTGGAGGAGCTGATCGCTGCGGGCTCCTTGAACGACAAGCTGGCCCGCCAGGTGGTCGAGGGCGTGCTGGCCGGCGAGGGCGCCCCTGACGCCGTCGTCGCCGCCCGCGGCCTCGCCGTCGTCTCCGACGACTCCGCCCTCGGCGCCGCCGTCGACGACGCCATCGCCGCCCAGCCCGACGTCGCCGACAAGATCCGCGGCGGCAACCTCGGCGCGGTGGGCGCGCTGATCGGCGCCATCATGAAGGCCACCAAGGGCCAGGCCGACGCCAAGCGGGCGCGCGAGCTCATCCTGGAGCGGCTGCAGGGCTGACCGTCCGGCAAGGCTGCCTCGCTTCTCCCGTCACAAGGCGGGAGAAGCGAGAGCAGGGAGAGAGGCAGCCGCGCCGAGGAGACCACAACGCTGTCCACCCAACAACTCGCCGCCAGTCTCGTACCCGGATCTCCATCCGCTCGACATCGGCCTCGGTTCAGACGGCCCGTATGGGCAAGGGCGCGTCGAGTACGGTTCAGCTCCTCGAAGTAGTAGCGCACCCAGGCGGGCGCACGCCTCCCGTCAGCCGGTGGGGCGGCCGTCGGAGCCGATGTCGATGACGATCTGGTCGCCGTAGGTGCGCCGCTCGGTCCGCGTCACCGTCAGGTCGTCGTCGAGCACCGGGAAGACGTGCACCGGGGTGAGGGTGATGCGGGCGATCTCGTCGCCGCCGCGCAGCCGCTCGACGTCGATCTCGAGGTGGCCGTAGTGCTTGCCGCCCGCCTCCAGCCGCGGGACGCCGTCGCCGGCCACCCACCGCTCGGTCTCGCTCTGGTCGGCGGTCCACCGGCTGAACGGGTTGTAGCGCAGCGGCGCGGTGTCGAGCGTCGCGCCCTCACGGCGGACGCCGCGCAGGCCGTCGCCGGCCACGCCGACGTCGTAGTAGTGGACGCCGGTGCCGTCGCCGTCCTCGTCGACGAAGCTGCGCTCGAACATCTCGCTGTGCCCGGAGATGACCGCTGCGACGCCGTACCGCTCGAACAGCGGGTGGTAGACCCGCATCGGGGTGCCGCCCTGGCCGGACGTCAGCGCGTGGTTCATCGGCAGCCCGTGCTCGCCGGAGCTGTACGGGACATGATGGAACTGGACGACGACGATCTGCCCGGCCGCGCGTGCCTCGGCCAGCTGCCGTTCGGCCCACGTCCACTGGACGCTGCCGGGGCCGAAGTCGGACAGGTCGGTGCCGCCGGCCGCCTCGTACTGCTCGCGGGTGAAGTTCTCCTGCGTGTCGGTGCCCGGCCCGGTGTACTCGCGGCCGGTCAGCTTCTCGTCCGCCGCGTAGTTCGCCGCGGCGTCGTCGGGCTGGCCGTTGTTGCTGTCCAGCGTCAGCACGGTGACCGGGCCGTAGTCGACCCGGTAGTAGTTGTCCTGGTGCGCCGGGGTGCCGTTCGCGGGCCCGTCGAAGTAGGCGTGGAACTTCGCCCGCGACCGCACCACCGGGCTGCGGTCGTCGGGCGTGCCGTAGCCGCCGTTGAGCGCGCCGAAGCTCTCCCAGTTGCCGAACGCGGGCAGGATCGGCACCGACGTCAGCAGGTCGCCGCCGGCGCCGGCCGTGCTGCGGAAGAACTCGTCCCAGCCCGGCTGGTAGCCGCCGCCCTGGACGAGGTCGCCGGTGAACAGGACGGCGTCGGGGGAGCGCTGCTCGATGACGGCGAGGTTGCGGCGCAGCCCCTCGTCCTCGGTCAGCGGATAGCGCAGCACCCGCGTGCCGGACAGCGTCGTCGTCCCGTGCACCTGGTCCCAGGCCGACCCCGCCGCGGCGGACGGACGGCCGTCGGCGCCCGCGCCGGGCGCCCACTCGCGCTTCTGCACCCGTCCCAGCGGCTCGGTCTCGGAGTCGGACAGCGCGATCAGCCGGATCTGCCGCCAGTCGTCCGCCGTCGGCGCCGTCTCGAACCGGCCGCGGAAGGTCGAGCCGTCCTGCTCGACGGTGTACGTGTAGCGGGTGCCCGGCCGCAGCCCGTCGATGAGCTCGGTGTGCTTGTAGTTGTCGGCGCCGAGCAGCCACGAACCCGGCTCCAGGCCGGGGATCTGCTGCGCCCGCTCGGCGTCGGTGTAGGCCAGCTCCGGCAGCAGCTCCCCGCCGACCTCGGTGGTCAGGCTGCCGCGGATGCCGGGGCCGCGGACGGTGAGCCGTCCGGGCTCGTCGGTCTCGGTGAACCAGGTGATCCGGATGCCCTCGCTGCTCGGACTCTGCAGGTAGGGCAGGACGCGGAAGTCGTCGGCCGACCCCGCCCCGCCGGCCGGCGCCACGGCGCCGGCCAGCAGGATCAGGGTGGCGACGCCCGCGGCCGCGAGTCGTCCGCTCTGCCGCATGGTCGCTCCTCTCAGTGCACCAGGGTGACGTCGCCGACGACGATGCGGTGGTCGGAGAACGGCGTCGAGATCACTCGGCCGGACTCCGGGCCGACCACGAAGTGCCGGGTGTCGACGAAAATGTAGTCGATCTTCCGGTTGCTCTCGTACGGCTTGTCGTAGTTGTCGGGCAGCCCCTCCTTGCCCATCGTCCACTCGCCCTGCCGGTGCGGGCAGGCCTCGGTGCCGAGGTTGAACCGGCGGATCACCGGCCACCGCACGTCGCGCCCGTCGACCTCCTCGAAGACGCCGTTGCCGCCGCAGCGCCGGTAGAAGAAGTCCAGCGACGGCAGGAACGGCAGCTCGTTGAGGTCGCCCATCAGCGCGACCGGCAGCTCCCGCGTCATCGGCGTGATCGCCTCGGCGATGACCTTCGCCTGCGCGTAGTTGATCGACCGCCCGTACAGCGGGTCCTCGGCGATGTCGGGGTCGTCCGGGAACGACGTCTCGTTGATCAGCGGCAGCGGCACCTCGGTGTGCGTGACGCAGGCGCGGACCGCGACGGCGCCCGGGATGGCGACGTCGCCGCAGACCAGCTTCCGGAACCGCTGCCGGTAGTGGTAGCCGAGGTCGAGGTACGGGGTGTCGCCGAACATGACCTGCTCGGACTCGTACTTGCTGAACAGGCCCATCACGTACCAGCCGCCGGGGTTGACGACCGGGTCGTAGCAGTTCGGGATGTTGTAGTTCGTGACGACGACGTGCTCGGTCAGGTTCTCGTAGCCGGGCTGCGCCTTCAGCTGGTCGCGCATCGCGACCCACTGCGTGTAACACATCTCGTTCAGCCCGACGATCTCCGCCTGCTGCTCGACGACCTTGTTCACCGCGTCGGTCACGGGCGCACCGGTGTCGCCGCCGTTGAACCCGTTGCCGGCGAAGTTGAAGTCGAGCAGGCGGACGTTGGTCTCCTGCCGCGCCGTCGTCGTTGCCGGCGTGGTGGTCGCGGGGGTGGTGGTCGCGGGGGTGGTGGCCGCGGGTGCGGCCGGCGTCTCCATTGCCGGCGTCTCCGCGGCGGTGGCCGCGAGCGGTGCGATCAGGGCTGCGCAGGCGGTTGCCGCCAGCGTTCCGAGCGTGATCCTCACTCCGCCTCCAGGGTCTGGATTCCTGTCTAGACCGGTATTTTGGCGGGGAGCGTAACAGGGCGCGACCGAGTTGACCAGAGGGGTTGCGACGGGGTGAGACCGGCGGTCGCGGCGGCCTGGTCCGGGCCGGGAAGGCGCGGCTGGTGGACGGCGGCGGGCTGTCGTGGCAGGTCAGCGCGGGCGGCGGTGACGGCGCGATGGTGGTGTGGTGGTGCGTGGTGGCGGCGTGGCGCTGGCGGCGATGCGGGTGCGATGCCGCGGCGACGCGGCCGCGGTGTGGCCGGGGTGTGGCCGCGGTATGGCGGCCGTGTGGTGACCGTGTCGTGGCGGCGGCTGTGATGGGGCGATGCCGACGTGCGCCGCTGTGGCCGTGGCCCACCCCTCCCGGCCGGGTGGGCCACCTACTCTACGGGCGCGTACTGACAACGTCCGCGGACGCGGCGGCGGAGTGGACCTCGGCCGCGGCTGCGGCGGCGGAGTGGATCTCGGTCGTGGCTCGCGGGACCGGTGGCCGTGTCGTGGCGGCGGCTGTGATGGGGCGATGCCGACGTGCGCCGCTGCGGCGGAGTGGGCTGCGGCCGTGGTGTGAGCCGCCCGGGGATGGCCGTCACTGTCCACCTTTTCGGTCGCCATAGCAGCCCAAAAGGTTGATGATCATGGTGGAGTGGCGGGTGCGCTCAGCCGCCGGCGGGGCGGCTGACGTGCATCTGGATGGCGTACCGGTCGCCGCGGTAGAGGGAGCGGCCGAACTCGACCACGTTGCCCATGTTGTCGACCGACCGGCGCTCGATGAGGAACGCCGGGTCGTAGCCGGGGACCTCGAGCCGCTTGGCCTCGGCCGGGCTGAGCCGCGCGATCGACACCGTCTGCTCGGCCGACTCCAGCCGCACGCTGAACACCCTGGCGAGCACGTCGTACAACGACTCGTCGCGGTTCATGACGTCGAGCAGGCCGGCGAACCGCGCGGCCGACAGGTTGGTCCGCTCCAGCGCCATCGGCGTGCCGTCGGCGGTGCGGATGCGCTCGATGGAGTGCACCGGCGCGCCGGTCTCGACGCCCAGGCGCTCGGCGATGTCACGGGTCGCCGGGCGGGTGCGGGCCCGGTAGCTGCGCGAGCCCGGCGTCATGCCGCGGTTGCGCATGTCCTGGCTGAACGACCGGAAGATCTCCGAGTGGGTGAGCGTCGGCCGCTGCACGAACGTCCCCCGCCCGGACACCCGCCGCACCAGCCCGCGCGACTCCAGCTCGTTGACGGCGCCCCGGACGGTCATGCGCGCCACCCCGAACCGCTCGGCCAGCACCCGCTCGGACGGCAGCAGCGCACCGTCGCGCGACCGCTGGACCAGCGATTCGAGCACGTCCTTGATGTGCGCGCCCTTCGCGCGGTCTCCGGTCGTGAACACGTCCGGCGCGACGTCGGTCGGCTCGTGTCGCGGCCTTGGCACGGTGCGGCTCCCTTGCTCGCCAGATTGACGCCATCCTACGTACCGCCCCGGACAGTGCAGGTAGACGCGCCGGGGATTGACAGCGGTATAGACCGGTATTACGGTCTCCGTCTCACCAGTCCACCATCCGACCAGGAGTCCCACATGATCGGCAGACGAAGCGGCGCGCTCGCCCTCCTCGGCACGCTGACGCTCGGCCTCGTGGCATGCAGTCCCAGCGCCTCGGAGGGCGACTCCGGCACCAGCGGCGACGGCGACGAGGTCACGCTGGAGGTCTGGGGCTGGCGGCAGGAGGACGTCGCCGCCTACGACAAGATCTTCCAGCTCTACGAGGACGCCAACCCGGGCGTGACCGTCGAGTACGTCCCCTACAAGGCCGACGAGTACGACACCATCCTGCGCACCGGCCTGGGCGACGCCAGCGGGCCGGACGTCGCCCAGTTGCGGTCGTACGGGCTGCTCCAGCCGCTGGTCGCGTCCGAGAGCCTGGTCCCGCTGGACGACGAGGTCGAGGCGCTGGCCGACTTCCCGGAGGAGGTGATGGACGGCGCCCGCGGCGTCGCCGACGGCCAGGTGTACGGGGTGCCGTTCGCGCTGCAGACGCTGCACGTCATCTACAACAAGGCGCTGTTCGACGAGCACGGCCTCACGCCGCCGCAGACGTGGGACGACATGATCGCGGCGTTCACCGCCCTGCAGACCGCCGGGGTCACGCCGCTGGCGGCCACCATCGCGGACACCTGGATGCTGCCGATCCAGCACGAGATCTTCGGCGCCAGCACGTACGGCGGCTACGACTACCTCGACCAGATGCTCACCGGTCAAACCGATTTCACCGGTCAGCCGTGGGTCGATTCGATGACGACCTGGCAGGGCACCAGCGAGTTCTGGGCGCCGCAGTTCCAGGGCGTGACGTACGCCGACGCGCAGGCGCTGTTCACCTCCGGCCAGGCGGCGATGTTCCCCGGCGGCATCTGGGAGCTGGCCGTGTTCGCGCAGGCCAACCCCGACCTCGAGCTCGGGATCTTCAACGTGCCGCCGCCGCCCGGCGCCGCCGTCCAGGAGACGCTGGTGCCCGGCTACGTCGACGGCTCGTTCGGCGTCTCGGCGGCGTCGCCGGACCAGGAGGCCGCCCTCGACCTCGTCCGCTGGATGGCGTCGGAGGAGTTCGGCCAGGCGTTCACCGACGAGCTGCGCCAGATCAGCGCGGTGCCCGGCGTCGAGCCGGCCGACGAGCTGCTGGCCGAGGCGCTGGAGGCGCACCTGGCCAACCCGAGCCCGTACGTCACGTACGCGTACTTCTCCAGCGACCAGCCGACGGCGTGGGACCTCGCCTCCGAGGCGCTGTCCGACTTCGTCCTCGGCGGGGCCACCGCCGAGGAGGCCGCCGGTCACATCCAGCAGGGCGTCGGCCAGTGGTTCGAACCGCAGTCGTGACGTCCGGGCCGCGGCGGCCGGCGCGGTATCGCGCCGGCCGCACCGGCCTGGGCTGGATCGCCGGGTTCACGCTGCCGGCGCTGCTGCTGTACGGCCTGCTCATCGTCGTGCCGCTGGTGACGGCGTTCTACTACGGGTTCTTCCACTGGGAGGGCACGCAGCGGGCCGGGTTCGCGGGCCTGGGCAACTACCAGGAGGTGCTGACCCGGTACCCGCTCGGCGACGAGATCCCGGTCGCGCTCTGGCACAACGTGCTGTTCTTCGTGGGCACGATGGCGATCCAGAACACCGTCGGCCTCGGTCTCGCGCTGCTGCTCTACCGCAACCCGCGGTGCAAGCGGTTCTTCCAGACGGTGTTCTCGCTGCCGTACCTGATCAGCCCGCTGATCGTCGGCTACCTGTGGTCGCTGCTGCTGAGCCCGTCGTTCGGGCCGGTCAACTACGTGCTGCAGTCGGTCGGGCTGGACTCGTGGGCGCGGCCGTGGCTGGGCGACCCGGACACCGCGCTTCCGGTGCTGATCCTCGTCAACGCGTGGCAGTGGATCGGCGGGCCGATGCTGATCTTCCTCGCCGCGCTGGGCGGCATCCCGCGGGAGCTGGAGGAGGCGGCGGCGCTGGACGGCGCGTCGTCGGTGCGGGCGTTCTGGAGCGTGCGCTTCCCGCTGCTGATGCCGGCGGTCGGCGTCATCACCGTGCTCACGTTCATCGGCTGCTTCAACATCTTCGACCTGGTCTACGCGCTCGGCGGGTCCGACGGCGGCCCCGGCGGCGCCATGGACGTGCTCGGGCTGCTCTACTACCGCACCGCGTTCGAGGGCGGCACCAACGCGATCGGGGAGTCGTCGGCGCTGGCCATGATGATCTTCGTGCTGATCTTCGGCGTCGCGATCGTGCTCGAGCGGTTCCTGCGACGCCGGGAGGTGGCCTCGTGACGTCGACCCTGACTCCGCAGCGGCGCATGCGCCCGTCGCCGGCCTCGACGGGTCCGGCGGCGACGCGCTCCGGCACCGGCCTGCGCCGGGCCGGCGTGCAGTTGCTGCTGTGGCTCTACGCCGCGCTCGCGTTCGGCCCGCTGGTGCTGGTGCTGATCGGCTCGTTCCGCGACAACGCCGACATCCTGCGCCAGCCGGTCGGCCTGCCGACGTCGCTAGGCCTGGACAACTACCAGCGGGCGTGGGAGACGGCGTCGCTGGGCACGTATTTCATGAACTCGGTGGTCGTGACGGTGGCGTCGGTGACGCTGTGCGTGGCGGTGTCGGCGATGGCCGCGTACGCGTTGTCGCGCTGGCGGTTCCGCGGCCGGGCGCTGCTGGCCGCGCTGTTCATCAGCGGGCTGATGATCCCGGCGAAGCTGGGGCTGCTGCCGGTCTTCTACATGTACCAGTCGTTGGGGCTGATCGACAGCCGCCTCGGGCTGGTGCTGCTCTACGCGGCCAGCGGCATCCCGTTCTCGATCTTCGTCATCATGGGCTTCATGCGGGGTCTCCCGACGGAGCTGGAGGAGGCGGCCAAGCTCGACGGCGCCCACGAGGGGCGGATGTTCGTCTCCGTCGTGCTGCCGCTCATGCGCCCGGCGCTGGCCGTCGTGACGGTATTCCAATTCGCTCCGACGTGGAACGATTTCTTCTACCCGCTGGTGCTGATGCGCAGCGACGACAAGTACACCGTGCCGGTCGGGCTGACCCGGTTCTTCGGCGAGTTCGCGGCCGACCGCGCGACGCTGTTCGCCGGGCTGGTCATCGCGCTGGTGCCGCTGGCCATCGTGTTCGCGTTCGCGACGAAGCACATCATCAGCGGGCTGACGGCGGGGATGTCGCGGTGACGGACACCTTCATCAGCATCGACGGCGGCAAGTCGGCGCTGCGGCTGCTGGCGGTGACGGGCGAGCGCCGGCAGGTCGGCACCGGTCCGGGCATGAGCTACCGGCCGGGGGAGGACGGCGTCGAGCGGACGGTCGCGGCGGTGCGGGCGGCGGCCGCCGCGATCGAGCTGCCGGGCCGCGTGGCCGGCGTCATCGCCGGGCTGACGGCGCTGCCCGGCGAGCCAGGCGCGCGGCGCGAGCTGGCCCGGCGCATCGGCGCGGAGCTGGGCGGCCCGGCGCTGGTGACCGTGGACGTGCACCTCGCGCACGCCGGCGCGCTGGCCGGTCCCGGCACGGTGCTGTGCCTCGGCACCGGCACGAATGTGCTGGCCATGGGTGCCGGCGGGGAGTACACGACGGTCGAGGGCTGGGGCCCGGCGCTCGGCGACCGCGGCAGCGGCTACGCCATCGGGCTGGCCGGGCTGCGCGCGGCCACCGCGGCGCTGGACGGCGTCGGCCCGGACACCGTGCTGACGGAGCGGTTCCCGGACGCCGTCGGCGGCTCCGGCCTCGCCGCACTGCAGCGGTTCTACCGCGACCCGGAGCTGGTGCCGCGGATCGCCGGGTTCGCGCCGGTGGTCGTCGAGGCGGCCGGGCAGGACGACGTCGCGCGGGCGATCTGCGCGGCGGCGGTCGACGACCTCGTCGCGCTGGCGGTGTCGGCCGCGCGGCGTCAGCCGGACGCCGGACCGCGGGTGTCGTGGTCCGGCCGGCTGCTCGACGCGGGCGGGCCGCTGCTGGGACGGCTCGGCGACGGGCTGCGCGAGCACGGGCTGGAACCGGCCGAACCGGCCGGGTCGTCGCTGGACGGCGGCCTGACGCTGCTGCGCGGCGCGGCGCCGTACACGCGCTTGCTGGCACGGCTACGGGAACAGGTGGGGGAGCACGGGTGAGGATCGGGCACGGCGAGCAGTTGTTCGAGGTCAGGCCGGGCGAGCCGAGTGAGTTGCTGCGCGGCTACGCCGACCGGGCGTGGCTGCGAGCACGGGTGGGGGAGCGCGGGTGAGGATCGGGCGCGGCGAGCAGTTGTTCGAGGTCAGGCCGGGCGAGCCGAGTGAGTTGCTGCGCGGCTACGCCGACCGGGCGTGGCTGGGAGCACGGGTGGGGGAGCGCGGGTGAGGATCGGGCACGGCGAGCAGTTGTTCGAGGTCAGGCCGGGAGAGCCGATGGGCGGCTACGCCGACCGGGCGCAGGGGGCCGGCGGCGTGCTGGACCCGCTGGAGGTGCACGTCGTGACGTTCGCGGCCGGCGGGCGCCGGTTCGCGCTGGTCGTGGCCGACCTCGTCTGCGTGAACGCCGACGTCGCCGGGCAGGTGCGCGACGCCCTGCGGGAGCTGCGGATCGACGACTGCTGGGTCGCGGCCACGCACACGCACGCGAGCCCGGAGACGGGCTGCACGCCGGGCGGCAGCCCGACCCCGCCGGACGTCGGGCGGCGGCTGGTCGCGGCCGCGGTCAGCGCGGCGACGGCGGCCGTCGTCGACGAGCGTGACGCGGCGCTGACCCGCGTCCGGACGGAGGTCGCGGGCCTGGCCGGGCGCCGGATCGCCGGCGCCGCCGAACGGCTGGACGTGCCGGTCGACGCGCTCGTCGTGTCGACCGAGGCGGGCGTCACCGGCGTCGTCACGGTCTCGCCGGTGCACCCGACGGTGCTGCCGGCCGGCAACAGCGACGTCTCCGCGGACCTCAACGGCGCGATCCGCCGTGCGCTCGAGGCACCCGGCCGCTGGGCGGTCGCCGCCACCGGCGCCGCCGGCGACATCAGCACCCGGCACACCCGCCGCGGCCGCAGCCCGGCCGAGCTGGCCCGGCTGGCGTCGCTGGTCGCCGCCGCGCTGCCGCTGACGCCGTCGCGCGAGCCCGGCGCTGACACCGTCCGCCTGCCGGTGTCGCGGCGGGTCCGGCTGGAGCCGAAGACCGCGGCCGAGGTGGCCGCCGCGACCCGGGCCACCGCCGCCGGCGCCGCCGACGCGCGCACCCGGCAGGTGTTCGAGCAGGGCCGGCGCATCGCTGGCGAGCTCGCGGACCGCGGCGAGCCGTACGACGTCGACGTGCAGGCGGTCCGGCTCGGCGGCGTGACGCTGGTGGCGATCCCCGGCGAGCTGTTCCTCGAGCTGGGCGAGGCGATCCGCGCGGCCGCCGGCCCCCGCGTCATCGTCGTCGGCTACGCCAACGGCTACCTCGGCTACCTGCCCAGCCGCAGCACGCCACCCACGTACGAGACGCTCGTCAGCCCGGTCCGGCCGGGCAGCGGCGAGCGGGTCGCCGACGTCGCCGTCCAGGTGGCGCGGATCGTCGCAGCAGCGGAGGAGAGCACGTGATCGCATCCGAGTACGCCGCCCGGGCCGCCGGACTGGTCGAGCACGTCGTCGAGACGCAGTTGCCGGCCCTGCGGGAGGCCGCGGCCATGGTGGCCGGCTCGGTCGCGGCCGGCGGCGTGCTGCAGGCGTTCGGGACCGGGCACTCGCGCATCGTGACGCTGGAGCTGGCCGGTCGCGCGGGCGGGCTGGTCCCCGTCGGCATGCTCGCCGTGAAGGACCTGGTGATGTTCGGGGGCGAGGATCCCGCAGCGATCCTCGACCCGACGTACGAGCGCGAGTCCGGCCTGGCCGGACGCGTCTATGCGCTGGCCCGCCCGCGCCCGGAGGACGTGTTCCTCATCGTGTCGAACTCCGGCCTCAACGCGGCGGTCGTCGAGATGGCCCAGCTGGCGCGCGAGCGCGGGCACGGCCTGATCGCGATCACGTCGCTGGCGCACACCCGGTCGGCGGCGGCCCGGAGCGCGGACGGCCCGCGCCTGGCCGACCTCGCCGACGTCGTCATCGACAACGGCGCGCCGGAGGGCGACGCGGCGATCGAGCTGGCGCCCGGCGTGCGGATCGGCGCGGTGTCGTCGCTGACCGGGGTGCTGGCCGCGCAGATCCTCACCGAGCTGGTCTGCCGGGAGCTGCTGGAGCGCGGTGAGGAACCGCCGGTCTACATCTCGGCCAACCTGGCGGCGGGCGACGAGCACAACCGTAGGATCCTGGAGCGCTACCACGACCGGGTGCGCCCGATCGAGCCCTAGGAGAACAGGTGCAGGAGGCCCGCACCGTGCCGGTCGCGGCGCCCGGCGTCGCCCTGCGGGCAGGACGGCTGGTGCTGCTGGCGCTGGTCTGCCTCCTGCTGGCCGTGCCGCTGGGCGCGCTGACCGGGTGGGACCCCGGCGAGCTGTGGGACTCCGGTGCCCGGCCGCTGACGATCGCCGCGGCGGTGTCCGGGCTGGCGCTGGTGGTGCTGACGGCGCGGACGGTGCTCCGGCTGCCGGGCGCGACGAACCGGCGGGAACTGGTGGTCGGCGCCGAGGGGATGGACGTCGTCGAGCACCCGAAGTGGTGGCACCGGGGCGGCCGGGCCCGCGTCGGCTGGGACGACGTGCAGGTCGTCAACGCGCCCGGCCCCGGCGAGCTGCTCGAGCTGTACCTCACCCGCGACGTGCCCGGTCTGCCGGCGTTCGCCGCGGCCGAGGTCGCCGTCGAGGCCGACACTCTGATCGAGGGCGTCCGGATCCCGGCGCCGCGGCTGCGGCTGGGCGAGCCGGTCTCCCGCGACGTCGCCGAGGCGGTGGCGGCGTGGCGGCCGGACCTGTTCTACGCGGGCACCGGCGTGGACCAGTGGTTCACGCCGCCGCAGGCCGCCGGGCCGCGTCCCGTCGCGCTGCCGTCCGGCGCCGCCGGACCGGGGACGCCGGGGACGCCGGAGCCGCCGGAGGTGCCGCGCCCGGCCGGACCGGTCTGGCTGGACCACGGCGAGCCGTGGCCGCGGCTGCTGCTGGCGATCCTGGCGCAGGTCGCCGTCCTGGTGGGTGGCGTCGTCCTGATGACCGACCCGTTCGGCCTGCCGACGGTCGCGGCCGGGCTGATCGCGCTGGTGCTGCTGGTGCCGGTGCTGTTCTGCTGCCTGACGCTGCCGGTCACGCTGTGGCTGCTGCCGCGGGCCACGGCCGGCGTCGGCATCCTGGTGTCGGCGGAAGGGCTGCAGATCGTCCGCAAGCGGCGGTGGCGGCCGCGGGCGCTGGAGCGCAGCACCGTCGGCTGGGACTGGGTGCAGGCCGTCGTCACGCGGCGCGCCTTCGACGCCGTCCCCTCTCGGACCGGTCGCCGCCGCGTCGTCGACCTCTACCTGCACGAGAACCCGCCGCTGCCGGTGCCGCTGCCCGGCGTCGGCGCCGACGCGGCGGCGTCCGAGCACGCCGGGCCGGACGCCGTCGGCACCGGCCGGCTGGTCCGGTACCCGGCGACCCGGCTGCGGCTGACCTACCGGCACGACCTCGAACCGCGCGGCCGGGACGCGTGGCCCGGCGACGGGTCGCCGGTGCGGCTGCCGGCGCACCAGCTGCGGCCGGCGCTGCTGGCGTTCCGGCCGCAGCTCTGCCACGGCTTCGACGATCTCTGGGAGGGGACGGGTTAGGGTCGGGCGGTGATGGCGGAGGCGACCGACGGTGTGCGTGGCTGGTTCGCGGACGTCCGGGTCGACGAGACGCTGGCGACCATGCCGCCGTCGGTCGTGCTGGGGTTCGCGCTGGCCGGCGTCGTGCTGGCGGTGTACGGGCCGGCCTGGCGGCTGGCCGGGTACCCGGTCACCATCGTGCACGAGCTGGGCCACGTCGTGGCGGCGCTGACGGCCGGGTTCCGGCTGCGCGGCGTGACGGTGCGCGGCGACCTCTCCGGCGCGACGAACTTCTGGTCGCACAGCACGCCCGGCACGCTCTGGACGATGTGGTGGGGCTACCCGGCGCCGGCCGTCGTCGGGTGGGCGCTGGTGTGGTCGGCCACGCACGGGTGGGCGCGGCTGGCGCTCGGGGTGCTGGTGGTCTGCCTCGCGCTGGTGTTCCTGCTGTCGCGCAGCTGGCTGACGGTCGCCGTCGTGCTCACGACGGGGATCGGGTTCGGGCTGGTGGGCTGGTACGGGTCGGCGTGGCTGTGCACGGTGGTGGTGTACGCGTTCGCCTGGCTGCTGACGGTGGGCGCGGTGCGCGGCCTGTGGGCGGTCGTCCGGGCGCACACCAGCGGCCGCGGGGTACAGCAGTCCGACGCCTACCTCATGGGCCGCCGGACCGCCGTCCCCGGCGGCGTCTGGCTGTTCACGTTCGCGCTGGTCATCGGTGCGTGCGTCTGGTTCAACGTCGCCTCGGTGCTGACCGCCATCGACTAGCGGACGCCTCGGATCAGAGGCTGTGTGCGGTGATGTCGCCGGTGATCGTGGTGGCCCGGATGGCCAGGCCCGGCTCGCCGTCGTTCTTCAGCGAGTTCTCGATGCGCCCGACGGTGGTGCCGGCGTCGAGCGTGGCGGAGACGCCGGGGGCGGCGCCGATCGACAGGTCGCCGACCTTGGTGGTGAGCACGACGGTGCCCTGCGCGGCCTCGGCGACGGCGATGTCGCCCTTGGCGGTGCCGATCTCGGCGGAACCGGTCAGGTGCCCGACGGCGATGTCGCCGGCCTGGACGGTGAGGCGGACGGTGGCGGCCTCGTCGAGCTTGACGTCGCCGGCGGCGCCGTCGAACGTGACGTCGCCGAGCCGGCCGACGCCGCGGAAGTCGGCCGCGGCCGCCTTCGCCTCGACCCGGGAGCCGGCGGGCAGCTGCACCGTCACCTCGACGGAGCCGGAGCTGCCGAGGATCTGGCGCTTCACGGGCGCCTCGACCCGCAGCACGCCGTCGTCGTAGCCGACGGTGGTCTGCTCGGCCAGCTTGACGTCGCGGTTCTTCGCCGCGTCCATCGGCCGGACCTCGACCGTGGTGTCGGCGCGGTCGGCGGCGATGACCTGGAGGCGGCCCGCAGGGATGTCGAGGACGGCGGTGATCGGGGCGGGGGTGTCGAACGTGTGCATCGGTCTCAGCTCCTGTGCTCTCGTATGTTTCTGATACGAGAAACGCTACGTTGCGTTCACGAATCTGGCAACGCACTCGTGGCATGGAATCAACGTTAATACAGGTAGAGCGCTTGGAATCGTTGCAGTGGTAGGAATCTAACGCAACGAGAGCCGTTGCAATGACGTGGAGTGAACGCTATGCTGACGGCACCGACGCACCGAGGAGGTCGCGATGCCGGGAGGCAGGCTCACCCAGCGGGAACGCCAGCAGATCGCGCTGGGGCTGGCCGACGATCTCGCGTACGCCGAGATCGCCCGGCGCATCGGGCGCCCCACGTCCACCGTCACCCGCGAGGTCATGCGCAACGGCGGGCCCACCGGCTACCGCGCCGATGCCGCCCGCCGCGCCACCGAGCGCCGCGCCCACCGGCGCACACCGGCTCCGTCGCCCGCGCCACCGGCGGCGCCGCCTGTGCGCGGCCGCGACGCCGAGGCCGTCCGCGCGTACGAAGAGGCGTTCGCCGCGCTGCTCATGCAGTCCGGGCTGCCGCGCATCGCGGCCCAGGTACTCACCGCCCTGCTCACCACAGACGCCGGCAGCCTCACCGCGGCCGAGCTGGCGCAGCGGCTGGGGGTCAGCCCGGCGTCGGTCTCGAAGGCCGTCACCTTCCTCGACCGCCAGGGCCTCGTCGTCCGCCGGCGCGACGACGGCCGGCGCGAGCGCTACGCCGCCGACAACGACGTCTGGTACCAGTCCATGCTCGCCACCGCCCGGTCCAACGCCCAGCTGGCCGAGACCGCCCGCCAGGGCGTCGGGGTGCTCGGCCGCGGCACCCCGGCCGCCGTCCGGCTCGAGAACATCGCCCGCTTCATCGACTTCGTCAGCGAGAGCATCGCCCGGGCCGCCGAGCAGGCCCGCGAGGTCCTGCGCTAGGCCTCGCACTCCCGGCATGATGGTCGGCGGTTTGCTGGTGCCAGAGCGCCAGTGAACCGCCAGCCATCGCCGGGGCCGGCCGGGGCCGGCCGCGTCACCAGTTCGTGTACGCGCCGTCCGGGGTGCGCAGGTGCGGCCGCTCGGCCGGTGTCGCCCGCAGCTTGCGGGCGGCCTCGCGGTCGATGTCGACGCCGAGGCCGGGCAGCTCGCTGCGCTCCACCCAGCCCGGGCGCACCGTCGGCCGGGCGGTGAACAGCGCGGCCGTCGCCGGCTCCGGCGCCACCTGGTGCTCCTGGACGCCGACGTTCGGGCAGGCCAGGTTGAGGTGCAGCGACGCCGCCGCCGTGACGGGGCCGAGCGGGTTGTGGGTGGCCAGCTTGACGTAGTGGGTCTCGGCCAGCGCGGCGATCTTCTTCGCCTCGGTCAGCCCGGCCGCCACCGCGACGTCGACGCGCGCGTAGTCGATGAGGTCGCGCTCGATCAGCCGCTGGAACTCCCACTTCGAGCCGTACACCTCGCCGGTGGCCAGCGGCACGCCGGTGCGCAGCCGCAGCATCTCGTAGCTGTCCAGCGACTCCGACCGCAGCGGGTCCTCGACGAAGTACGGCCGGGCCGCCTCGATCTCGCGGCACAGCGTGACCGCCTCCGGCGGGTCCAGCCGGGTGTGCACGTCCAGGATCAGCTCGATCTCGTCGCCGAGCGCCTCGCGGGCCGCGTGCATCATCGCGATCGAGGCGCGCATGCTGGCCCGCTGGTCCAGCACGCCGTCGTCGTGCGGCGCGGCGAAGCGCAGGTGCCGCCAGCCGTCCTCGACCAGCTGCCGGCAGCGGTCCAGGAACGCCGGCAGCTCGCGGTACTGGTCGCCGACGTGGACGTAGCACGGCACCGCGTCGCGGACCTGGCCGCCGAGCAGGTCGTACACCGGCACGCCCAGCGCCTTGCCGCGGATGTCCCAGAGGGCGACGTCGATGGCGGCGATCGCGGCGGAGAGGAACCGGTCGGACGGGAAGAACCCGCGCCGGAACATGACCTGCCACAGGTGCTCGATGCGGGTGGGGTCCTCGCCGACGATCAGCTCGGCCAGGTGCTCGATGCCGCCGGCGACCGCGCGCTGCCGGGTCCGGATGCCGACCTCGCCCAGGCCGTGGATGCCCTCGTCGGTGTCGACCGCGACCAGCATCATGCTGTCGCCGTGGTCGGGGAGGGTGAGCACTTCGCACCCGGTGATCTTCATGGGCTTCGGCGTCCCTTCGCAGTGAAAACGATCCCGCAAATCACTCATCGCGGCGGTCAGCACCGTACCCTATGCGTCAGTTCACTGCATAGACACCTCTTGACACACATCAGAAACGTTTGCAATGCTGCCGCCGCGTTACCAGTCCACCCAGCGTCGAGGAGGAGCCACATGGCCGTCACGATCGGCTCGGTCGCCAAGGCCGCCGGTGTCTCCGTCTCGACGGTGTCCCGCGCGCTCAACACGCCGGACCTCGTCAACGCCGCCACCCGGCAGCGGGTCGTGGCCGCCGCCGAGAAGCTCGGCTACACGCCCAACCAGGCGGCGCGGTCGCTGCGCGAGGGCCGCACGGAGTCGCTGGGGCTGCTGATCCCGGACATCACCAACCCGTTCTTCCCGCCGATCTTCAAGGCGATGCAGGAGCGGGCCAAGCGGTTGGGCTACACCCTGCTGGTGGCCGACAGCGACGAGCGCGAGGCCGACGAGCTCGAGACCATCGCCGCGGTGTCGAAGAAGGTCGACGGCCTGGTCCTCTGGGCGTCGATGCTGCCGGAGCACCGCCTCGCCGAGCTGGCCGAGCGGATGCCCGTCGTGCTGGTCAACCGCCAGGTGCCGGGGGTCAGCGAGGTGCACGTCTCGCTCACCGACGGCATGGCGCAGGCGGCCGAGCACCTCAAGGCGTACGGCCACCAGCGGTGCGTCTTCGTCGACGGCAACGGCAACCGGCCGGACCAGTCGCGGTCGAAGTCGATCCGGGCCGCGTTCGACGCGCACGGCCTGTCGCTGATCGAGATCGGCCCGTACGAGCCCCGGTTCGAGACCGGGGTGCACGCCGCGCCGCTCGTCCTCGCCCACCAGGCGACCGCGGTGCTGGCGCACAACGACCTCGTCGCGATGGGCGTGCTGCACCAGCTCGCCGCGCTCGGCGCCTCGGTGCCGGGCGACGTCAGCGTGGTCGGCATCGACGACACGCTGCTGGCGTCGGTGTCCACACCGTCGCTGACGACCATCCGCATCGACCCGGACGAGATCGCCAGCCGGGCGGTCGACCTGCTCATCGGGCTGGTGCACGAGCGCCCGCCCGCCACGCCGGTGGTCCAGGTCGGGTCGCGGCTGATCCCGCGCGGCACGACCGGGCCGGTCCGGCGCGATCCGCAGCAGTAATCCGCCGGCGCACCGCCGGCACACCCCTTCTCCAGGTACGAGGAAGTCCTTGGGAGCGCACATGACATCCATGGCCACACCACGCCCACTTCGCCTCGGCGCGCTGCTGCTGAGCGGCATCGCCCTGCTCGCCGCATGTGGAGGTGACGACAACGCCGGCGGGAGCGGCGGCGACGGCGGCACCGTCACCATCCGCGTCCAGGGTCTGCCGCCGGGCACCGACCAGGCCGGGCAGGACCAGTTCAACGCGAAGATCGCCGAGTTCGAGGAGCAGAACCCCGACATCGAGATCGAGGCGTCGACCAACGAGTACGACCCGCAGACGTTCTCCGCGCTGCTGGCCGGCGGTGGCGTCGAGGACGTCATCCGGGTGCCGCTGACCGAGCCGCAGGGCCTGATCCAGCGCGGCCAGGTGCAGCCGATCACGCAGTACCTCGACGAGTGGGAGCACGCCGAGGAGATCAACCCGCAGGTGCTGGAGCCCATCTCCGACGCCGAGGGCGACGTCTACGGCATCCCGCGCTCGCCGTTCGCGCTGGGCCTGGTCTACAACCGGGCGCTGTTCGAGCAGGCCGGCCTCGACCCCGACACCCCGCCGGCGACCTGGGACGACGTCCGCACCGCCGCGCAGGCGATCAGCGCCGCCACCGGCGTGGCCGGCTTCGTGCACGAGTCCAAGGACGGCCAGGGCGGCTGGCAGCTGACGATGATGGCGTACGCGCACGGCGGTGAGCTGGAGAAGGCCGACGGCGACACCTACGTCGCGGACTTCCAGAACGACGCCGTCCGCGACTCGCTCGGCCTGCTGCGCGAGATGCGCTGGACCGACCAGTCGATGGGCGAGACGCAGCTGCTCAACCAGGACGACGTCATCCGCCAGTTCGCGGCCGGGCAGGTCGGCATGTTCATGGGCACGCCGGGCACCTACCGGCTGGCGAAGCAGAACTTCGGCATGGAGGACACCGCGAACTACGGCGTCACGTCGATGCCGCAGGCCGGCGGCGACGCCACCATGAGCGGCGGCGAGATCTTCATGGTGCCGGCGTCGGTGCCGGAGGACCGCGCCGCGGCCGCCGTCGAGTGGATGGTCTTCTACTACGCCGAGCCGCAGTACGACCCGGAGACCGCGGCCGCCGAGGCCGAGGCGCTGGCGCAGGACCCGGCCGCCGCGGTCGGCGTCCCGGTGCTGCCGATGTTCGACGACGCGCAGCAGCAGCTGATCAACGAGGCGGTCGCGCCGTTCGTCAACGTCGAGCTGGAGAACTTCCAGCCGTACCTCACCGGCACGCCGGAGCTCGAGCTCAAGCCGGAGCCGCCGCTCAACGCGCAGGGGCTCTACCAGGTGCTCGACCCGGTCGTGCAGGCCGTGCTGACCGACCCCGACGCCGACGTCGACGCGCTGCTCGCCGCGGCCGAGGACGAGGCCAACCGGCAGCTCGAAGCCGCCCAGTAGTAGCCGGAGGACATCGACAGTGACGACGGCGACGGTCACCCGTCCGGACGAGGAGCAGGCGGACCGGCAGGTCCGGGCCGCCCGCTCCCGCCGGTGGCGGGCCGGCGGGCGCAGGGAGCTCACCGGGCTGCTGTTCCTGCTCCCCGCGATCGCGATCTTCGGCCTGTTCGCGTGGTGGCCGATCGTCCGCGGGCTGATCATCAGCTTCCAGCGGACCGACCTGATGGGCAGCAGCGAGTGGGTCGGCCTGGACAACTTCCAGGCGCTGTTCGCCGACCCGCTGCTGGGCACGGCGGTGCAGAACACGCTGCTGTTCGTCGGGCTGGGTGTGCTGATCGGGTTCCCGGCGCCGCTGATCCTGGCGTCGGTGCTGTCGACGGTGCGCCGGCTCGGCGGGGTGTACCGGTTCCTCGTCTACCTGCCGGTGGTGATCCCGCCGGTGGTGTCGGTGCTGCTGTGGAAGTGGTTCTACGATCCGGGCGCCGGCCTGTTCAACGAACTGCTCGGCAAGGTCGGGCTGGGTCCGTACCCGTGGCTGGAGTCGCCGGACACCGCGATGCTCAGCCTGGTGCTGGAGTCGACCTGGGCCGGCATGGGCGGCACCGTCCTCATCTACCTGGCCGCGATGGTGGGCATCCCGCAGGAGCTGTACGAGGCGGCCGAGATCGACGGCGCCAACCTGTGGCAGCGCATCTGGCACGTCATGCTGCCGCAGCTGCGCACGGTGATCGCGCTGCTGCTGCTGTGGCAGCTGATCAACACCGTGCAGGTGTTCACCGAGCCGTACGTGTTCACCGGCGGCGGGCCGCAGAACTCCACGACCACCGTCCTCCTGCTGATCTTCCGCTACGGGTTCCAGCAGGGCAACTACGGGCAGGCCGCGGCGCTGGCCTTCCTGCTCGCCCTCGCGCTCGCCCTGATGTCGGCGGTGTACCTGCGGGCCACCCGGAGCTGGAGCAAGTCATGAGCGGATTCGTCTCCGAGACCAGCCGGCGCCGGCCGGGCACCCGCCGCGCGCTGTTCACCGTCCACGGCCTCACCCTGATCGCCCTGGTGCTGATCGGGCTCGGGCCGCTGTACTGGGCGGCCAAGGGTGCGGTCTCGTCGCCGACCGAACTGGTGACGAACCCGCTCGCGCTGTGGCCGGCCGACGCGCGCTGGGCCAACTTCTCGCTGGCGTGGGACGACCTCGAGGTCGGCCGGTACGTGCTGAACAGCTTCTGGATCGTGCTCGGCTCGTGGGCCGTGCAGCTGTTCGTGGCGGCGACGGCGGGGTTCGCGCTGTCGGTGCTGCGGCCGAGGATCGGCCCGTACGTGTACGGCGCGATCCTGGCCACGATGTTCGTGCCGTACACGGTGTCGATGGTCAGCCTGTTCCTCACCATCATCGACCTGCCGATCCTGGGCATCAACATCGCCAACTCCTACTGGGCGATCTGGTTGCCGGCCGGCGCCAACGCGTTCAACGTGCTGCTGGCGAAGGGGTTCTTCGACGCGCTGCCGAAGGAGCTGTTCGACGCGGCGAAGGTCGACGGCGCGGGCACCTGGCGGCTGCTGTGGAGCATCGTGCTGCCGATGAGCCGGCCGATCCTCGCCGTCATCAGCCTGCTCGCCGTCATGCATTCGTGGAAGGACTTCATCTGGCCGCTGGTCGCGATCGCCGACCCGCAGAAGCAGCCGATCGCCGTCGCGCTGACGGTGCTGGCCGGCCAGGCGCCACAGGACCAGCTGATCGCCGCGATGGTGCTCGCGCTGGTCCCGCCGGTGCTCGTCTTCCTGGCCTTCCAGCGCCAGATCGTCGCCGGCCTCGGTTTCACGGGGGTGAAGGGCTAGCGGCGCCGCCAGACAGCGCTGATTCAGCCCGTGCTCTGACGCACGTTCCGCACTTCGACGAAGAAGGAGGGACGCACCATGCCCGAATTGTCCAGACGTACCTTCGTCCGCGGCTCGCTCGCGGCCGGCGGCACCGGCCTGCTGGCCACGACGCTGCCGGGAGCGGCACATGCCGCGGAGCTCACCGCCGCCGACCCGGGTGGCACCGTCCGGCTGGCCGTCGACGAGACCAGCGGCCAGATCCGCGTGCTCGACGCCGGCGGCGTGCACCGGCTGACGATCACGCACTTCAAGTACTCCGGCAGCGCCCGCACGTTCGGCGCGTCGCGGGTGACCCAGCCCAGCGCGACCGAGATCGAGATCGAGTACGTCACCCAGCACCCGGACGTGACGGTGAAGGCGGTGATCGTCGCCGGACTGCGCAAGGCGCGCATCCGCTGGGAGGTGTCCGGGCCCGCCGCGACGCCGGACGACTTCGCCATCGGCCGGGTGGTGGTGAACGGCACCGAGACCTACCGGCCGGTCGCGCTGTGGAACCGCGAGACCGGCGGCGGGATCCCGTACGAGACCTCGCACGGCGCCGGCTACGCGTGCACGTACGCCGACAACCGGCTGCTGCTGCGGCTGCGCGACAGCACGCTGCGCTTCGGCGACGCCACCTGGATGCACGCGCCGGGCGTGGCGTCCGGCACCGGCTACGTCACCGAGGCGGTGCTGGTGCCCGGCCTCATGCGCCCGCACGCGGCCGGCGTCATCGCCCGCGACGTCGTCACGCCGCTGGGCGTCGAGCTGTGGGCCGACCAGCCGTTCCACGTGTGGCCGACCGGCGGCGCGAAGACGGTGCACGCCCAGGTGGTGAACTCGCTGACGACGGCCCGGCAGGTGCGCCTCGCCTGGACCGCCCGCACCTGGTCCGGCGCGGTGCAGAGCGGGTCGGCCGGCCCCGTGACGGTGTCGCCGCGGACGGTGTGGAACCCGTCGTTCGACGTCACGCTGGGCGGCCGCGACATCGCGTTCGTCGAGGCCGTGGTCACCGACGACGCCGACCCGGCCGTCACGGCGTTCTCGCGGACCAACCTCGCCGTGCTGTCGGCGTACACCTACCAGGACGGCGCCGCCAGCAGGTTCGGCGTCTCGAACTACCCGTGGCTGCTCAGCGGGCCGGGGCCGGACGAGACCGCCGCGCTGATGAAGCTGATCGGCATGAAGTGGGTCCGCACCGCCTACGACGGCGCGCCCGGCATCGCGCCCGCCGACCTCGACCGCCACGGCCTGCTGCACAACGTCCAGCTCGGCGGCATCCCGTACGGCAAGACCGCCACTGAGCAGCGCGCCTGGGCCGACGCCATGGTCGCCCGCTGCGTCACCGCCGGCGCCCGCTACTACGAGTGCGGCAACGAGCTGAACATCATCGAGACCGAGCGCACCCCGGCCGAGTACGTCAACGCCGGGCTGCGTCCGCTGCGGGCCGCCATGGCGGCCCGGCCGGACGCCACCTTCAAGGTGATGACCTGCGGTCTCGCCGGGCTGGACTCGGTCTGGCTGGACGGGTTCGGCGCGGCGGGCGGGTGGAGCGAGGTGGACGTGCTCGCGTACCACCCGGGCCGCGGCAACTACGTCGCCGACTACTCCCCGCCGGAGCCGTGGCTGGAGCCCAGCGGCAAGCGCAAGCCGGTGTTCTGGAACTTCATCGGCTCGCTGCGCAAGGCGCACGAGGCGCGCACGGTCAACGGCGGCAAGGAGCTGTGGCTGACCGAGGCGTACGCGTCGACGCTGCCGAACCGCTGGTGGACCGACACCTACCGGCACGCCGCCGAGAACGTGCTGCTGCAGCTGATGTTCGCCAGGGCGCACGACGTCCGGTGCGTCACCTGGTACACCCTCGACGACGGCATCGAGCAGCAGCCGCGCGAGGCGAACGCCGCTGACATCGAGTACCACTTCGGCCTGCTGGTCCGCGACCGCAGCCCGAAGCCGTCGCTGCTGGCCTTCGCCACCGCGGCCCGCTTCCTCGACCAGGCCGACTACCTCGGCCGGGTCACGTTCTCCGACCCCGAGGTCAAGGGCCTGCTGTTCGACACCCCCACCGGCCGGTTCTCGGTGCTGTGGACCCGCCACGACGGCTACGTCCTCAACAACGACCCGGCCCGCCGCGACCCCGCCAACCCGGACTACTACCGGACGCCGGAGCCGTGGCTGGACCCGTGGCCGACGAAGACGCCGGTGTCGCTGCCCACCCCGGCCGCGACCACCACCGTCCGGGAGCTGAACAGCATCGGCCAGGAGACCCTGCACACCGCCGCCGGCAGCCGCGTCGCCGTCACCCTCGACGGCGCGCCGCGCATCTTCGTCGGCCTCGATCTGACCACCACCGCCACGTACCCCGTTTGAGAGGACCTGACATGGGAGAACTCCACCTGACCCGGCGCACGTTCGTCGGCGCCGCGGGATCGGTGGCCGTCGGCGCCGGGCTGCTGCCGGGGGTGGTCGCGCAGGCGGCCGCCGCCGAGCCCGTCACCATCGGCGCGGACGGCATCGTCGTCACCGCGGGGACCGACGGCGCGGTGACGGTCGCCGACGGCGCGGGCGTGCAGCGGCTGAAGCTGGCGCACTTCATGGTCAAGGACACCGTGCTCGGGCAGCAGCGCACCTACAGCGGCACGCCGTCCGCGATCACGCTGCCGGACGGGCGCCCGGCCATCCGGGTCGACTACCGCATGGGCAGCACCGGCGTAGGCATCACCGTCCGCGGCACGTTCGACGTCACCGCGCACCGCCTGCACGTGCGCTGGGAGGCCACCAGCGGCAACCAGATGTACCTGAACTCGCAGTTCCACCGGGTGGCCGTCGGCGACGCCGGCCCGGAGAGCACCAAGGCGCTGACCCGCTGGAACCGCGACAGCGGCGGCGGCGTGCCGTTCGAGACCAACGACGGCGTCATCTACGCGCGCAGCTGGCCCGACACCGCCGGGTTCCTGCGCATCGCCGACAGCAACCCTGCCTGGAGCGCCGGCGAGTGGGTGCACGTCGCCGGGAAGTACGAGGGCGACGTGCTGGTGCACGACGTCGACGTCGTGATCGGCGACCTGCGCCCGGCCGCGGCGAACGCGCTGGCCCAGGCCCGCCCGCTGGGCATCGACATCTGGACCGACCAGCCGTTCAACCTGTGGGACGGCCCCGGCCACGCGATGGCCGTGCACGCGCAGGCCGTCAACGGCGGAGCCGCCGCGCGCGACGTCGAGCTGAGCTGGTGGGGCCGCGACTTCGACGGCGTCGTCGTCGCCAGCGGGCAGCAGACGCTGCGGCTGTCCGCCGGCGGGGTGGACCAGCGCACCGTCGAGTTCCCGTCGCCGGAGCAGGGCATCGTGTTCGTCGAGGTGCGGGTCGCCGCCGGCGACGACGAGGCGTTCGCGCGCACCACGCTGGCGTCGCTGCGTCCGCACCAGTACCAGGCGGGCGGCAAGGTCGGCATCGCCAACTACCCGTGGCTGCTGCAGCCGAGCAAGGACGACGTCGCCGCGCTGCTGAAGCGGATCGGCGTCGCGTCGGTGCGCATCGCCTACAACGGCGCGCCCGGCATCGCGCCGGCCGAGCTGGAGGCCATGGGCATCATGCCGAACATCCAGCACGGCGACGTCGTGTTCGACGCGCCGCCGGAGGAGGTCAAGGCCTGGGCGGCGGAGCTGGTGGACGTCGTCGTCGACGCCGGCGCGCACTACTTCGAGGTCGACAACGAGCGCAACCAGCCGTGGATGTCCGGCCAGTTCACCGAGGAGTACATCCGCGACGGCCTGCGCCCGGTGGTCGAGCGGCTGGCCGAGGTCGGCTCCGACGTCAAGGTGATGAACACCGGCCTCGGCGGCATGGACGTCAACTGGCTGGACAACTTCCACGCCAACGGCGGCTGGGACCTCATCGACGTGTTCGCGTTCCACCCCGGCCGCGGCAACTTCACCCCGGACTACGCGCCGACGCCGGACGAGTGGGAGCAGGGCAGCAACGGCAGCTACTGGAACTTCCTCGGCGGCCTGCGCGAGGCCCGCCGGCGCGTCGACGAGTACGGTGGCGACAAGGAGCTGTGGCTGACCGAGGCGTACTCGTGCACCCGGCCGAACCACTGGTGGAACGACACCATGCGCCAGTCGGCCGAGAACGTCCTGCTCACGCTCGCGCTGTGCATGTCAGAGGGGGTCGACGGCGTCAACTGGTACCAGCTACACGACAGCATCATCCACCAGCCGCAGAAGGCGAACCCCACCAACCCGGAGTACCACTTCGGGCTGATGAACCGCGACACCAGCGCGAAGCCGTCGCTGCTCGCGTACGCCACCGCGACCCGGCTGCTGGAGGGCGCGGAGTTCGTCCGCTGGCTGTCGTTCGACGACCCCGAGGTCAAGGGCTTGCAGTTCGAGACGCCGGACGGGCCGATGTCGATCCTGTGGACCCGCAAGGACGGCTACTTCCTCAACGCCGAGCACGGCGCCGAGGCGTACTACCCGCACCCGGAGGCGTGGGAGGACGACTGGCCCACCAAGACCGACGTCGCGTTCCGCGGCGCGCGGCTGCGCGAGGTCGACGTGCTCGGCCGCGAGCGGACCGTCACCGGGTCGCGCGGCGCCGTCGGCGTCGTCCTGGACGGCACCCCGCGGGTCTACTTCGGCCTCGGCGACCAGCCGGAGCGCCGGGTCTCGTCGATCACGCACCGTCCGGTGGAGGGCTGAGCTTCATGCGGGAACAGCAGGTCCGGCACGACGTGACCGTGGTGGGCGGCGGTCTGGCGGGCGTATGCGCCGCCATCGCCGCCGCCCGCCTCGGGCGCTCCGTCGCGCTGATCAACAACCGCCCCGTGCTGGGCGGCAACTCGTCCAGCGAGATCCGGGTGTGGGTGGTCGGCGCGACGGCGCACGGCCGCAACCACCACGCCCGCGAGACCGGCATCATGGGCGAGCTGTTCGTCGAGAACCAGTACCGCAACCCCGAGGGCAACCCGTACTACTGGGACGCGGTGGTGCTCGACGCCGTCCGGGCCGAGCCGAACATCTCGCTGTACCTCAACACCGACGTGCGGGAGGTGGCCGCGGCCGGCCCGCCCGACGCGCGGCGGGTGGAGTCGGTGACCGGCTGGACCATGGGGTCGGAACTGCTGACGACGTTCACCGGGCCGGTGTTCCTCGACTGCACCGGCGACGGCCTGGTCGGCTTCCTGGCCGGCGCGCAGTTCCGGCTGGGGCGCGAGGCGCGGTCGGAGTACGACGAGCCGTGGGCGCCGGACGTGGCCGACGAGATCACGCTGGGCAGCACGCTGCTGTTCCACTCGAAGGACGCCGGCGAGCCGGTGCGGTTCGTGCCGCCGGACTTCACCAAGGACATCACCGCCACGACCATCCCGTCGCGGCGGGTCATCCGCGCCTCGGACAACGGGTGCGCGTACTGGTGGATCGAGTTCGGCGGCGAGCTGGACACCGTCCACGACAACGAGGCGATCCGCGACGAGCTGTGGGCCGTCGTCTACGGGATCTGGGACCACATCAAGAACTCCGGCTCGTTCCCGGACGTCGAGAACCTGACGCTGGAGTGGGTCGGGTCCGTGCCGGGGAAGCGGGAGTACCGGCGCTTCGTCGGCGACTATGTGCTCACCCAGCACGACGTGCTCGGGCAGGTCGAGTTCGACGACCGCGTCGCGTTCGGCGGCTGGTCGATCGACCTGCACCCGCCCGGCGGCATGTACGCGCAGGAGGAGGGCGCGAAGCAGCGCTACGCCGACGGGATCTACCACATCCCGTACCGCATCCTGTACTCCAAGAACGTCACGAACCTGCTGCTCGCGGGCCGCAACGTGTCCGCGTCGCACGTCGCGTTCGGCACCACCCGGGTGCAGGCCACCACCGCCGTCATGGGCGAGGCGGCCGGCACGGCGGCCGCGCTGGCCGTGGCCGCGGACGTCCCGCCGCGGGCCGTCGACGTCGGGGAGCTGCAGCGGACGCTGCTGCGCAACGACGCGGCGGTCGTGGGGCTGCCGCTGGCCGATCCCGCGGACCTCGCCGGGTCGGCCGAGGTGACGGCGTCGGGGGCGTCGTCGTCGCTGGCGGTGGAGGACGGGTCGTCGGCGTGGCCGCTCGACGCCGACGCCGGGCTGGTGCTGCCGGTGGACCCGTCGCTGCCGGTGCTGGAGCTGCTGGTCGACGCCGCCGCCGACACGTCGCTGACCGTCGAGCTGCACGACCCGGGGCCGGGGCAGAACTACGTGCCGCGGACGCTGGTGTCGACGACCACCGTGCCGGTGCAGGCCGGGTCGAAGCAGTGGGTCCGGTTCGACCTGTCGTGGGCGCCGTCGTCGCCGCGGAACGCGTTCCTGCTGGTGAAGGCCGCTGCCGGGGTGTCGCTGTACGTGGCCGACCGGCCGGCGCCGGGCGTGCTCAGCTTCACCCGGCGGCCGCTGCGGCCGCAGGACGAGCGGCCGCAGCCGCTGCGCGAGTGGACGAACCGCGAGCTGCTGCGGCGGACGTTCTGCTTCCGTGCGGGCTCGACCGCCGCGTTCGCCCCCGATCGCGCCGTCGACGGGTACCTGCGGCCGTTCGCCGGGCCGCACACCTGGGTGTCGTCGGGGCTCCCGGCCTGGCTGCGGCTGACGTGGGACGCGCCGGTGACGATCGGCCGGGTCGAGCTGATCGGCGACGACGACGTCGACGAGGACCTCATCAACCTGCACCGGCACCGCACGCCGTTCCCGGTGCCGCCGCCGCTGGTGCGCGACTACGTGGTCGAGGCGCTGGTCGGCGGCGCGTGGGTGTCCGTCGCCGCCGTCACCGAGAACCGGAGGCGGCGGCGGGTGCACGAGCTGGCCGCGCCGGTGACGTGCACCGCGCTGCGGGTGGTCGTGACGGCGACCAACGGCGCGCCCGACGCGCACGTCGTCGCGCTGCGGGCGTACGCGCCGTGAGGCACGTGCTGGTGACCGGCGCGGCCGGGCGCATCGGGCGGGCGGTGCTGTCGCTGCTGGCGTCTCGTGACATCGCCGCCACCGCGCTGGTGCTGGACGACCCGGGCGACCTGGTGGCGGCGCGGGTCGTCGCCGGGTCGGCGGGCGATCCGGTCGTCGTCGCCGACGCGCTGGCCGGCGTCGACGCCGTCGTTCACCTGGCCGCCCGCCCGGCGCCGACCAGCGGCACCCCGTTCGAGGTGTTCGCCGAGAACACCCGGGCGACCTTCACCGTGCTCGAGTGCGCCGGCGCGGCCGGGGTGCGGCGGGCCGTGATCGCCAGCTCGTACGGCGCCAACGGGCTGCCGTGGGCGCGGACGTTCTCGCCGCCCGCGTACCTGCCGGTCGACGAGGCGCTGCCGAGCCCGGTCGAGGACCCGTACGGCCTGTCCAAGCAGGCCGACGAGCTGACCGCCGCGATGATGGCGCGGCGGCACGGGCTCACCGTCGTCGCCGTCCGGTACCCGTTCGTCGGCGGGGTGGAGGAGCGGCTGGCGGCACACGCCCGGACGCTGACGGAGGACCCCGCGCGCGGCGTGCGGGAGCTGTGGTCGTACCTCGACGTGCGCGACGCGGCGCTGGTCGCCCTGTCGGCGCTGGGCGTCGACGACGGCCGCGCACACGTCGTGCAGGTGGCGGCGCCGTCGACGCTGGTGCCGGTGCCGACCGCCGAGCTGCTGCGGCGCTACCTGCCGGACGTCCCGGTGCGGCGGCCGCTGCCCGGGCGGGCGGTGCCCGTGGACACGTCGGCGGCGCAGCGGCTGTTCGGCTTCGCCGCGCAGTACCCCTTCGAGGATGGTTCCGGGCCCGCCGCTGGTTGATGCTGTCGTGGACGTGGTGGTGATCGGGGCCGGCCAGGCCGGGCTGTCGACGGCGTACCACCTGCGCCGGCTGGGGCTGTCGTTCGTCGTGCTCGACGGCTCGCCGGTGGCGGGCGGTGCGTGGGCGTCGCGGCCGCCGACGCTGACCATGGCCAAGGTGCACGGGGTGTTCGACCTGCCCGGCGCGCATCGTCTGCTTGGTTCCGGTGAGTCGTCGTTGCCCGCGTCCGAGGTGGTGGGGCGGTACTACGCCGACTACGAACGGCGGTTCGCGCTGCCCGTCCTGCGGCCGGTGCGGGTGACGTCGGTGTCGTCGCTGCCGGACGGTCTGTTGTCGGTCGTCGCCGTGGACGGACGATCGTGGACGGCGCGGGCCGTCGCGAACGCGACCGGCACCTGGACCCGTCCGCACTGGCCGTTCTACCCGGGCGCCTCCGAGTTTCAGGGCCGGCAGCTGCACTCGTCGCAGTACCGCGGGCCCGCGTCCTTCGCCGGTCAGCGGGTGGTCGTGGTCGGCGGCGGGCATTCCGCGGCGCACGTCCTCTCCGAGGTCGCCGACGTCGCCGCGTCCGTCACCTGGGTGACGCGGCGCCCGCCGGAGTTCCGCGGCGGCGACTTCACGCAGGCCGACGGCCGCGCCGTCATCGCCGACGTCGACGCCCGGGTCCGGGCCGGCCTCCCGCCGCTGAGCGTCGTCGCCGTCACCGGGCTCGGCTACACGTCCGTCGTCCGCGAGGCCATGGAGAAGGGCGTGCTGAAACCGCGCCCGATGTTCACCCGGCTGGTCCCCTCGGGCGTCGAGTTCGCCGACGGCACGGTGCAGGATGCCGACGTCATCATCTGGGCGACCGGCTTCCGCGCCGCGCTCGGCCACCTCGCCCCGCTCCACCTGCGCGAGCCCGGTGGCGGCGTGCGCATGTCCGGCACCCGGGTGGCGCGTGATCCGAGGGTGCACCTCGTCGGTTACGGCCCCTCCGCCAGCACCGTCGGCGCCAACCGCGCCGGCCGCGACGCGGCCCTGGAGATCAAGGACCTCCTGGAGCACTCGCCATCGGACGTCACGGCTGCTTGACTGGCGCGGTGCGCTACGGACTGAAGCTGAGCCAGCAGGCCCCCATCGACGAGTACCGCGCGGTGTGGCGGGTCGCCGACGACGCGGGCTTCGACCACGTGTGGAACATGGACCACTTCGCCACCATCGGCGACGACGTCGACGGCGACATCTTCGACGCGTGGGCGCTGCTGGCCGCCATGGCCGCCACGACGTCGCGGGTGCGTATCGGCTGCATGGTCACCGGCAACACGTACCGCCACCCCGGTGTGCTGGCCAAGCTCGCCGTCACCGTCGACCACCTGTCCGGCGGGCGGCTGGAGTTCGGCCTCGGCGCGGCGTGGGCCGAGTACGAGCACACCATGTTCGGCCTGGAGTTCGGCACCGCGGGGGAGCGGCTGGACCGCCTCGAGGAGGCCTGCCAGATCATCCGCTCGCTGTGGACGCAGCCGCGCACCACCTTCGCCGGCCGGCACTACCGCATCGACGACGCCGTCGCCGAGCCGAAGCCGGTGCAGTCGCCGTACCCGCCGATCTGGATCGGCGGCACCGGGCGCAAGCGGACGCTGCGCATCGCCGCGCAGTACGCCGACGCCTGGAACGCGAGCGCCGACGTCGACCCCGAGAGGTTCGCCGACCTCTCCGGCGTGCTCGACGCCCACTGCGCCGACGTCGGGCGCGACCCCGGGCAGATCCGGCGGACGGTCCAGCGCCCGCTCGGCGACTCACCCGACGACGTCCTCGCGCAGGTCGAGGCGTACGCCCGGGCCGGCGCCGACGACGTCGTCCTCATCACGCAGGCGGGCACCGCCGAGGCGCAGGCCACGGCGGCGGCCGAGCTGTTGCCGCGGCTGCGGTCGATCGGCTGACGTCCGGGAGTAGGCTCCCGTTCGTAGGAGGTGAGCGCCATGAGCGCCTTCACCATCGAGTTCCAGAACCATCCCGGGCGGCTCGCCGACCTCTGCGAGGTGATGGCCGCGCGCGACGTCAACCTGGTGATCTGCGGGCTGGCGCACGGCGACTCCGGCACCGTGGCGTTCATCGCCGACGACGAGTCCGCGGCGCGGTCGGCACTGCGCGACGCGGGGCTCGATGCGACCGAGCGCGACGCGTTGACGGTGCGGCTGAAGAACGCTCCCGGCGCCGGCGCCGCGACGTTCCGCAAGCTCGCCGACGCCGGGGTGAACGTCGAGGTGTTCCTGCCCGTGCGCGTCTCCGACTCGCAGTTCGTCGCCGTCCTGTGCGTCGACGACCACGACGCCGCCGCCGCGGTGCTCGGCAACGCCGTCGCCTGACGCGGCCTGCTCTGGCCGGTTCGGCCTGCCGGGTCGGGCCGAGCGCAGCCTCGCCCGGATCTCATCGCCGTGCGACGGCTCCTTCGCAGGCAGCGCCTGCATGGCTTCCTGCTGCGTCGGACGTCCGTATGACCGTTCGCCATGTGCGACCAAGGGGTGGTGCCGCAGCGGCGGCACCACCCCATGATCGTCGTGCTAGAACGGCCAGCCGGCCGAGCGGCCGTCCTCGAGCAGGCCGATCAGCGTGAACGTGGCGTCGTTGAGACCGCCGAACTCGTGCCGGTTCGCCCGGCCCGCCGCCAGCACCGTCGGCCGGTAGCCGCCGAGGTTGACGCCGTAGACAGGCACCCTCGCCGGCACGCTGCCCACCGCGTCGTAGCCGCCCGGCCCGGGGAACGTCTGCATGTCGGTCACGATCACCACGCGGTCGTGCCGCCGGTACGTCGCCCGCACCGCCTCGGCGAGGCGCGTGCCGTGGCCCGCCTCGCCCACTCGCCCGACCAGCCGCTGGACCTCCGTCAGCAGCGACGCCGCGGGCGCGACCGGGTGCCTGAACACGCCGTCGGCGAATCCGCGCAGGTCGACGTCGTTGCCGCGCTTCGCCAGCGCGATGCCGAACACCGCCGCGGCTTCGATGGCCGAGATCGACGACCGTGCCGCGACCGGCTGCCGCATCGACGCCGAGGTGTCGACGAGCACGAGCGTGCGGCCCTCGAGCGCCGGCACGTTCGCCGTCGCCGCCTCGATGGCGCGGTCGAGCGCGTACGCCCACCGCAGAGACTGCGCGCTACGGAACGCGGCGACGTACCGGAACGGGAACTGCCGCGAGCGGCGCACCTCGCCGGGGTCGGCCAGCTTCGCCGCCACCCGTTCGGCGACGGCGTCGCCCACTCCGGCCCGGTCGAAGTTGCGCAGGTTGCGCAGCAGCGCCATGGAGCCCATCGACGGGATGACGGCCTCCCACGCCGCGCGGTCGAGGGGCCCGCCGAGCCAGCCGGCCAGCGACTCCCACGTCACGCCCGCGGCGGCGAGCGTGTCGCCGTCGAGGTGCCGGCGCCGTTCGCCGGGCGGGACGGCCTGCAGGGCCGCGTGCGCCGCGATGACCGGCAGCGCGGACGGTGGCGTGGTCGCGCGCCCGTGCCTGCGGTCGAGCA
This sequence comes from Jiangella alba, assembly GCF_900106035.1. GTDB lineage: Bacteria > Actinomycetota > Actinomycetes > Jiangellales > Jiangellaceae > Jiangella > Jiangella alba. Next base: position 838,477 of record NZ_FNUC01000003.1, read on the forward strand.
GCCACCGGAACAGCGCCGACTGCGCCTCGTCGCGCGGCCGCACGTGGCACAGTTCGATGACGTCGGCCATGCGCCAGGCCCGCGAGACGCCGTCGTACTTGAGCGCCGCCCGCTCGGTGTACAGCCGCCGTGCGGCGTCGGCGACGCCCCGCTTGATCGGCTGCGGCAGCGCGCGCCCGTACCGCGCCGTGAAGTAGGCCAGCACCTCGGCCGGCTCGTCGGCCCGCCGCAACGCCCCGTCGACGACCCGGCGGCCGTGCGGCCCGCCGGCGCGCACGTACTCCACCGCCGCGACGACCGGCGCCGACCGCAGGTTCGCGGTGTCGCGCAGCCACGGCACGAAGCGGGCAACCCACTCGGCGTCCTCGCTGGTCGCGGCGTGGACGAGCGTGCGGAACCGCTCGTCGCGGTCGTCGGCGCTCTCGTAGAACGTCTCCTCGCCGACGAGGTTGGTGACGGCCAGCAGGAACAGCTCGCTCTTGACGTCGCGGACGTAGGCGGGCGCGCCCTCGTGCGTGCGGGTGCGCGCCGTTCGCAGCGCCCGGATGGGGCTGGTCAGCATGGCGGTGACACCGGCGGCCTTGCTGATGCGGTCGAACTTGCTCATGGGAGTGCCCTCCTTCCGGGCGTTGTTTCTCTGGGTCGCTGCCGAGAACTCGAGTGAGCAGGGGTCGTTGGCCTGTCGGCCGCTTCTACCCGAAAGAAGTAACCCAGCTCGTCGCATCGGCGAACGTGGGACCAGGGCGAGAACAGTGCGGCGAAGGCGATTGCCGCTCTGCCGAATTGAGCTACAGTCCGCAGACCGCCGGGATTCGAACCCGGAACACGCAATTCCGAAGTAGCCCTCGCCTGCGCATCGCCCTGGCGTTCAGGGGCAGCCGCATCGACGGGCGTTGACCGCCCGGTTCCCTCGTGGGATCGATGATGTGCTGCATGACGACAATGCTGCCGGTGTCGCAGCCGGGCCGCAATGGACTATTGCGCCGCTGTTTTCAGTCGTCGTGCAGCAGGAAGGTCAAGTGCCTCCGGGCGTCGGCCAACTGCCGCCCCGTCAGCGTCGCGACGTGCTGGGTGAGCCAGTGCCGCGGGTGCATCGCCAGCCGGTCGGCGAACACCGTCCCCGCGTCCGTGCCGACGGCGAACGGCTCGAACTGCTCCGGCGGCGGCCCGACGACGGCCGTGATGACCTGGTTCAGCTGGCTGGAGTTGTAGATCGCGTTGCTCAGCACGATCCGCAGCGACCCGTCCTCGAGCCGCCAGATCTCGCCCGGGTTCACGACGGGTTCTGCTGCCACACGAGCAGATCACGCAGCCGCTGCTCGTCGCGGTGCTCCATCGGCTCCGGCGCCCGGACCTGCTCGAGGAGGCGGCGGTAGTGCTCGCGCCGCAGCGCCCGCTCGACGAACTCCGACCGGTTCAACCCCGCCTGCCGCGCATCGGCGTCGATGTCGGCCAGCGTCGATGGGTCGAGGGTGACGGTCATCTTCTCCTTCGCCATACCAGCATCTTATCCATCGTCTTACGGTTTGTGCCAGGGTGGCTGTCACGTTCGGGCTTCGGAAAGCACCTATAGATGACAGGACGGCGTGCTCGGTGTCGCCGTAAGATCATCGGCCCGGCCGCGGTCACGAGGAGTGCCCGAATGTTCGCAACACAACGCCTGACAGCGGTGGCGGCGGTCGTGCTGCTCGCCTCCGCCTGCACCGACGGCGACGGCGCCTCCCCGTCGTCCTCTCCCGGGACGACGGACCCGGCCATCACGGCGCCGCCGACGCCCACGCCGGAGGAACAAGCCGCGGCCGACATCCAGGCGACCTTCGAGGAGTTGATCGCCGACCGGGACGCGTACTACTCCAACGCTGGCGACTATCCGCTCGAGGACGTCATGACGAACTCACCGGCCACGGAGTGGAACGTAACTGGCCAAGCGGAGCTGGAGATGTCGAATTGGACCGTGCTGTGGCGCCAGGGCGAGATCAATCAAGTGGGAAGCGTCGAGATCTTGTCGCATGACGTCGGTACATTGCGACTGCCTGATAGTCGAAACATCGGCCAGGCTAGCTCCTCCGCCTGCTTGGACCTCAGTTCCCTGGCGTATGAGACTTATGAGGGCTCGGCTGCTGAGCTTCCGTACGTTCCCGATTGGGCGCAGACGTGGAAGCTGACCTGGGTGCACCATGGGGAGGCGTCTCCGGACGCAGGCATCGCAAGCCCGGGTTGGTACGTGGAGACCGTAAACCTCGCTCGCAACGAGCCATGCTGAGTTGGGTCGTCAGTGGCGTTCTCGCCGCAACGCTGCAAACGACAGATGAGCACGTCGATCCCGCTATGGGCGACTGCCCTCCAGCCACGTACTTCGACGGTGCAGGCTGTGTTCCGGAAGAAACGCCTGGAGATGACGGCGACCCGGTCCTCACCGAATGTACTCAGCAGGACCCTTTCGTGTTCCCGGCACCGTGTGAGAAGGACGGCTACGAGTACGTGGCCACGTTGGACCGCTTTCTACGACCGATGAGCGCGGACAAGAACGAGCTTTATCGGCCGCCGGACGGGGCACTGAGCCACCTCGGCTACTGGACTGGTGATCCGTCGGAGGGCTGGATCTACGAGTGGCGCAAGCTCGCAGGTGTGGCCGGTGGCGTGCACTGGGGCGACTACGGATACATCTGGCTCGCCGACGCGCCGGGAGAGCCGCCGGTGGTGGTGGATCCGGAGGCCGTCGCGCAGGGGGTGCTCGAGGGCATGACCTTCGAGGCGCCTGAGCTGGGGCTCGCGCCGCGGCCGTTGGAAGAGGCGCCCGGCAGCATCGGGCTGGTCGGCGCGCCCGTGTGGATGTGGGTGGCGAACGCCGGGCCGACGACGTGGGGGCCGGTGGAGGAATCGCGCACGGTTGGCGGGGTGACGGTGACGGTGGTGGCCGAGGTGGAGAGCGTCACCTGGGACATGGGCGACGGGCGGCGGGTGAGGTGCGGGTCGGCCGGAGAGGTGTACACGCCGCGGCTCGGGGTCCGGGCCTCGCCGAGTTGCGGGCACGTCTACACGCAGACCAGCGGCGACCAGCCGGACACGGCGTACGCGGTCACCGCCACGGCGAACTGGACAGCGACGTGGTCGGCGTCCACCGGGGCGGCGGGGACGCTCGAATCACCGCGACTGGCGGCGACCGCGCACGTGCGCATCGGCGAGCGGCAGGTGATCGAGACCGGCTGACCCGGACATGGAACGGCCGGCGCGGCGACGGCCGGGGCGACCCGGCGGGACGGCTGCGGGCGGCCGAGGCGACCCGGCGGGACGGCTGCGGGCGGCCGAGGCGACCCGGCGGGACGGCTGCGGGCGGCCGAGGCGAGCTTAACGGGCACGACCTCGACGAGGCAACGGGCCATGGCGAGCGTCAGGGGCGGCCGGGGCCGACCCCGAGGGGACGACCACGGCGGCTGAGGCGACCTCCTCGCCGGCGCCGTGGGCGACGCCGAACGGGCGAGCGCGACGGGGGCAATAGGCATCGACGGGACAAACGGGCCACGGGCGAGGGTCAGGGCCGGCCGGTGACCTCGACGGCGCCGGCGCTGGAGAAGGCGCGCACTTCATGGCGGGCACCCGGCACCGCATCGACCGTGACGACCTCGCGCCCCACCGCGGAGTCGGTCTCGACGTCGTAGGGGGCGTCGCCAGGCAGGGAGACGAGCACGGAGCCGGCGCTGGACTCCGCGTCCAGCGACCGCGGCGGCGACACCGCCGAGATCTCCACGTCGCCCGCACTCGACGTCGCCTTGACGACGTCGGCGTCGAGGCCGGTGACGCGGACGGAGCCGGCGGCGGAGTGGACGGTCAGCGGGCCACGCTGGTCCGACACGTCGATCGAGCCGGCGTCGGAGTTCAGCGACGTCTCGCCGGACAGCCCCGACACCACCAGCGTCCCGGCGGACGCGTCGGCCGTGACGGACGCCGACGCCGGGACGGTGATCGTGACGTCGGACTCGCACCAGATGCCGGGGAACACCCCCGAGTCGCACCCGCCGGTCACCCGCAGCACGCCGCCGGACACGGAGTGGTCGATGCCGCCGTCGCGGCTCCACCCCGACTTGACCGAGAAGTCCAGCCGCGTCTCACCCGACGGCGACCCGACGATCTCGACGTGGCCGGACGAGACGTCGATCTCGACGCGGTCGACCCGCTCGTCGACGGTGACGGAGTCCTGCGAGTGGGTGATCCACGAGATCGCGGTCAGCCCGGCGAACGCGACGGCGGCGATGCCGGCGAACGACAACCCCCGCCGCATCGGCCGGCGACGAACCCCGGCCGGCGGGCTCGCAGCGTCGGTAGGCGCCGGCCCGCTCACCGCCGGCCTGGTCTCGTTGGCCATGCCCCCACGCTAGAACCGAATCGATCTCCCGCGGCTCCGACTCGGTGACGATCGTCCCCTGATTCCGGCACCGGGGACCACCCTGACCACCATCGCCCGAAACGTCCCCCGACCAGCCCGAAGAATCTAGGGCGCCAGCGTCAGCCGCAGAATCCGGTCGTCGCCGGGCTGGGCGTCGCCGCGGCCGTCGGTGTTGTTGGTCAGCACCCACAGGGTGCCGTCGGGGGCGACGACGGCGTCGCGCAGGCGCCCGTGGTCGGTGACGAACGCCGCGGGCTCTCCCGCGGTCCCGCCGGGAACCGGCACCTGCCACAGCCGCTCACCCCGCAGCGCCGCCACGAACAGCGTGTCGCGCACGTACGCGAGCCCGCTCGGCGACGCCTCGGAGGTGGGCCGCCACTCGACGACGGGGTCGACGTAGTCGGGTGCGCCGCCGATGCCCTCGACGTACGGCCAGCCATAGTTCTGACCGGGCGAGATGAAGTTCAGCTCGTCCGCCGACCGGTCGCCGAACTCCGACGCCCACAGCCGGCCGGCGTCGTCGAACGCGAGGCCCTCGATGTTGCGGTGGCCGTACGACCAGACCGGCGACCCGTCGAACGGGTTGTCGTCCGGCACGTCACCGGACGGCGTGATGCGCAGGATCTTCCCGCCCAGGCTGCCGACGTCCTGCGCGTCGTCCGGCACCCCGCTCTCGCCGGTCGAGATGTAAAGCATGCCGTCCGGCCCGAACACGAGCCGCCCGCCGTCGTGCCGCGTCCCCGCCGGAATGCCGTCCAGCACCAGCGAGAACGGCCCCAGCACACCGTCCGCGTACGTCGTCCGCTGCACCACGTTCTGCGACCCCATGGTCGCGTAGACGTAGAGGTCCGACGGCGACGCGGGGTCGAACGCGAGCCCCAGCAGGCCGCCCTCGCCGCTGCCGTCGACCCCGGGCACCGGCCCGACCGGCGTCACCGTCCCGGCCGCGTCGACCAGCACGATGGTGCCCTCGTCGCGCTGCGACACCAGGGCCTGCCCGTCGCCGCCGGGGACGAACGCGATGCTCCACGGCGCGGCCAGGCCGGTCACGATCTCCTCCACCGCGGACGGCGTGACGGGCCCTGGCTGCGCGGCGGGCGTCGCCGGGGTGGGCGTGACGGGAGTCAGGGAGGCCGACGGCGACGGCGACGGCGACGCGGATGGAGCCGGCGACGACGATCCGGAGCAGGACGCGCCCGCCACGGCCAGCGCCGCCACGGCCACGATCATCCGCCGGATGGACACCGCCCCATCGTGTCACGCGGGGAGCGGTAGGTTCGAGAACCATGGTGGACGTCCTGATCCCGTTCCGCGCCGACTCGTTGACGCCGCCGCCCGGGCTCGACGTGCACGTCTGGGCCGGCGAGCCGACGGTGACGACCGGGCCCGACATGCTGACCAGCGCCGACACCTCGGACATCCCGGGGCAGGACGTGCTGGACCGGGTCGAGTACTACGTCATGCCGTACGGCTTCCCGTCGGCGTCGGTGAACCTCATCGAGCGGATGCCGAAGCTGCGCGCCGTCCAGACGCTGACCGCCGGCTACGAGCACGTCGTCCCGTACCTGCGCGACGGCCTCACGCTGTGCAACGCGCGCGGCGTGCACGACGCCAGCACCGCCGAGCTCGCGGTGACGCTGACGTTGTCGACGCTGCGCGGCATCCCGGCGTTCGTCCGGGCCGCGCCCGAGGGCGAGTGGCTGCAGGGCTGGTACGACTCCCTGGCCGATCGCACGGTGCTGATCGTCGGGTACGGCGCCATCGGCCGGGCGATCGAGGCGCGGCTGCTGCCGTTCGAGTGCGACGTGCTCAAGGTCGCCCGCACGGCGCGCGAGGGCGTCGCCGGGTTCGACGCGCTGCCCGAACTGCTCGGCCGGGCCGACGTCGTCATGCTCATCCTGCCGCTGACGGACGAGACACGCGGCATGGTCGACGCGCGGTTCCTGAGCCGCATGCGCGACGGCGCGGTGCTGGTCAACGTCGCGCGGGGGCCGATCGTCGACACCGACGCGCTGGTCGCCGAGGTCGGGTCGGGCCGCCTGCGCGCCGCCATGGACGTCACCGACCCCGAGCCGCTGCCGCCCGGCCACCCGCTGTGGACGCTGCCCGGCGCGCTGATCTCACCGCACGTCGGCGGCCTGTCGTCGGCGTTCCTGCCGCGGGCCCGGCGGCTCGTGCAGTCGCAACTGACGCGGCTCGCGGCCGGCGAGCCGCTGGCGAACGTCGTCGTGGGCCCGGGAGCCTGAGCCGAACCGGCGTAACGTGGGACGCCGGGAGGCGATCGCATGAACGACGTCCTGCTCGCCGTCGGCACGAAGAAGGGGCTGTGGCTGCTGCGCAGCGCCGACCGCCGCACGTGGTCGGTCGACGGCCCGCACTTCCTGATGAACGCGGTCGCCGCGTGCGCCATCGACACCCGCGGCGGACGCACCCGGCTGCTGGTCGGCGCCAGCAGCTCGCACTGGGGTCCGGGCGTCTCGTGGTCCGATGACCTCGGCGCCACGTGGACCGAGGCGGCCGACGGCAGCGGCATCCGGTTCCCGGCCGACGCAGGCGCCTCGGTCGAGGCGGTCTGGCAGCTGCGGCCCGACACCGAGGCCAGGCCGGGCGTCGTCTGGGCCGGGTCGCAGCCGTCGGCGCTGTGGCGCTCCGACGACGGCGGCGAGACGTTCGCGCTGGTCGAGTCGCTGTGGAACCATCCGCACCGGCCGACGTGGGCGCCCGGGTTCGGCGGCCAGGCCATCCACACCGTCCTGCCGCACCCGTCCGACGACCGGCGCGTGCTGGTCGCGATGTCGACCGGCGGGGTCTACGTCACCGACGACGGCGCCGCCAGCTGGACGCCGTCGAACACCGGCATCCGCGCCGACTTCCTGCCCGGCGAGCCGCCCGAGTACGGGCAGTGCGTGCACAAGGTCTCGCGCGACGCCACCGACCCGGACCGGCTGTACGCGCAGAACCACGGCGGCGTGTACCGCTCCGCCGACGGCGGCACGTCGTGGCAGCCGATCGACGGCGGGCTGCCGGCCGACTTCGGCTTCCCGGTCGTCGCGCACCCGCATCGTCCCGCGACCGCCTGGGTCGCGCCGCTGGTCGCCGACGGCGAGCGCACGCCGCCGGGGCGCCAGCTGCAGGTCTGGCGCACCGACGACGCCGGCGCGACGTGGGAGCGGTCGGCCGACGGGCTGCCCGGCGGGTTCTTCGGGGTGGTGCTGCGCGACGCGATGTGCGCCGACGACGCCGACGACGCGGCGGGCGTGTACGTCGGCACGCGGGACGGTTCGGTGTACGCGAGCGCCGACGAGGGCGCCACCTGGACCGAACTGGTCCGGCACCTGCCTGACGTGCTCTGCGTCCGCGCCGCCACCGTCGGCTGACCGCCCGGTTCGGCGTCAGGTCAGTGCGACGGTGAGCGGGGCGAGCCCCGGAGCCACGGCGGCCTCGACGCCGTCGAGCGAGACCCGCAGCCCCCTCTGGGCGTCGAACGCGATGTCGACGGTGTGGCCGGCGACCCGCACCCCGCGCAACTCGAACCACGTCAGCCCGATGTCGAGGGGGTCGACGGTGACGGCGCCGGGCCCGGCCTCCAGCCCCGCGACATAGCGGACCAGGAGGTCGATGACGAAGGAGTGCAGGTAGTCGACCTCGTCGCTGATCGCCTCGCCGGTCTCACTGTTGTAGTGCTCGACGAGGTACGGGGTGCGGCCGTCGCGCTGCTGGAAGTGCAGCAGGGCGTACGAGCGCAGCAGCCGGCCGAACGCGGCGTCGTAGCGGTGGCCGAACCGCCGGCTGGTCGCGCCGACACCGTCGATGACGACGCTGTTGGTATAGGGCCAGGTCGGGCCGTTCCAGGAGCAGCCGTTGCGGCCCTTGACGAACACGCCGCGCCAGTCGCCGGTGGCGCTGTAGACGGGGGAGTCGGGTGCAGTGGACGGCAGCGGCGCACCGGTGCCGAACAGCCGCAACGCCGCCTCGAAGCCGGGCAGGTGGTCGGCGCCGACGATGCCGGCCCAGTACGGATAGAACCCGACGACGTTGCGGACCATCGCCTTCTCGTCGGTGCGATGGTGCAGGTCGTAGAAGAACCCGGGGGCGCCGTCCCACTGCTTCGCCAGCACGTCGGCCGCGACGGCGTCGGCGAGCGCGTCGAACTCGGCGGCGGGGCCGTCGCCGCCGGTGTCGCCGCTGGTGTCGCCGCCGAGCAGCCGGGTCAGGCCGGCGACCCCGCGGGCGTTGAGGTAGTGGTAGATCGCGCGGTCGACCCGTTTCAGCGGCGTGTATCCGGACCGGTCGCGCGGGTCGGCGGGGTAGTCGTGGAAGGCCCAGTAGCTGGGCTGGTACTCCTTGCCGGTGAGGATGTGCTCGGTCTCGATCGGCAGTTCGTCGCCGCCGGTCGCGAGCTTCGCGCGTTCGCCGCGCACCTGCGCCGCCAGGGAGTCGCGCATGGCCGCCGCCCCGTCGGCGTCGCGGTGCACGAGGGCGTACTGGTAGCTCGCCCAGCCGAGGAAGTTCGCGTACGCGTGGAACTCGCCGGCCACCGTGCGGCTGCGATACAGCCCGTCGTCGCCCTGGGCGGCTCGCAGCGTGCGCCACAGGCCGGTGCCGAGGGACGGGTCGGGATGCCAGCGCGCCTCGAGCAGGTGCATCGGGCTGGACAGCGGGATCAACTTGCTGAACTCCCAGCCGGCCGGATGCCACGGCGTCTTCGTCATCTTGTGCGCGCGCCCCTCGTAGAACAGGGCGTCGGGCAGCCCGCCGATGCCCGGGACGGCGAGGTTGTGCCGCAGCAGGAACCAGCGGTAGGCCCACGTGCGGGTGAGGAGTGCGTCGCTGCAGCTGAACGACGGGACGGGGTCGAACCAGCGCTGGTAGGACTGCTCCTGCCGATGGATGACGGGGTGCGACGACACCGGCGCTGGGCTGCGGCCGGCTGCCGCCGCACGACCGTCGCCGCCGGCTGCCGGGTCGGCCGGGTCACCTGCCGGCCGGGTGGCGGTGCCGTTCGTGGGCACGGTCGTGCCGTCGGCGGGGGCGGCGGCAGGGGTTGCGGGCGCGGCTGCGCCGTGGGCTGGGGTGGTTGCGCCGTAGGCGAGGGCGGCGTCGTGGTTGGCCGGGATGGTTGCGCCGTTCGCGGGCGCGGTCGTGTCGTGGGCTGGGATGGTTGCGCCGTCGGCGGGGGCGGCGGCAGGGGTTGCGGGCGCGGCCTCGTGGTCGGCCGGGATGGTGGCGCCGTTCGCGGGGACGGCGAGCACGCCGTCGAGCCGGCCGGCGAGGTCGTCGCGGGTGTCCGTCTCGGCGAGCCCCAACGCCGCCGCGACGACGACGTCCAGCTGGGCGCCGGGCTGGATCGTCAGGCCGTCCCACAGCGCCGGCTCGGACGAGCGCACGAGCGCGACGACCGTGAAGCCGTGCCGTTCGACCGGCCGCGAGCCGAAGCCGTCGGCGCCGATCCAGGAGCGGTCGACGTCGAGGCGCAGCGCCACCGGATCGGCGCCCCGGTTGGTCCACAGCTGTCGCGACACCGCGCAGTCGTCCCAGGTGACGAACTTGTCTTCGACCAGTTCGACGCCGCCGGGGGAGACCGCGGACACCGTCAGCCGGCTCGGGCGCCAGCGCGCGTCCCACGGCGCCGGCAGCTCCACACCGGACACGGTGAACAGCAGCGGGATGTTGAGCTTGTGCACGAGATCGATCGCGCCGGCGAAACCGGGCCGCTCGTCGAGGTAGTCGGCCCAGAGCCGGGCGCCGGTGGGTCCGAGCAGAAGCGTGCCGGGCCGGGTGCGCAACCCGCGGCGCCCGGTGACCAGCGCGTCGTCGATCGATCTCATGGCAGGCCTCAGTTCCGCGCCGCCGCCAGGTGTGCGGCCGCCGCCTGCTCGAGGTGCACGAGGTCGGAGCTGACCGTCGCGAACGTGAATCCCTGCGCCAGCCGGCGGTGTGCCGTGGCGCCGTCGGGGCAGTGGATGCCCGCCGCGATGCCGCGCGCCGACGCCGCGGCGGCGACCCGGCCGGCCGCCGTGTCGAGCTGGTCGGCCACCGCCGGATCGGTGGACGACGCGCCGCCGAGCGCCAGGGTGAGGTCGGACGGCCCGACGTAGACGCCGTCGAGGCCGGGCGTCGCCGCGATGGCCTCGACGTTCTCGAGCGCGGTCAGCGTCTCGATCATCACCGCGCAGAACACGTGCGCGTTGGCCTCGGCCGGCGCCGGGCCGATGCGCAGACCCGCCCGCATGGGCCCGTAGCTGCGGCCGCCTTCGGGCGGGTAGCGGCAGGCCCGGACGGCGGCCGCGGCCTGCTCGGCGCTGTCGACCAGCGGGACGATGACGCCGTGGGCGCCGGCGTCGAGTGCCTGCCCGATGAAGGTGAGGTCGTTGGCCGGCACCCGGACCAGGCCCGCGCTGCGACCGCCGGCCTCGATCGCCAGCAGCGCGGCCAGCCAGCCCCGGTAGTCGAGCAGGCCGTGCTGCGCGTCGATGCCGACGTAGTCGTAGCCGAGCCGGGCGATGCGCTCGGTGCCGACCGGGTTGTCGGTGGCGATCCAGTAGCCGACGGAGCGCTCGCGGCGGCGCAGGCGCCCGACGGCGTCGAAAGCGGCGGAGGTGGTCACGGGCAGGACTCCAGACTCTCAGCGGTTGTAGGCGGGCATCGGGCCGCGCAGCCGGTGGCCAACATCGTCGCAGCGGTCCACGACGTCGGCGGGCAACGGCCCGTGCCCCAGCGCCGTCAGGTTCGCCGTCAGGTGCGCCGGCTTCGACGCGCCCAGCAGCACCGACGCGACCACCGGTCGCGATGCCAGCCAGCGCAACGCCAGCTCCGGCAACGACACTCCGGCGTCGGCCGCGATGTCCGACAGCGCGCCCACCGCCTCGAACATGCGGGGGTCCCAATAACGCTCGCGGTACATCGGCGACAGCCGGGAGGTCGCGAACCGGCCCTCGCCGGGCGCCGTCTCGAAGCTGTACCGGCCGGACAGCAGGCCTCCGCCCAGCGGGTTGTACACCATGGTCTCGATGCCGCTGGACCGGGCGAACCCGGCGTACTCGTCGTCGATGCGACGGGCGACGAGGTTGTAGAGCTGCTGCGCGACGACCGGACCCGGCAGCCCGGCCGCGGCGAACAGCTGGCGTAGTTCGGTGATCTGCCAGGCGGCGAAGTTGGACACTCCGACGCGGCCGATGAGTCCCTCGTGCGCCAGCGCGGCGACCTCGGCGACGGTCTCGGCCGGCGGCGTCGCGGGATCGGGCTGGTGCAAGTAGAACAGGTCGACGTGGTCGAGCCGGAGCCGGCGCAGGCTGCCCTCGAGGCAGGCCCGGACCGCCCGCGGCGACAGCGGGGGCGCGTCGCCGGCGTCGGGGTGCGCGATGCCGGCCTTCGTCGCGACACTGAACCGGCCCGGACGCCGGGCCAGGAGGTCGCCGAGCATCTCCTCGGTGGCGCCGCCGGCGTAGGCGTTAGCGGTGTCGATCTCGGTGACGCCGGCGTCGTGGGCGAGGTCGAGCAGGCCGGCCGCGGTGTCGTGGTCGACGGTGTCGCCGAACGTCATGGTGCCGAGTACGGCGCGGGGCATGCTCACGAGATGGCTCCTGCACTGGTCGCGGGGGCGAACAGCCGCGGCTTGCGGCCGGTGATGAGGGCCGGGTCGAGCGCGGCGCGGCGCAGCCGCCGGGTGTAGTCGTGTTGCGGCCGGGTCAGCACCTCCTCGGTGGGGCCGTGCTCGACGAACCGCCCTTCCGACATGACGGCGATTTCCTGGCTGATCTCGCGGACCACACCGAGGTTGTGCGAGATGAACAGGTACGCGATGCCTTCCTGCTGCTGCAGCTCGCGCAGGAGATCGAGCACCTGAGCCTGCACCGAGACGTCCAGTGCGCTGGTGGCTTCGTCGCAGATGAGGACCTTCGGCCGGCTGGCCAGCGCTCGCGCGATGCCGATGCGTTGTCGCTGGCCGCCGGAGAACTCGGGCGGCCGCCGGTCGGCGTGTTCGCGCTTCAGGCCGACCCGTTCCAGCAGCTCGACGGCCTGCCGGCGGCGCTCGGCGCGGTCGCCGACGCCGCGCAGCCGGAGCGGCTCGGCGACGATGCCGGCCGCCGTGAGGTGTGGGTCGAGCGAACCGTAAGGGTCCTGGAAGATCATCTGGATGTCGCCGCGGAGCGGCCGCAGCTCCTTCTCCGTGAGGGTGGCGAGATCGCGCCCGGCGTACCGGATCGATCCCGCGGCCGGAGTCTCGAGCCGCACCAGCGTGCGAGCCAGTGTCGACTTCCCGCAGCCGGACTCGCCGACGACGGCCAGTGTGCGGCCGGCCGCGAGGTCGAAGCCGACGCCGTCGACGACGCGGTGTCGACGGCCGTGGGTGGTGAACTCGACGGCGAGGTCGCGCACGAAGAGCAAGGGGTCGTTCCCGCTGTTCATCTCAGGCTCCTTCCCAGGCGCCCAGCCGCGGCACGGCGTCGAGCAGCCGGCGGGTGTAGTGCTGCTCAGGCGCGCCGACGACCGCCTCGACCTCGCCGCTCTCGACGAACCGGCCGTCGCGCATGACATGGACGCGGTCGCTGACCAGCCGGGCCACACCGATGTCGTGGGTGATCATCAGGATGCCGGCCGACGTACGGTCCTGGAGGTCCATCAGGAGGTCGAGGATGCCGGCCTGAACGGTGACGTCGAGCGCGCTGGTGGGCTCGTCGGCGACCAGCAGGTGGGGGTCGATGGCCAGGGCCATCGCGATGAGCACCCGCTGCAGCATGCCGCCGGACAACTGGTGCGGGTAGGCGTCGAGGCGGCGCCGCGGATCGGTGATGCGCACGGAGCCGAGTAGGTCGGCGGCGTGCTCGCGGCGGGCCGTCCTGGACAGCGACGAATCGTTGCGGGCGAGTACCTCGCCGAGCTGGCGGCCGACGGTCGCCACCGGACTGAGCGCGGTCATGGGGTCCTGCGGGATCATCGCGACGGTGCGTCCGCGCAGCTTCGCGGCCGCGGCCGGCCGCGCGACCACGTCGACGCCGTCGATGAGGCAGCGCCCGGACACCACGGCGAGATTGCGCGGCAGCAGCGCCTGGACCGCCATGGCGGTGGTCGACTTGCCGCTGCCGGACTCGCCGATCAGCGTGACGGTCTCGGACCGGCCGACGGTGAACGAGACGCCGTCGACCGCGCGGATCACGCCGCCGGGAGTCATCAGTTCGACCTGCAGATCCTGGACGTCGAGCAGCGTCATCGCGACTCTCCCTTCGCCGCACGCGACCGGGACACGCGGTCGCGCAGCCCGTCGCCGAGCAGGTTCACCCCGACCACCAGGAGCACGATGACCATGCCGGTCAGCGTGACCAGCCACCATGAGGTGGTGATGTAGCCCTGGCCGTCGGAGATGATGCGCCCCCACGTGGGGTGTGGCCGCTCGACCCCGGCGCCGAGGAAGCTCAGCGCGCTCTCGAGCAGCACCGCCTGCGCCAGGAGCAGCAGCATGACCACGACGACCTGGTTGATGATGTTCGGCACGACATGACGCACGAGCACCGCCGCCCGGCGCAGGCCGAGCACCCGCGCCGCGGCGACGTACGGCTTCTCCCGCTCGACCAGCACCATCGCCCGGGTCAGCCGGGCCGGTTCGGGCCACTGCGCGAACGCGATGACCAGCGTGATGACGGTGATGGACGGGCCGAATAGTGCCACCACGAGCAGCAGCAGGAGCAGCAGCGGCACCGACATCTGGGCTTCGAGCAGGCGCGACACGACCGCGTCGACCCGGCCGCCGTAATAGCCCGCCGCGGCGCCGGCGATGACGCCGACCACGCCGGACACCAGAACCGCCAGGACGCCGATGGTGAGCGACACCTGGCCGCCGTGCAGGATGCGCGACAGCAGGTCGCGGCCGAGCTGATCGGTGCCGAACAGGTGACCGTCGGTGAACGGCGGCAGCCGGCGCTGGGAGAGGTCCTGCTCCAGGGGGTCGGGCAGCGGCAGCACGTTGGCCAGCAGGATCGGCACGACGACGACGCCGGCCAACACCGCGCCGAGGACGATCTTGAGCCGGCTGGCCCGCCGGCGCAGCGCCGCCGCCGAGGCCTTGAGCCGGTCGGCTGTGACGGCGCTCGGCCGGGCGGCCTGCGTGTGCGTCGTCATCGCGACACCGCCTTTCCGACGCGCACCCGCGGATCGAACAGCGGGTACAGGAGGTCGACGAGCAACTGGACGCCGATGGCGAGCAGGCTGGTGACCAGCACCGTCGCCTGGATCAGTGGGTAGTCGCGGGTCTCCAGCGCCCGCACCACCAGCGAGCCGATGCCGGGCCAGGCGAACACCACCTCGACCACGACGACCCCGTTGAGCATGGCCGCGAACCTGGTGCCGAGCGCCGTCACCACCGGGATGGAGGAGTTGGCGAACGCGTAACGCCAGGTCAGCGCCCGCTCCGCGACGCCGCGCGACCGTGCCACCGTCACGTAGGGAGCCGAGAGGTTACCGGCCATCTCGCGGTGCACCAGCCGGGAGATCAGTGCGATCTGCAGCAGTGCGATGGTGACCGCCGGCAGCACCAGCGCGGACCACGACGTGAACCCGGACGCAGGGAAGATCGGCACCACCACGGAGAGCAGCGTGAGCAGCATGATGCCGGTCCAGAACTCCGGCATCGACTGCCCGGCGATGGTGCCGATGTTGGCGCCGACGTCCCAGCCGCTGTTCGCCCGGCGGGCGGTGAAGATGCCCAGCGGGATGGCGATGAGCGCCGTCAGCAGGATGGCGGCGCCGGCCAGCGTGATGGTGTACGGCAGGCGGTCGAGGACGACGTCGAGCGCCGGCTGGCGGAACGAGTAGGACAGGCCGAGATCGCCCTGGACCAGGCCGGTGACGAAGTGCCAGTACTGCTGCGGGACGGACCCGACCAGGCCGAGCTCCTCGCGGATGGCCTGCAGGTCCTCCGTCGTGGCCGTCGGCCCGCCGATGGCGGCGGCTGGATCGCCCGGCGCCAGCCGGACCAGCACGAACACCGTCGAGACGATGAGGAACACCGTGAGCAGGCTCTGCGCGACCCGCAAGGCCAGATAGCGCGCCATGATCACCCCTCCTCGAGCCGCACGGCGGCGAGGTCGTAGGAGTTGATGGGCAGCAGGTCGAGGCCGCTCACGGTGTCGCGATGGGCGAGCAGGACGTCCTGCGTGAACGCCCACATGGTCGGCCAGAGGTCCCAGATCGACTGCTGGACGTCGCTGAGCAGGGTGGATCGGCGCTGGTCGTCGGTCTCGGCGGCGGCCGCGCCGATGCCGCCGGCGATGTCGTCGTAGACGAAGCCCATGAACGCGTCGCCGGTCTGCTCCATCTCGGGCGTGCCGCCGAACAGACCCTTGAGGCTGGTCAGCGCCAGGCCGGTCTGGTTGCCGTAGCCGTTGCCGATGATGTCGAAGTCGCCGCCGCGGCCCTGCCGCCAGGTGGGGAGATCGCCGCCCGGCTCGAACTGGCGCAGGTGCACCCGGACCCCGATGTCGCCGAGCATCTGTGCGATCGCCTCCATGACGTAGGCGTCGGACGCGAACTCGCCGGACTCCCAGATGACCGTCAGCTCGAGGTCGTCGACGCCCTCGGCGTCGAGCATCTGCCTGGCCTTGCGGGGGTCGAACTCGAACCGGCCGACCTCGACCGCGCCGTCCAGGCTCAGCGGCACGACACCGTTCGTCGGCGTGACGCTGTCGAGCAGGACGTCGCGCACGAGACTCTCGCCGTCGACGGCCAGGCTCAACGCCTGCCGCACCGACGCCTTCGACAACGGGTGCTCCGGAGGTTTGCGGAAGTTGTAGAAGAGCTGCACGAGCCGGGTGCCCTGAGCCTGTAGCAGGCTGATGCCGGGCAGGCCGTCGAGTTGCTCGGCGGAGTCGGGTGAGATGGAGTCGATGACGTCGACCTCGCCGCTGCGCAGCGCCAGCACCCGGCTGGTCTCCTCGGGCAGGAACCGGATGCGCACCTGTTCCACGCCGGGCGCCGGGCCCCAGTAGTCGGGGTTCGCCGCCAGCGTGTAGTCGCCGGTGCCACGGTTGGCCTGCGTGACCACGTACGGCCCGCTGCCGACGCCGTCGGCCAGTTCCTCGGGCAGATTGGCGGCCGCCGGGGTGATGAGGATGTTGCTCATGAGGGAGTCGAGCCCGACCAGCGGCCGCTGCGTGACGAGGTCGAACGTACGGTCGTCGACCTGCTGCACCGTCGGCCACTCCGGGAACTGGTTGCCGACGAACGACGCCTCGACCTGCTGGTACATCTGCAACGCCGCGCTGACGTCGGCCACCGCGACCGGTGTGCCGTCGGAGTACACCGCCTCGGGGCGCAGCCGCACGCGCCAAGCCGTCGGCGAGGCGAGTTCGAAGCTCTCGGCCAGCACCGGTTC
This sequence comes from Jiangella alba, assembly GCF_900106035.1. Classification (GTDB taxonomy): domain Bacteria; phylum Actinomycetota; class Actinomycetes; order Jiangellales; family Jiangellaceae; genus Jiangella; species Jiangella alba. The sequence goes on from NZ_FNUC01000003.1 coordinate 855,228, forward strand.
GGCGCGCAGGCCGTCGCCGATGCGGGTGAGTGCCTGCCGCACGGCCCGCTGGACCGTGACGTGCGCGTCGAACTGGTTGAGCTTGTTGTCCAGGCTGACCAGCGATCGGTTCAGCGCCAGCGTCAGGGTGCCGGCGCCGGACGTGCCGGTGGGGCCGGCACAGGCCGCGAGCGCCGGGCCGAGCGCGATGCCGGCGCCGGCCGCGAAGCCGGCCCGCAGCAGCTCGCGGCGGCTGAGGCCGCGGCGCTGCCGTGCGTTGCCGTTCATCGTCACCTCCGAGGTGTCCGCGAAGTTGTGCGGATCACACTTGCACCTTTGCGCGAAACGCGCAAGTAACGTAGCGTTCATTCTTGCCGGGAAGAGTCGTCCCGGCGCAGGGCTCTGATCGGGCGCTGCCGTATCGACGCAGGAAAGGAGCGTGCTCATGGGAGAACCAGTGGTCTTGATCGCCGACGACCTGACCGGTGCGGCGGAATCCGCCGCCGCCTTCGCCCTGCGCGCTCCGCGCATCGTCGGCCTCGATACATGGCGTTCCCTGCGCGCATCGCACACGTCCGGCGTGGTCGCCGTGGACACCGACTCACGTTATGTCAGCCCAGAGCTGGCCGCCGAACGGTGCCGCGCGGTGCTCGCCCTGCTGCCGCCCGGCGGCGTTGTGGTCAAGAAGATCGACTCGACGCTGCGCGGGCCGCTGGCGGCCGAGGTGGCGGCGCTGCGCGAGCTGGGCGGGCTCCTCGTGGTCTCGCCCGCGCTGCCCGCGCTCGGGCGCACGGTCGTCGGGGGCGTGGTGCTGGTCGACGGCGTGCCGCTCGAGCGGTCCGCGGCGTGGGCGGCCGAGCCGCGGCCGGCGCCCACCTCGGTGGCCGAGGCGCTGGCGCCGCTGCCGGTGGTGGTGGTCTCGCTTGCCGCGGTGCGCGGCGGCGCGGACACTCTGGCGACGGCGCTGCGCGTGGCGGCGGACGGCCACCAGGTCGCGGTCTGCGACGCCGAGACCGACGACGACCTGGACCGCATCGTCGCGGCTGCGCCGGCGGCTGCCGGTGACCTGCCGGTCCGCTGGGCCGGGTCGGCCGGGCTGGCGCATGCGCTGGCCCGCGCGCAGGTGGCGGCCGACGCCCGTCTGCCGGGGCGACCACCTGGTGTGGCCGGGTCGGCTGGCGGGTGGCCGGGCGGGTCGTCGGGTGGAACGCCGGGTGGGGTGGCGGCGGCCGGCGGGCCGCCGGGGTCGCCGCCGGGTGTGGCGGCTGGCGGGCGTGGTCAGCTTGGGTCGCCGCCGGGTGTGGCGGCTGGCGCGGGCGGTCGGCCGGGGCCGCTGTCGGCCGGGCCGATCCTGTTCGTCGTCGGGACGGCCGCAGCGGCGGCGCGCGCCCAGCTCGCGGCGCTGGCCGAGCACGTCGAGACGGTGGTGGAGCTCGATCCCGACGAGCTCACTGGCCTCGCCGATCCCCCCGATCCCGCTGATCCCGCCGCGCCTGCTGGGCGCGCCGCACCTGCCGATCCCGCCGCGCCTGCTGGGCGCGCTGAGCCTGCCGCGCCCGCTGGTCCCGTTGGGCGCGCCGCGCCCGCTGGTCCCGTTGGGCGCGCCGCGCCCGCTGATCCCGTTGGGCGCGCCGCGCCCGCCGGGCCCGCTGATCCCGCCGAGCCTGCTGGTCCCGCCGGCATGGCCGGAATCGCGCACGACCTCGCCGGCCGCACCGCCGGGCGCACGGCCGTCGTCCATCTTGCGGACGCCGCCGGGGCGGCACGGTCGCCGGCGGCGGTCGAGGCGCTGGCGCGGGTGATCGCGCCGGCCGCCCGCGAGCATCCGGCGCTCGTGCTCACCGGCGGCGAAACCGCGCGTGCCGTCCTCGTCGCCCTCGGGGCCGTCGAGCTGCACGTCCGCGAAGCGTGGGACGACGGCGTCGTCGTCAGCGCCACGCCTGACGGCCGGATCGTCGTCACCAAACCCGGCGCGTTCGGCGATCCGCACGCGCTCGTGCGCATCGCCGAACGCCTCACCGGAACCCGGCAGTCGCACGTCGAGCACAGCCCGCACGAGGAGGACACATGAAGACACCACTGGTCGCCGTCACCATGGGCGACGGCGCCGGCGTCGGCCCCGAGGTCGTCGTACGGGCGCTGGCCGACCCAGAGGTGCGGTCGCTGTGCCGGCCGGTGGTCGTCGGCGATCTCCGGCGGCTACGCGACGCCGCCCGCATCACCGGGGTCGAGGTCGAGGCGCGGGCCATCGACGGGCCCGAGGACGCCGCGTTCGAGCCGGGCACCATCGACGTCGTCGACCTCGGGCTGCTGCCGGCCGATCTGCCGTACGGCGAGCTGTCGGCGGTCGCGGGCGACGCGGCGTACCAGTACGTGAAGGTGGCCAGCGAACTGGCCGTCGCCGGGCGGGTGCAGGCCATCTGCACGGCACCGCTCAACAAGGAGGCGCTGCACGCCGGCGGTCACCCGTACCCCGGGCACACCGAGTTGCTGGCCGAGCTGTGTGGTGTCGACGAAGTGTCGATGATGCTGTCGACGCCCACGGTGAAGGTCATCCACGTCACCACCCACATCGGGCTGGTCGACGCCATCGAGCGGATCGACGACGCGCTGGTCGAGCGGACCATCCGGCGCGGCGACGCCACTCTGCGCGACGCCGGCCTGGCCAGGCCGCGGCTCGGCGTGTGCGGCATCAACCCGCACGCCGGCGAGAACGGGCTGTTCGGCCGCGGCGAGGAGGCCGAGAAGATCGTCCCGGCGGTGGAACGGTGCCGTGCCGACGGCCTCGACGTGCACGGCCCGCTGCCCGCCGACACCGCGTTCTTCCTGGCCGGCCGCGGCGACTACGACCTGATCGTGGCGATGTACCACGACCAGGGGCACGGCCCGGTGAAGGTGCTCGGGCTCGAAGCGGGCGTGAACATCAGCGTCGGGCTGCCGGTCATCCGCACATCCGTCGACCACGGCACGGCGTTCGACATCGCCGGCACCGGCCGCGCCGACGCCGGTAGCATGATCGAGGCTCTGCGCCAGGCGGCCGCGCTCGCGCCGAGCCCGTAGCGAGCGAGGTGGGGGATGAACGACCGGCTGACCGCACGCGACCGGCGACGCGCCATCGTCGACATGGCGTGGACCGACGGGCGGGCCGGGGTCGGCCAGCTGGCGGCGCACTTCGGCGTCACCGAGTCGACCATCCGCCGCGACCTCGCGCTGCTCACGTCGCAGGGCCAGCTCGCCCGCACGTACGGCGGAGCCATGGCGCACGGCCTCGTCTACGAGGCCTCGCTGGGCCAGCGAGCACGGGAAGGGTTCCGGCAGAAGCAGGCCATCGCCGCCTGGGCGGCCGAGCAGATCGGCCCCGGCGAGACCGTCCTCCTCGATGCCGGCACCACCACCGGGCAACTCGCTCGTGAGCTGCGCGAACGCGAGCAGCTCACGGTCGTCACCATCGGGCTCACGGTGCTCAACGAGCTGGCCGACGCCGACGGCGTCGACGTGCTGTGCCTGGGCGGGCGGCTGCGGCACATCAGCCAGGGCCTGGTCGGGCCGTTCGCCGAGGCGGCGCTCGAACGCGTCACGGCCGACCGCGCCTTCCTCGGCGCCGACGCCGTCACCGTCGAGAACGGGATCTGCGAGGCCAACCTCGAACAGACCCGCCTCAAGGAGATGATGATGACGCGCGCCGAGCAGGTGTACGTGCTGGCCGACGCCAGCAAGCTCGGACAACGTCCGTTCCACGCGTGGGCGCGTATGCCCGCGACGTGGACACTGGTCACTGACGACGGCGCGCCACCCGCCGAGGTGGAGCGGTTCCGCGCGGCGGGCGTCGAGGTGATCGTCACCGGCACCAAGGCCGCGACCTGACCGACGGGAGGCCCCATGACCGGCACACACGCGCACCGGCGCCGTTTCCCCGGTGGCGCAGTGGGTAATGCGGACGACATGACGTTGCTGACGATCGGCGCCGGGCAGCTCGACGAAGCTCGGCTCTCGTCCGCCGGACGGGCGTCGCGGACCCTGCACAGCGGCGCCCGGTTGCGCCAGACGCTCATCGCGCTCACCGCCGGCACACGCATGAACGAACACCAGAGCCCCGGCGACGCGACCGTGCACTGCCTGCAGGGGCACGTCACGTTGCGCACGCGCGACCGTGCCATCGCCGTCGGCGCCGGTCAGCTTGTCGACGCGCCGCCGGAACGGCACGACCTCCTCGCCGACGAGGACTCCCTGATCATCCTCACCGTCGGCGTCGTCTGACCCGTCGGCGTCGTCCGGCCCGTCTGCGTCGTTCGGCTCCAGGCGCGCCGTCAGCCGCGGCGCGGCCGGGCCGCCCGGCCCCAGGCGTCGAGCAGCCGCGCGGCCGACCCGCCGACCGGGCCGACGACGTCCTCGAGATCCTCCGGCAGCGTCGCCGACTCGACCGCGGCCAGCGCCTGTGCGGCGTCGTCGATCAGCGACGAGCACACCGCCAGCAGGTACTCGGGCACGACGAGGCGCGGGTCGACGCAGCCGACGACGGGCACGCCGGCCGCCGCGATCAGCGGGAACACCGTCCCCGGGATGCCGATGGCGACTTCCGCCCGCGCCGACGCCTGCAGCGACGGGACCGCGCTGATCTCGTAGCGGCTCCACAGCGCCGGGTTCTCCCGCGGGTGCAAGCCGACGAGGACGTGCTTGCCGGCCGCCTCGAGCGCCGCCGCGGCGTCGAGCAGCAGCTGCGTGCCGGGCGCGGCGCCGCCGGTCTGGTCGGGGTACGTGACGCTGGTGAGGACGAGGACGGTGCCCGGCTCAGGCGCCGACGTCGGCAGCGTGTCGGTCTGCGGCGAGCCGACGACGCGGACCCGGCGGCGGGTGCCGAGGTGCCCGGCGAACGAGCGGCCCTCCGCCGCCGACGAGGACGTGACCAGCCGCAGCCGCCGCTCGAACTCGTGCGCCCGGGCCGCCTCGGTGGCGTTGAGGTACGCCAGCGACGACGCGGCCAGCGGCATGTGCCGGCCGGCCGCCGCGGCGCAGTCGGCGGGCCAGTCGGACGCGCCGGTGACGACGAGCAGGTCGGCGGCCGGCTCGTCGTCGGGCGTGACGATGGGGACGGTCTCGCCGGGCGCGATCTGCGACAGGTCCGGGACCAGCTGCCGGACGTCCCAGCCGCGGCGCGCGATCTCGGCCAGCAGCGGCCGCACGTGGTAGGTGCCCCACGGCTCGTTCGTGGCGACGAGGATCCGCGGCCGCCGGACGGCGGCGGACGCCGCGCGCCCACCGGCGGACGCCGCGCGCCCACCGGCGGCCGCAGCGGGCCCACCGGCGGCAGGCGCCGCCGCACCGGCGGCGGACGCGGGGAGCGCGGCCGCGCCGCCGATACCGGCGAGGCCGGCCAGGCCGAGACCGGCGACGAAGGAACGACGGGACGGGCGGGACGAAACGGTCATGCGGCGCACCGTACCCACGCCGCCCGGCCCGGACGTGAACGTCCGGTGAACCAGCCCGCCCAGGCGCGGTCGATCATGGAGGAATCGGGGTTCCCGGCGATGCGGAAGCCCGCTTTCTCGATACGTCAATGCGGTCGCGCGTCAACCGTCGCCCAGCGCGGCGCCAGGGCGGCCGGCGGGAACGCGTCTACCAGGGGACGGGACGGCCGTCGCGGAAGAAGCCGCCCGTCGGGCCGTCGTCGGGCAGGGTCGCCGCCCACACGATGCCGGCCGCGCCGTCCTCGACCGGCCGCCCGCCCGGCCCGCCCATGTCCGTCGCGACCCAGCCGGGGCAGACCGAGTTGACCAGGATCCGGTCGCGCCGCAGCTCGTCGGCCAGCATCCGCGTCACCGCGTTGAGCGCCGCCTTCGTCATGCTGTAGGCGGGCGTGCCGCCGCCCATGCTCGCCAGCGACCCGCCCTCGCTGGACACGTTGACGATGCGCGGGTGGGTGCTCGCGCGCAGCAGCGGGAGCAGAGTCATCGCCAGCCGCCAGGGTCCGTAGACGTTGGTCTCGGCGGCCGCGCGGACGACGTCGAGCTCGGCGGAGGCGGCGCGCTGCCAGGTGTCGTAGTGGATGGCGGCGTTGTTGACGAGGGCGTCGACGCGGCCGAACCGCTCGGCGAGGACGGCGGCGAGGTGGTCCGCGTCGCCGGGGACGGTGACGTCCAGGCGGAACGGGACGACGGCGCCCGGCAGCGCGGCAGCGGCGGCCCGGGCCGCCGCGAGGTCGCGCGCCGTCAGCACGACGGTGTGCCCGTGCGCGGCCAGCTGCCGGCACACCTCCAGCCCGATGCCGCGGTTGCCGCCGGTGACGACGGCGACGACGGCGGCCGGGTCGCTCACGCGGCGACGCGGCCGCCGGCGCCGGCCGCGCACCGCGCCGTCGCGGCCTCGGTCAGGGCGCGGTCGCCCTCCTCGTACGTGGCGTGCAGCGTGATGGCGGCGACGCGGCCGCCGGCGACCCGGATGTCGTACCAGCCGGCCACCATCCAGGTGGAGCGGCGCTCGCCGTCGACGAGGTGGTGGTAGCCGCGCACGGTGGTGGTGCGGCGGTCGCCGTCGGCGAGGACGGGGCCGGTCAGGTGCTGCGTCGCGTCGAAGCCGGGCAGCAGCGCACGCCAGCGCGCCACCACCTCGGGGCCGGGCACGGTCTCGGCCGAGCCGCCCCACAACGAGGTGTAGTCGAGCCGCACCTCGTCGGCAAGGACGGACAGGACGCGGTCCCAGTCCAGGGTGTCGATGGCGTGTAGCAGGGAGGTCACCGAGTTGGTCATGACGCCGAGCCTGCCAAACGCCCGGGCGGCGGCGGAGGGTCCGATCCTGCGGTTCGCAGCTGCGACGGCAGCAGGCCGGTGTGCCGGCGGAACACCCGGCGGAAGTGGCTGACGTTGCTGAGGCCGACGGCGTAGGCGACCTCCGGCACGCTCAGCCGGCTGCCGAGCAGCAGCGACTTGGCCCGCTCCATGCGCCGCGACGTGACGTACTCGTGCGGCGCGAGGCCGGTGGACGCCTTGAAGGCGCGGGCGAAGTGGAACGGGCTGAGCGTGGCGGCGGCGGCGAGGTCCTCGACGGTGAGGGTGTCGCCCAGGCGCGCCTCGACGACGTCGGCGACGCGGCCCAGCAGCACGCGGTCCAGCCGCCCGGCGGCGGCCCGCCCGGCGGCGGCCCGCCCGGTGGCCGCCCGCCCGGACGGCGCGAGGCCCGCGTAGTGCCCGACGACGTGCTCGGCCAGCCGGTGCGCGAGCACCCCGGCCCGCACGTCGTCGACGAAGGTGAGCCCGAGGTGGGCCCGCTTGAGGATGGACGCGGTCGCGAGCACGACGGCGTCGCGCACGCCACGCAGCGGCTCGATCTCCGGCGTCCGCGACGACCCCGCCGCGGCCCGCAGCAGCGCGTCGTCGGGGTAGATCTCGACCAGCTCGTCGGTGCGGGTGACCTCGCTCCAGTACACCCGCGACCGCCCGTTCGCGAACACGTCGCCGGGCCGGATGTCGAACCGGTCGCGCCGTCCGTCCGACTCGGTGACGACGCCGTGGTGCTCGGCGAACGAGACGCCGATCTGCTGTTCGGCGCTGACGGTGACGACGCCGCTGGGCGGGTGCCAGCAGTACACCGACCGCAGCCCCGGCCAGCGCAGCTCCGAGCGCCGGGCGCGCGGTCCTGGATCCATGCCCCCAGTATCGGACGTCCCGGATTCCGGACCCACGTCTCTCCAGCCGGACGACGGTACTAGCGTGGCTCCATGACCGTGACACCCTCGAAGCCCGACCTGAAGCCACACTCCCGGGCGGTCACCGACGGTCTCGAACGCGCCGCCGCCCGCGGGATGCTGCGCGCCGTCGGCATGGGCGATGACGACTGGGAGAAGCCGCAGATCGGGGTCGCCTCGTCCTGGAACGAGATCACGCCCTGCAACCTGTCCCTCGACCGCCTCGCGAAGGCGTCGAAGGAAGGGGTACACGCCGGCGGCGGCTTCCCGCTCGAGTTCGGCACCATCTCGGTGTCCGACGGCATCTCCATGGGCCACGAGGGCATGCACTACTCGCTGGTGTCGCGCGAGGTCATCGCCGACTCCGTCGAGACGGTCTTCGGCGCCGAGCGGCTCGACGGCGCGGTGCTGCTGGCCGGCTGCGACAAATCGGCCCCGGCCATGCTGATGGCGGCCGCGCGGCTCGACGTCGCGGCCACGTTCCTGTACGCGGGGTCCATCCTGCCGGGCAGGGTCGGCGACCGTGACGTCACCATCATCGACGCGTTCGAGGCGGTCGGCGCATGCGCCCGCGGGCTCATCACCCGCGAGGAGGTCGACGAGATCGAGCGGGCCATCTGTCCGGGCGAGGGCGCCTGCGGCGGCATGTACACCGCCAACACCATGGCCAGCGCCGCCGAGGCGCTCGGCATGTCGCTGCCGGGCAGCGCCGCGCCGCCCGCCGTCGACCGCCGCCGAGACGGCTACGCGCGCAAGTCCGGCGAGGCCGTCGTCGAGCTGCTGCGCCGCGGCATCACCACGCGCGACATCCTGACGAAGGAGGCGTTCGAGAACGCCATCGCCGTCGTCATGGCGGTCGGCGGGTCCACCAACGCCGTCCTGCACCTCATGGCCATCGCCTACGAGGCCGGGGTGAAGCTCGAGCTCGACGACTTCAACCGCATCGGCGACCGCGTGCCGCACCTCGCCGACGTCAAGCCGTTCGGCCGCTACGTCATGACCGACGTCGACCGCGTCGGCGGCGTGCCGGTCATCATGAAGGCGCTGCTCGACGCCGGGCTCATGCACGGCGACGCGCTCACCGTCACCGGGAAGACGCTGGCCGAGAACCTCGCCGACATCGCGCCGCCCGACGTCGACGGCAAGATCATCCACGCCATGGGCGACCCCATCCACCAGACCGGCGGGCTGACCGTCCTGCGCGGCTCGCTCGCGCCCGACGGCGCCGTCGTCAAGTCGGCCGGGTTCGACACCGCCGTCTTCGAGGGCACCGCCAAGGTGTTCGACGGCGAGCGCGGCGCCATGGACGCCGTCGAGAACGACACGCTGGAGAAGGGTGACGTCATCGTCATCCGCTACGAGGGCCCGAAGGGCGGCCCCGGCATGCGCGAGATGCTCGCCGTCACCGGCGCCATCAAGGGCGCCGGCCTGGGCAAGGACGTCCTGCTGGTCACCGACGGCAGGTTCTCCGGCGGCACCACCGGCCCGTGCATCGGCCACGTCGCGCCCGAGGCCGTCGACGGCGGGCCCATCGCGTTCGTCCAGAACGGCGACCGCATCCGGCTCGACCTCGCCGCCCGCACCCTCGAGCTGCTGGTCGACGACGACGAGCTGGCCCGCCGCCGGGCCGCCTGGACGCCGCCGGCGCCGAAGCACGAGCGCGGCGTGCTGGCGAAGTACGCGAAGCTGGTCGGCTCGGCCGCCAACGGCGCCGTCTGCGACTAAGCCGTAGCGCCCTGGTCCTCGTCGGGCCGCAACCCGTCGAGGATCAGGGCGAGACCGAACCCGAACTCGTCGCCGTAGTCGTAGCCGGGCTCCAGCACGTGCGTCGTCATCAGCTCCATGAGGTGTGGATACGCGCCCTCCGGCAGGCCGGCCCTGATGCCGTCGGTCACCTCGCCGATGTCGCCGTCGCCGGTGAACGGCAGGCTCAGCTCCTGCAGCACGAACCCGTAGAGATAACTGTCGATGACGGAGACGGCGTGCGCGGCCAGCACGACGGAGAAGCCGCCGGCCCGCAGCGCGCCGAGCACGGCGTCGTGATGGCGCAGCGTCGCCGGTCCGGGGTGGCCGCGGGAGTCCATCAGCCCGACCGCCCACGGGTGCCGCTTCAGCGCCGCCCGGGCTGAGGCCGCGCGGTCGCGCATGGCGGCCCGCCACTCGGCGCCGTCCTCGGGGAGCGCGATCTCCGCGAACACCGCGTCGACCATGCCGTCGAGGAGGTCGTCGCGCCCGGCGACGTGGTTGTAGAGCGACATCGCCTCGACCCCGAGCCGGCCGGCGATGGCCCGCATGCTGGCCCCGGCCTGCCCCTTCTCGTCGGCCAGCGCGACGGCCGCCGCGACGACGCGGTCGCGGGTGAGCGGCGCTCGCACGGTGTCGTCTCCTCGCCCTTGACGTACTTACGGTGTAAGCCTAGCGTTACTTACAGCGTAAGTTCGAAGGGAGCCGGACATGAAGGTGTGCGTCGTCGGGGCGTCGGGGAAGCTGGGGCAGTACCTCGTGCGCCATGCGCTGGACCGCGGCTACGAGGTGGTGGGCGTGTGCCGTGAGAAGAGCGTGCCGAAGCTGGCCGCCGTCGCCGATCGCATCACGATCGTGCCGGGGCCGACGAACGACCGCGAGGTCATCGGCGCGGCCGTCGCCGGGTGCGACGGCGTGCTGAGCGTGCTCGTCCCGTGGGGCGTCCAGCAGTACTCGTCCGGCACGGCGCAGGCGGTGCTCGACCTCGCCGAGCCGGACGCGCGGCTGGTCTTCTCCTGCGGCTGGCACATCTCGCGCGACGGCCAGGACCGGTACTCGTGGCGGTTCCGGACGGCGCTGCGGGTCGCGGCCCGCGTGGGGAAGCTGCTGCGCGCCGTCGAGATCGACGACCAGGACGAGGCGTGCCGGCGCATCTTCGCCAGCGACCGCCGCTGGACCGTCGTCCGCGGCAGCGACCTCGAGGAGGGCGACAGCCAGGGCCTGCCGGTGTGGAGCTGGCACGTCGGCGACCCGGTGCTGGAGAGCAACCTCACCCGGCGCACCGACTTCGCGCTGTTCATGATCGAGGCGCTGACGGACGACTCGCTGGTGCGCGAGGCGCCGGCCATCGTCGGCCGGACGACGCCCAGCGCGCGGGCGCACGCGGCGGCGTAGGCCTCAGCCGAGGACGAACGGCAGCCGCTCGGCGACGTCGCCGAGCGCGGCGGTCTCGGCGGCCGTGGGCGGGCGGCGGCCGGTGCCGACGAGCAGCGCGTCGGTGTCGGAGAGCGAGGCAGGGAAGGTGACCCCGGCGATGCGCTCGAGCGCGGCCCGGCCGGCGGCCAGGGTGTCGGCCGGCGGACCGGGCGGCCCGGACAGCAGGTGGGCGACGAGGTCCAGGTGGTGCAGCGTCCACTCGAGCACGTACGCGGACAGGTAGTCGCCCGCCGTCAGCACCAGGTCCTTGGTCGCGACGACGGCGGCGGGGTCGGCCAGCGCGGCCGCCCGGCCGGCCGCCGCGCCGAGGTCGTCGAGGTGGAACTTCAGCAGCGCGGGGTCGCCGTAGGCGGCGGCCAGGCGGGGGATCAGCGCGTCCAGCGGGTCGTCGCCGGTGGGTGGGTCGACCAGCAGCCAGTACCCGTCCGCGTCCGCCGTCGGCTCCGCGTCGGACGGCGTGACCAGCGTGATCAGCACGTCCTGCGCGTCGATGACCAGGTGGCAGACGAGGTCGCGGACCAGCCAGCCGGCGCACCCGGACGGCCGGGCGAAGTCGTCGTCGGGCAGGGCTGCGACGGCGCCGAGCAGCGCCGTCCACGAGCGCGCGAACATCCCAGCACCGTAGCCGACGCCGTCTCGGCCTGTGACCGGCGTCGCTGCCCGATTGCGGCCGCGTCGGTAGGGTGCGACCGTGGGCAAGGTGCACGAATCGATCACTGGCCGGCTCCGCGCGTTCATCGAGGCGCAGCACGTGTTCTTCGTCGCGACGGCGCCGGCCGGCCCCGGCGGCCACGTCAACCTGTCGCCGAAGGGCATCGGCGGCTCGTTCGTCGTGCTCGACGAACACACCGTCGCCTACCTCGACTACACCGCCAGCGGCGCCGAGACCATCGCGCACCTGCGCGAGAACGGCCGCATCACGCTGATGTTCTGCGCGTTCACCGGCCCGCCGAACGTCGTCCGGCTGCACGGCACCGGCCGCTTCGTCACCCTCTACTCGGAGGAGTTCGCCGAGTTGGTCCGGTTGTTCCCCGACCGCCGCGGCGCTCGTGCCGTCATCGTCGTCGACGTGCACCGGGTGTCCGACTCCTGCGGCTACGGCGTCCCGTTGATGGACTACGCCGGCGAACGCGACCTGCTGCAGCCGCACATGGAGCGCAAGGGCGAGGACGGCCGGGCCGACTACCGGCGCCGCAAGAACGCCACCAGCCTCGACGGCCTCCCCGCGTTCGACTACGACCCGGCCTAGCCCTAGCGCGGCGCTGATGAACGGCGGGCGGCTCGGGGTGGGCGGGGCGCTCGCCGGGCTGGCCGGCTCGTACGTGGGGCTGGTGGTGGCGGTCCTCACCATGAGCCTGAACCCGCTGCTGCCGACCGCGGTCGCCGCCGCGACGCCGGTCTGGCTGGCCGCGGTCGTGGTCCTCGGGCTGCCGGCGGCGGGCTGGATCGAGCGCCGGCTGCCGCCCGATCCGCCGGTCGCCCGCCGCTACGGCGCCTACGCCGTCGCCGGTCTGGCGTGCGGCGGGCTGATCGCGCTGCTGGTGGCACTGGTGTTCAGGTCGCCGGACCTCTCGCGCTGGCTGGCGCCGGTACGCGCTGGTCCGCGCGGCGCGGTCTACTCGCGGCCGGTGAACGACGCGGGGATGTCTCGCTTCGTGTGGAGAACTCGCCAGACGTCGACGTGGTCGTCGCGCTCGACGTAGATCCCGAGGTACGGGAAGCCGTCCACCGGAACCGTGCGGAGGCCGCGGAGGTCCAACTCGTGGCCGTAACGCGTGGATCCCACCTCTGGGTGGCGGCCGACGAGGCCGTACGCGCCCTCGAGCGCGTCGATGAAGTCGGCGGCCGCGCGCTGGGCGTGCTCCTTCAGGAAGAAGGAGATCGCGTCGTCGACGTCCTGCGTGACCCGTTCGCGCAGGAGCACGGGCTTGCCGCTCACTCCTCGACCGGCGACCCGATGCGGGCGCGGAGCCCGTCGAAGTAGGCGGCGTCGGCGACACCGGCCGGCGCGGAAGCGGCGCCGTCGAGGACGAGCGCCCGGAGCCGCTGCTGGTCCTGGTCGCGGCGGATCAGCTCTCGCACGTACTCGCTGCTCGTGCCGTAACCGCGCTCCGCGACCTGCTGCTCGACGAACGTCTTGAGCGCTTCGGGGAGCGAGATGTTCATGGTGCTCACGAAGGCAGGATAGCCCGCCGATGGCAAGAATTGCCATGCCGCGCGGAGTCAGGCGGGCCGCTCGTCCACGTCGCCGATGTGGACGTCGATGCGGGCGGCGGGAAGCGGCGGTGCGTCCGCGCCGAGGACGGAGCGGACCGTCTCGTACGCCGCCCGCCGGACGGACTCGGCGAGCGGGTGGACCGGTTCGGGGTAGCGGACGGCGACGGTGACCAGCAGTGACGTGAGGAGGTCGCCGTCGAGGTCGAGCCGGACGTGGGTGGCCTGCACGCCGTCGACGGCGTCGACGGCGGCCTGGAGGTGACTGGTGACCACCTGGTCGCTGACGTGGAAGACGCCGGCGCCGTCGTGGGCGCGCACGGGCCGGGACCGGCGGGTGGCGGCGAGGACGGACTGCAGGATCCGCTGCGACGACGCCGTCCAGCCGTGGTCGGTGTAGCCGCGCAGTGCGGACGCGGCGCGGTCGACCACGGCGGTGCCGGGATCGTCGCCGGAGCCGGGGGTCAGCGCCATGCGGCCAGCCTCTCCGCGAGCCGCCGCCGGGCCCGGTGCAGCAGTCCGCGGACGACGTCGCGGGAGGTGTGCATGATCTCGGCGATCTCCTCGTAGCTGAGCTCGTCGACCTCGCGCAGCAGCCAGGCCACCCGCTGCGGCTCGGGCAGGCCGGCCAGCGCGTCGTCGAGCGCGGCCACCAGCTCGTTCTCGATGATGCCGTGCGCGGGGTCGCCGCCGGGGTCGGCCGGCGCCGGGTGCTCGCCGGCCTCCAGCGGGACGGGGCGGCGCTTGCGCCGCACGTTGTGCGCCTTGTTGAGGGTCAGCCGCAGCAGCCAGCTGCGCAGCGCCGCCGCGCCGCGGAAGTCGGCCAGGTGCCGCCACGCCGCCAGCAGCGCGTCCTGCACCGCCTCCTCGGCGTCACCGTCGTCGAGGAGGACCCGGCGGGCGAGCCGGTACATGACCGGGCCGTGCCGCCGCGCGATGACGCCGAAGGCCACCCGGTCGCCGAGTCCCGCGCGGCGGGCCAGGACCAGGTCGTCCAGCTGCTCCGGCAGCCCGGACCCGTCGCTCACACCGATCCCATGACCGGAATGTCGGAAAACATGCGTGACGTCCGTCCGGGATCGCGTGTCTAACGACTGACAGCCGCGCGAGCGGTCAGCGACCAGGGGGAGGTCAGCGATGACCACGGACGGACCGACCATGCCGTCGACGGCGAGCAGTGGGGGACGAGCGGGGCGAGCGGGACGACGAGCGGGGCGTCCGCCGCGACCCGCGAGCAGCAGCGGGAGCCGGCGCAGGGGCCGCTGGTGACGGAGATGGGCCGGACCACCATCGCCGACAGCGTCGTGTCGAAGATCGCCGGGATCTCCGCGCGCGAGGTCTCCGGCGTGCACGACCTCGGTGGCGGGGCCGCCCGGATGGTCGGGGCCATCCGGGAACGGATCCCCGGCTCGCGCACGAACCTCCAGCAGGGCGTCTCGGTCGAGGTGGGAGAGCGCCAGGCGGCCGTCGACATCGACATCGTCGCCGAGTACGGGGTGTCCGTCGTGGACCTCTCGACCGGCATCCGGCGCAACGTGATCGCCGCGGTGGAGCGGATGACCGGGCTCGAGGTCACCGAGGTGAACGTCACCGTCAACGACGTCTACCTCGAGGGCGAGGACGACGGGGACCAGCGCGAGAGCCGGGTCGAATGATCTCGATGGAGCGGCTGACGGCGGACGCCGACCCGGCCGAGATCGTCGCGGCGGCCGTGGGCGCGGTGCCGGGCGTGGCGGGGCTCTACGGCGGGCTGTTCGGCGAGGTCGCGACGCACCTCGTGGGCCGGCGGGTGCCCGGCGTCCGGATCGACGACGTCGGCAACGCCGAGGTGCACGTGGTCGTGCACTGGGACCAGCCGGTGCCGGCGACGGCGTACGCCGTCCGGCGGGCGGTGGCGCGGCTGGTGCCCGGCGAGGTGCACGTGGTGGTCGACGACGTCGCCGGGCCGGCCGAGCCCGCGGGTCACGGGGGCGGCGCATGAACACGGTGACCATCGGCCTGTTCGCGGGCCTGCTGCTCGGGGTGGCCGCGGCGGCGGGCGGCTTCTGGGGGTTCGTCGTCGCGGTGCTGCTCGGGCTGCTGGGCGCGGCGGTGGCCGGCCAGGTGTCCGGCGAGCTGGACGTCACCGCGGTCCTGCGCGGCCGGGACCGGGAGTGACGTGACCACGGGGGTAGAGGCGGCGGAGGCCGACGCCCGCGGCCGGCTCGTCATCCACGAGCGCGTCGTCCGGAAGATCGCCGAGCAGGCCGCCGCGACCGTCGCCGGGCGCACGGAGCAGACCACGATGTGGGAGCGCCTCGGCCGCCGGCGGCTGCCACACGCCTCGGCCCGGGTGCTGGGCCGGCATGTCCGCGTCGAGGCCGAGGTCAGCGCGCCGGGGGGTCGCGCGCTGCCCGGCCTCGCCGCCGACGTCCGCGACGCCGTCGCCCGCGAGGTCGGCGAGCTCACCGGGCTCACCGTCGACCGCGTGGACGTGCGAGTGGCGGCGGTCGCGCCGTACCGGCCGCCGCCGGAGGCCGAGCCGCTGCCGGCGGCGGGCCGGCCGGCCGCGCCCGGGATCGCCCGCAAGGCCGGGCTGCTGGTGGCGCTGCTCCTCGTCGCGCTGGGCGCCGCCGGCGTCTACGACGCGCTGGTGCAGGGCGACGTCGTCGACGGGCGGAAGTTGGTCGAGCCGGCGCTGGAGTGGCTGGACGGGCTGGAGCCGCAGGACTGGATGGTTCCGGCCGGCATCGCAGTCGCCGTCGTGGGCCTGCTGCTCGTCCTGGCGGCGCTCTGGCCGCGGCCGCGCCGGTCGCTCCCCGTCGCGGCGCGGACCGGTGTGTTCGCCACGCGCGGCGCCGTCGAGGAGCTGACGGTCGACAGCGCGGCCGGTCATGGCGGGGTGCTCGACGCGAGCGCACGGGCACGGCGGCGGGGCGTCCGCGTCCGGGTGCGCACGGACGGCGAGCCGGGGACGCCCGCCGAGGTGCGGCAGGGCGTCACCGAGCGGCTGGCCCGGCTGGTCCGGACGCCGAAGGTGCGCGTGGGCGCACGGCGGAAGGAGCGGCGGTGAACCGGGCGGCGGCCGGGGCCGAGCGGCTCGCCGTCCTGCTCGTGGGGCTGGCGTTGCTGGCACTCGGTGCGGCGGCGGCCGCCTGGGAGCTGGACTGGATCCCGGACGCCGTCGACCGGCTCGACGTCTCGGCGCTGCTCGGCCGCACCGACGAGAGCTGGTGGCCCTGGGCGGTCGGGCTGCTGGGTCTGCTCCTGCTGGTGCTCGGCCTGCTGTGGTTGCGGGCGCACGCGCACCGCCGCAGCCTCGGCCGGCTGACTCTGCCCGGGACCGGACGCCGCGGGGCGCTCGAGGCCGACTCGGGCGCGTTGGTCGACGCGGCGTCGGAGGCGCTGGACGAGACGCCGGGCGTGACCGCCCGTGGCGGCCGGATCTGGCGCGACCAGCGCGAGGTGGTCGTGGAGTTGCGGGCCGCCCTCGACCCCGGCGCCGACCTGGACGAGGTCGCCGAGGCCGCCGACCGGGCGGCGTCCGTCCTCGGTGCCGGCCTCGGGCCGCAGGCGCCGGCGCGCTGCCGGGTGCTCCTGGTCCGCGGCCGGCGGCGGGCCCGGCGGACCAGGGTGCGGTGAGCCCCGGAGCGGCCCGGGGCGACGCGGGACCGGCGGGAGGCGCGGTGCGGGGGACCGCGCCTCCCGCCCAGCATCTGAACGCCGATTCCGGATGGTGAGACATCCGGGGATCTGCCTTGACGTGCACCCTGCGGGTGAGGGACGGTGCATTCGTGCGTTTCGGCATTCTCGTACTTCATTAGCGCGTCAGGCGATCCAGCCGACGCGCTACCCCTCGTCAGCCCTCACCGGGCGGAGGGGTTTTTTGTTGCACGGGACACCTCGAAACGGACACACGACCACACAGCAGAAGGGTCCGGCCATGCCGCAGGGACAGCCCACCAGGGACAACGGGACGACGATGACGGGCGCCGCCAGCCTCATCCGCTCGCTCGAGGCGGTCGGCGTCGACACCGTATTCGGCATTCCCGGTGGCGCCATTCTCCCTGCGTATGACCCGATGTTCGACTCCCAGCAGATCCGCCACATCCTGGTCCGGCACGAGCAGGGCGCCGGTCACGCGGCCGAGGGGTACGCCCTGGCCACCGGCAAGCCGGGCGTCTGCATGGCCACGTCGGGGCCGGGCGCCACGAACCTCGTCACGCCCATCGCCGACGCGCACATGGACTCCGTCCCGATGGTCGCGGTCACCGGCCAGGTCGCGTCGGCGGCCATCGGCACCGACGCGTTCCAGGAAGCCGACATCCGCGGCATCTCGATGCCCATCACCAAGCACAACTACCTGGTCACCGACCCCGCGGAGATCCCGCGCACCATCGCCGAGGCGTTCCACATCGCGACCACGGGGCGGCCCGGGCCGGTCCTCGTCGACGTCGCCAAGGACGCCATGCAGGCCATGACGACGTTCCGCTGGCCGGTCGAGCTCGACCTCCCCGGCTACCGCCCGGTCACCCGTCCGCACGCCAAGCAGGTGCGCGAGGCGGCCCGGCTGATGGCGTCGGCGAAGCGCCCGGTCCTGTACGTGGGCGGCGGCGTGCTGCGCGCCCGCGCGTGGGCCGAGCTGCGCCGGCTGGCCGAGCTGACCGGGTTCCCCGTCGTCACCACGCTGACCGCGCGCGGCGCGTTCCCCGACAGCCACCAGCAGCACCTCGGCATGCCGGGCATGCACGGCGGCGTCGCGGCGGTCACGGCGCTGCAGAAGGCCGACCTGCTGATCGCGCTGGGCGCCCGGTTCGACGACCGCGTCACGGGGAAGCTGTCGTCGTTCGCGCCCAACGCCGCCGTCATCCACGCCGACATCGACCCCGCCGAGATCTCCAAGAACCGCGTCGCCGACGTCCCGATCGTGGGCGACTGCAAGGAGGTCATCACCGAGCTGATCCCGGCCGTCGAGGCCGAGTACGCCGCCGGCACGCAGGCCGACCTCACCGGCTGGTGGCGCCAGCTGGACCAGTGGCGCGAGAACTACCCGCTGGGCTACACGCCGGCCGAGAACGGCGAGCTCATGCCGCAGTACGTCATCGAAAGACTCGGGCGGCTGGTCGGATCGGACGCCATCTACGTCGCCGGCGTCGGCCAGCACCAGATGTGGGCGTCGCAGTACATCTCCTACGAGAACCCCAACACCTGGCTGAACTCCGGCGGCGCCGGCACCATGGGCTACGCCGTCCCGGCGGCCATGGGCGCGAAGGCCGGCCGGCCCGAGGCCACCGTCTGGGCCATCGACGGCGACGGCTGCTTCCAGATGACGAACCAAGAGCTCGCCACCTGCGCCATCGAGGGCATCCCGATCAAGGTGGCGGTCATCAACAACGAGAGCCTCGGCATGGTCCGGCAGTGGCAGACGCTGTTCTACGAGGGCCGCTACTCCAACACCGACCTCGGCAGCCGCCGCATCCCCGACTTCGCCAAGCTGGCCGAGGCCTACGGCTGCGTCGGGCTGCGCTGCGACACCGCCGAGGACGTCGACGCCACCATCGAGAAGGCCATGGCCGTCGACGACCGGCCGGTCGTGGTCGACTTCGGCGTCCACCGCGACGCCATGGTGTGGCCCATGGTCGCCGCTGGCACCAGCAACGACGAGATCCAGATCGCCCGGGGGATGGCCCCGGAATGGGACAGGAGCGACGACTGATGAGCAAGCACACGCTGTCGGTGCTGGTCGAGAACAAGCCGGGTGTGCTGGCGCGCATCGCCGCGCTGTTCTCGCGCCGCGGCTTCAACATCGACTCGCTCGCCGTCGGGCCGACGGAGCATCCGTCGGTCTCCCGCATGACGGTCGTCGTCCACGTCGAGGACTCCCCGCTCGAGCAGGTCACCAAGCAGCTCAACAAGCTGGTCAACGTCCTGAAGATCGTCGAGCTCGACCCCGGTCAGTCGGTCCAGCGCGAGCTGGTGCTGGTGAAGGTGCGCACGGACAACGAGACCCGGCCGCACGTGCTGCAGACGGTCGAGCTGTTCCGGGCGAAGGTCGTCGACGTGGCCGCCGACGCGGTGACCATCGAGGCGACCGGCTCGTCGGACAAGCTGAGCGCGCTGCTCAAGGTGCTGGAACCGTACGGTATCCGTGAGCTCGTGCAGTCCGGTGTGGTGGCGGTGGGGCGCGGATCGCGCTCCATCACCGACCGCGCGCTGCGCCCCGTCGACCGCGTTGCATAGAACCCCAGAGATAGAAGGAGAAGCCCTCGTGGCAGAGATGTACTACGACGACGACGCCGACCTCTCGGTGATCCAGGGGCGGGTCGTCGCCGTCATCGGCTATGGAAGCCAGGGCCACGCGCACGCGCTGAGCCTGCGCGACTCCGGCGTGGACGTCCGCGTCGGCCTGCAGGAGGGCTCGAAGAGCCGGGCCAAGGCCGAGGCCGAGGGCCTGCGCGTCGTGACGCCCGCCGAGGCCGCCGCCGAGGCCGACCTCATCATGATCCTGGCGCCCGACCACGTGCAGCGCCACATCTACGCCAACGACGTCGAGCCCAACCTGCAGGAGGGCGACGCGCTCTTCTTCGGCCACGGCTTCAACATCCGGTTCGGCTACATCAAGCCGCCGGCCAACGTCGACGTCGCCATGGTCGCGCCGAAGGGCCCGGGCCACCTGGTGCGGCGCGAGTTCGCCGACGGCCGCGGCGTGCCGGTGCTGGTCGCCGTCGAGCAGGACGCCAGCGGCTCGGCGTGGGCGCTCGCGCTCGCGTACGCCAAGGGCATCGGCGGCCTGCGGGCCGGCGGCATCAAGACGACCTTCGCCGAAGAGACCGAGACCGACCTGTTCGGTGAGCAGACGGTGCTCTGCGGCGGCGTGTCGCACCTGGTGCAGGCCGGGTTCGAGGTCATGACCGAGGCCGGCTACCAGCCCGAGGTCGCGTACTTCGAGGTGCTGCACGAGCTCAAGCTGATCGTCGACCTCATGTACGAGGGCGGCATCGCCAAGCAGCGCTGGAGCGTGTCCGACACCGCCGAGTACGGCGACTACACCACGGGCCCGAAGGTCATCGACGCGTCGGTGAAGCAGCGCATGCAGCAGGCGCTGACGGACATCCAGGACGGCTCGTGGGCGGCCGGCTTCATCGCCGACCAGGACGCCGGCGCGCCGGAGTTCAAGCGGCTGCGGGCCGAGGGCGAGGCGCACCCGATCGAGGGCACCGGCCGCGAGCTGCGCAAGCTGATGTCCTGGGTCAAGTCCAGCGACGACGACTACACCGAGGGCACGGCCGCGCGCTGACGCGGTTCCGCGGTTCCGGCCGGCGGGGAGCACCTGCGTGAGGGCTCCCCGCCGGCCTCCATTCCCGTGACGAGGGGGCGGTCTTGATCTCGACGACTCACCTGCTGGCGTTCGTCGTCAGCTCGTTCATCCTCATCGCGATCCCCGGGCCGAGCGTGCTGTTCACCGTCGGCCGGGCGCTGGTGCTGGGCCGTCGCGGCGGTCTCGCGTCGGCGGCCGGCAACTCCGCCGGCGCGTTCCTGCAGGCGCTGGCCGTGGCGTTCGGCCTCGGCGCCATCGTCGAGCGCTCCATCGTCGTCTTCACCGTCATCAAGTTCGTCGGCGCCGCATACCTCGTCTACCTCGGCGTGCAGGCCATCCGGCACCGCCGGTCCTTCGCCGACACGGCGGCCGGCGCGGTCCGGCTCACCAGCGCACGCCGTGCCGCGCGCGAGGCGTTCGTCGTCGGGCTGACGAACCCCAAGGTCATCGTGTTCTTCGCGGCCGTCCTCCCGCAGTTCGTCGACCCCGCCGGCGCGGCCGCGAGCGTGCAGATGCTGCTGTTCGGCGCGGTGTTCACGGTCATGGCGTTCCTCATGGACAGCTGCTGGGCCATCGGCGCCGGCTCCGCGCGCGACTGGTTCGCCCGGTCGCCGGGGCGGCTGGGCCACTTCAGCGCCGTCGGCGGCGTCGCGATGATCGGGCTGGGCGCGCGACTGGCGGTCACCGGCCGCAACGACTGACTGTCGGTGCCCGTGGGTACCGTCGGGTCATGCTGGTCCGCCGGCCACACGCCGCGCTCGCGCCGTTCGTCGAGCACCTCTGGTACCTCGACGAGCCGCTGCCGCCCGGCCGCGACCGCACCCTGCCCACCGGCGCCGCGCAGCTCGTCGTCAACCTCGCCGCCGACCGCCTGAACTGGTACGAGGGCCCTGGCCTCGGCGTTCGCGGCGGGGTCGGTGGCGCCGGCATCTGCGCCCCGCTGGCCCGGCCCATCGGCGTCGACACCGCCGACCAGGCCAGCACCGCCGGCGTCGTGTTCCGTCCCGGCGGCGTCGTGGCCTTCGGCGACGTCCCGGCGGCGGAGCTGACCGACCCCGTCACTCCACTGGCCGACCTCTGGGGCCCGGACGGCGCGAGCGTGCGCGAGCGGGTCCTGGCCGCTCCCACCCCGCAGCGGCGGCTGGACGTGCTCGAGTGGGCGCTGCTGGCGCGGCTGCGGGTCGGGGGCGGCCCCGATGGCGCGCTCGCCTACGCCGTCGCGGCGCTCGACCGCGGCGCTCCCGTGCACGCCGTCGCCGCCCGGGTCGACGCGTCCGCGTCCACCCTGCAACGCCGCTTCCGCGCCGCCGTCGGGCTGTCGCCCAAGCAGTTCGGCCGGGTCCGGCGGCTGCAGCGGGTGCTGCGCGCCGCCACCGCCCCCGGCGTCGACTGGGCGGAGGTCGCGGCCCGGCACGGCTACTTCGACCAGGCCCACCTCATCAACGACTTCCGCGCCCTCACCGGCCTCACCCCCGCCCGCTACGCCCCACGTTCCGCGGCCGAGCACAACCACGTCCCGCTGCGCTGACCGTTTTCTCCAAGCGCGCCACCGCTCCGGCGGGCCACGATGGACGCATGGATGCGATGACCGTGACACCGAAGCTCGTCGTCGACGGGGCGGACGCCGCGATCGACTTCTACCGCCGCGCGCTCGGCGCCGAGCCCGGCGTGCGCTACGCCGGGCCGGGCGGCCGCGTGGTGTACGCCGAGTTCAGGCTGGGCGGCGGCACGCTGTCGATCAAGGATGCCGACGAGCACGACCCCGCCGCCGGCGCCCTGTTCACGCTGGAGGTGGCCGATCCGGACGCCGTCGGGGCCGCCCTCGAGCAGGCCGGCGCGACCGTCGTCTTCCCGATCGGCGACCAGCCGTACGGCATGCGCCAGGGCCGCCTGCGCGACCCGTTCGGCATCCAGTGGATCGTCTCGCGGCTGACCGAGGACCTCAGCGCCGACGAGGTGCAGCGGCGGCTGGACGGCGCTCCGGGCTGAGCAGGTCAGCGGCCGCCCTCGGTGTACGCCGCATGCCAGCGGTTCTCGCGGCGATCCAGCGAGAAGGTCACCCGCTCGCCCAGCGCGACGAACTCGGCGGTGGTGGCGTTGGCGTCGTGGTGGCGCTGGTCGTAGGCGGACCGGACGTAGCTCGGGTACTCCGCGGGTATGCGGCGGTCGAAGTCGGGCAGCTTCTCGATGACGTCGGCCCAGATGTCCGGTCCGGTGTACGCGGCGAGCTGGCCGAGAATCGCCTCGGCCCGCTCGTGCGCGACGAGTTCCTCGACGGCCGGCGTCAGTTGCGCCGTCAGCCGGGCGGCGTGCTCGCGGTCGGACAGCGCCTGGCCGCCCGCGGCGGGCCGCCAGGAGTCGAGCCGCTGCGAACTGTAGAGCCGTTCGCCCTCGATCACGCCGCCGCGCGGGCCGCGGACCAGCAGCACGCCGTCACCGGCATAGACGAGTGCGACGTGGGGATAGCCGTCTCGCAACTGCCGCACCAGCTCTTCGGTCACGACAGGGACGTCCATGTCCGGATCCTAGGCCAGGTCGGTCAGCCGCGGACCGCCCGCCCGCCGCGGACGGGCGCGAGCACGCCGGTCACCAGCTCGGCCAGCAGGTCGATGCCGTCCGCCGACAGGATCGATTCCAGGTGGAACTGCACCGACGCGAACCCGTCGCCCCGCAGCGCGAACACCTCGCCGGTCTCCGGGTGCGCCGCGACCTCAACGCCGGGCGGCTCGGCGCCGGCCGGCAGCCGGGCCGCGTAGGTGTTGTAGAACCCGACCCGGGTCTCGCGGCCGAACAGCGGCACCGGCCGCTGCGTGCCCTGATACGGCTGCGGCAGCGGCCCGAGCGGCAGCCCGACCAGCCCGGCCAGCACCTGGTGGCTCAGGCAGACGGCGAGCAGCGGGCGGTCGGCGTCCAGCCGGGCCCGGACGACGTCGTGCAGCCGGGCGATGCGCGGGTCGTCGACGTCGCGCGGGTCGCCCGGACCGGGACCGGCCAGCAGCAGGTCGTACGCGGCGCCGTCGGCCGGGTCGACGGCGGACCAGCGGCGCACCTCCGCCCGCATGCCGAGCCGGCGCAGCAGGTGCGCCAGCATCGCCGTCCACCGGTCCTCGGCGTCGACGATCAGCACCGACCGCCCGGCCAGTGCCGGCCGCTCGTCCTGCCCCTGCGGGCGCAGCCAGAACGGCGCCAGGGTGCGGTTGCGCGCGGTCAGCGCGGCGGCGACCTCGGGGTCGGCGGCGAACGACGGCGACGGCGCGCGGTCCGCGGCCGGGGCCGGTGCCGGGCCCGCGGCCCCTCCACCCGCCAGCACCCCCAGCGCCGTCAGCACGCCCGCCGCCTTCGCGTGCGTCTCCGCCACCTCGTGACCGGCGACGGAGTGCCGCACCAGCGTCGCGCCCACCGGCACCCGCACGGAACCGTCCGGCGCCAGATGGGCGGTCCGGATCAGGATCGGCGCGTCGACCGACAACCCGTCGTTGTCGCCCTCGATCAGCGCCGCCACGCCCGCGTAGTACCCCCGCCCACCCACCTCATAGCGGGTGATGACCCTCGCCGCGTTCTCCAGCGGCGACCCCGTGACCGTCGGCGCGAACATGGTCTCGCGCAGCACGTCGCGCACGTCCAGCCGCGTCGTGCCCTCGAGCAGGTACTCGGTGTGCACGAGGTGGCGCATCTCCTTGAGGAACGGCCCGAGCACCCGTCCGCCGTCCTCGCAGACGGCGCTCATCATCTTCAGTTCCTCGTCGACGACCATGAACAGTTCCTCGGTCTCCTTCGGGTCGGCGAGGAACCGCAGCAGGCCGCCGGTGGTCGCGCCGCCGGCCGGGACCCGGTGGGTGCCGCTGATCGGGTTCATCACGACGGTGCCGGCGTCGACGCTGACGTGGCGTTCGGGCGTCGCGCCGACCATCGTCACGTCGCCGGCGTGCACGGCGAACGTCCAGTAGGCGCCCGGTTCGCCGGTGAGCAGCCGGCCGAACAGCCGCAGCGCCGCGTGCGGCACCGACCCGGTCAGCCGGGCCAGGTAGTCGCGCCGGACGACGAAGTTCGCCCCGGCGCCGCGGCCGATCTCGTCGCGGATGACCCGGCCGACGATGTCGGCGTACTCGTCGTCGGCGACGTCGAAGCCGCCGGGCGTCACGTCGACGTCGCCGGCCACCGCGGCGAGCACCTCGTCCCGCGTCAGCGCGACCCGCGACCGCACCCGCAGGCAGCGCAGCGGCGCACCGTCGTCGTGGCACTCGAAGCCGCGCTCGGACAGCTGACGGTACGGGATCAGCGCCAGCGTGGCCGCGCTCTCACCCCCGGGCAGCGGGATGTCCGCCAGCCGGTCGACGTCGACGACGTCACCGAGCAGCAGTTCGACGCCGGGACGGCCGGCCCGGGCGAGCAGCGCGAACGGCGGGGGAGCGGGGTCGTCGAGGAGCTCCTGCAGCATGGGGGTTCCTTCCGGTCGAGCCTCGACCGGGGCGGAACGGGCCGCAAACGACGACGACCGCCTCGGTGGAGGCGGTCGCTTGCGTGGGGTACGCGAAGGGGGAGGGCCGCCTAGGAGGCGGGCCACCACTGGCCGAGCACGGTCGCGTACATGCGCCAGACCCTAGCATCACGGCGGCGGGGGCGGCGGCTGTTCGGGCACCGGCCGGGCGCCGTTGGTGTCGGCGGCGGCCGGCGGGACGGCCGGCGGCACCGCGGCCGGTGGCTCCGTCGCGTGCTCCAGGAAGCGCAGCAGCTCGACCGGGAACGGCAGGACGACCGTGGAGTTCTTCTCCGCGGCGACCTCGACGATGGTTTGCAGCAGCCGCAGCTGCAGCGCGGCCGGGGTCTCGGACATCGTGGACGCGGCCGAGGCGAGCTTGTGCGACGCCTGGAGCTCGCCGTCGGCGGTGATGATCCGCGACCGCCGCTCCCGCTCCGCCTCGGCCTGTCGTGACATCGAGCGCTTCATCGTCTCCGGCAGCGCGACGTCCTTGATCTCGACGCGGTCGATCTCGATGCCCCAGCCGACGGCCGGGCTGTCGATCATCAACGCGAGGCCCTGGTTCAGCGACTCGCGGTTGGACAGCAGGTCGTCGAGCTCGCTCTTGCCGATGATCGAGCGCAGCGACGTCTGTGCCACCTGCGACACGGCGAACTCGTAGTCCTGCACCTCGACGACGGCCTCGACCGGGTCGTGCACCCGAAAGTAGACGACGGCGTCGACGCGCACCGTGACGTTGTCGCGCGTGATGCCGTCCTGCGCGGGGATCGGCAGCGTGATGATCTGCACGTTGACCTTGCGCATCTGGTCGACGAACGGGGCGATCCACGCGAACCCCGGCTCGCGCGGCGGCCCGTGCACCTTGCCGAACCGGAACACGACGCCACGCTCGAACTGACGGACGACGCGGGCGCTCGCGGCGTACCCGATGAGGGCGATGATCACCACGATGGTGAGGAGAGCGAATAGCGCACCCATGCTGACCTCCTCGTCAGCGGCCCTACACCTTCGAGCGTACGCCCGTTCGCCGACCGCTGCCGCCGGGCGGGGATGGTTGAGGGAAATGTGCCGCCAGGGCGACACCGGTCCCTCGACCATCGCGCGCGTTGCTCGCGGGCGGCAGCGGGATGGTTGGCGGTTGACTGGTGCTCTGGCCCCACCATTCCGCCAACCATCCCTGCATCCGGCTGGTTGGCGGGTGGTTGAGGTGTGCTGGTGCTCGGGTCTCCAATGCCAACCATCCCGTGCGCGTGGCGGGATGGTTGAGGGAAATGTGCGCCAGGGCGACACCGATCCCTCGACCATCGCGCGCGTTGTTCGCGGGCGGCAGCGGGATGGTTGGCGGTTGACTGGTGCTCTGGCCCCACCAAACCGCCAACCATCCCTCCGCCGCCGCGCTTCGCGGGGAGCGAACGGCGAGTGAAGCTCCGGAAATCCGCTTGTGAGTGAGTCCTCACTCACTTAGCATCGTGCCGTGGCCACCGAGACGCGCCGGGCTCGCGCAACGCCCATGTCGCCCGATCAGCGACGTGAGGCGATCATCGAGGCCACCCTGCCGCTGGTCTACGAGCACGGCTTCGCCGTCAGCACACGGCAGATCGCCGAGGCGGCCGGCATCGCCGAGGGCACCATCTTCCGGGTCTTCGACGACAAGGACACCCTGCTCAAGCAGGTCCTCGAGGCGGCCATCGACCCCAGCGACACCGAGCGGCGGCTGCGCGCCATCGGCACCGACGTGCCGCTGGAGCACCGGCTGCTGCTCGCGGCCGACATCCTGCACGAGCGGCTGACCAGCGTCTTCCAGCTCATGGTCGCCGTCGGCTT
Organism: Jiangella alba; assembly: GCF_900106035.1. Classification (GTDB taxonomy): domain Bacteria; phylum Actinomycetota; class Actinomycetes; order Jiangellales; family Jiangellaceae; genus Jiangella; species Jiangella alba. The sequence continues at coordinate 881,880 of NZ_FNUC01000003.1, forward strand.
CAACCGGCCGCCGGGCGACGACGGCCGGACGCAGCCGCCGCGGCATGCCGGCATCATGGCCGTCATCGCCGCGCTGGTCGAGCCCGACCGGCACCGGCTGCGGGTCTCGCCGGTCGAGGTGGCCCGGCGGTTGCGCATCCTCGCCTTCGCCGGCTTCCACCCGCTCATCAACGACCACGAGCCGATGACCCCGGCCGAGGTCGTCGACCTGCTGCTGCACGGCGTCTGCCTCGACGCGGGCGACCCCTCGCCCTGACCCTCCGACCCGGGCACACGAAGCACACGTCACATCCGACAACTCCAGTTCGGAGCCGTTCCATGCTCATCACCCTGCTGCGGACGTACCTGCGCCCGTACCGCCGCTGGCTCGCCGCCGTGGTCGTGCTGCAGTTCATCGGCACGCTGGCCTCGCTGTACCTGCCCAGCCTCAACGCCGACATCATCGACAACGGCATCGCCCGCGGCGACACCGGCTACATCGTCCGCACCGGCGGGTGGATGCTGGCGGCGACGGTGCTGCAGATCACCTGCACGGTCGGCGCGGTGTACTTCGGCGCGAAGACGGCGATGGCGTTCGGCCGCGACGTCCGGGCCGCGATCTTCCACCGGGTCGGCGAGTTCTCCGCCCGCGAGGTGGGCCGGTTCGGCGCGCCGTCGCTGATCACCCGCAACACCAACGACGTGCAGCAGGTCCAGATGCTGGTGCTGATGTCGTGCACGCTGCTGGTCACGGCGCCGATCATGGCCACCGGCGGCGTCATCATGGCGCTGCGCGAGGACGTCGGGCTGGCCTGGCTGTTGCTGGTCTGCGTCCCGGCGCTGATCCTCGGCATCGCACTGATCGTGCGCCGCATGGTGCCCGGCTTCCGGCTCATGCAGGAGCGCATCGACGGCGTCAACCGGGTCATGCGCGAGCAGATCACCGGCATCCGGGTGGTCCGGGCGTTCGTCCGCGAGCGCTGGGAGCAGAGCCGGTTCGCCGTCGCCAACACCGCGCTCACCGACACCGCGCTCTACGTGGGCCGGCTGATGGCGCTGATGTTCCCGTGGGTCATGCTGATCTTCAACGTGTCCAGCGTGGCCGTGCTGTGGTTCGGCGCCGGCCGGGTCGACGACGGGCAGATGCAGATCGGCTCGCTGACGGCCTTCCTGACCTACCTCATCCAGATCCTGATGTCGGTCATGATGGCGACGTTCATGCTGGTCATGCTGCCGCGGGCGACGGTGTGCGCCGAGCGCATCGGCGAGGTGCTCGACACCGAGTCGTCGGTGGTGCCGCCGGTCGACCCGGTCACGACGCTGCCGCGGCGGGTGTCGCTGGAACTGCGCGACGCCGAGTTCGCCTACCCGGGCGCCGAGTCGCCGGTGCTGCGCGACATCACGTTCACCGTCGAGCCGGGAAGCACGACCGCCGTCGTCGGCAGCACCGGCTCGGGCAAGACCACGCTGGTCAGCCTGGTGCCGCGGCTGATCGACGTCACCGCCGGCCAGGTGCTCGTCGGCGGTGTCGACGTCCGCCGGCTCGACCCGGAGGCGCTGCGCGAGCGGATCGGGCTGGTGCCGCAGAAGGCGTACCTGTTCTCCGGGACGGTCGCCAGCAACCTGCGCTACGGCAACCCCGACGCCACCGACGACGAGCTGTGGGAGGCGCTGCGCATCGCGCAGGCCGCCGACTTCGTCGAGGAGATGCCGGAACGGCTGGACGCGCCGATCGCGCAGGGCGGCACCAACGTGTCCGGCGGGCAGCGGCAGCGCCTCGCGATCGCCCGCGCGCTGGTCCGCCGGCCCGACATCTACCTGTTCGACGACTCCTTCTCGGCGCTCGACCTCGCCACCGACGCCCGGCTGCGGGCGGCGCTGCGTCCGCACACCACGAACGCGGCGGTGGTCATCGTCGCGCAACGGATCTCCACCGTCATCGACGCCGACCAGATCGTCGTGCTCGACGACGGCGCGGTCGTCGGGCTCGGCACGCACGCCGAGCTGATCGAGACCTGCCCGACCTACGCCGAGATCGTCGAGTCCCAGCTGACCGCGGAGGAGGCCGCATGAGCGCGTCCAGGTCCACGACGACGACCGCGCCCGCGCGGCCGACGGGCGGCCGTCCCGGCGGCGGCCCGCCCGGCATGGCCGCGATGGCCGGCCCGCCGCAGAAGGCGCTGAACTTCGGCCCGTCGGCGAAGCGGCTGATCGGCCGGCTGCGGCCGGAACGGGCCGGCGTCGCGGTGGTGCTCGTGCTGGCCGTGGTCAGCGTCGCGCTCAACGCCATCGGCCCGCGGCTGCTCGGGCACGGCACCGACCTCATCTTCCAGGGCGTCATCGGCCGGCAGCTGCCCGCGGGCGTCAGCAAGGAACAGGCGGTCGAGGGCCTGCGCGCCGGCGGCCAGGACACCTTCGCCGACATGCTCGCGCACATGGACGTCGTGCCCGGCCAGGGCGTCGACTTCGACGCGCTGCGGACGGTGCTGCTGGGCGTGCTGGCGCTGTACGTGGGCGCGTCGCTGTTCATGTGGCTGCAGGCGTACCTGCTCAACACCATCGTGCAGCGGACGGTGTTCCGGCTGCGCTCCGACGTCGAGGACAAGATCCACCGGCTGCCGCTGAAGTACTTCGACGCCAACGCCCGCGGCGACGTGCTCAGCCGCGTCACCAACGACATCGACAACGTGTCGCAGAGCCTGCAGCAGACCATGAGCCAGCTGCTGAACTCGCTGCTCACCGTCATCGGCGTGCTGGTGATGATGTTCTGGATCTCGCCGGTGCTGGCGCTGATCGCGCTGGCGACGATCCCGCTGTCGCTGCTGGTGACGGCGCTCGTCGCGAAGCGGTCGCAGAAGCAGTTCGTCGCGCAGTGGGCGCACACCGGCGCGCTGAACGGGCAGATCGAGGAGGCCTACACCGGCCACGCGCTGGTCAAGGTGTTCGGCCGGCAGCGCGAGGTGGAGCAGTCGTTCGCCGGCAAGAACGAGGAGCTGTACCAGGCCAGCTTCGGCGCCCAGTTCGTGTCCGGGCTGATCATGCCGGCGATGTTCTTCCTCGGGAACCTCAACTACGTCGCCATCGCCGTCGTCGGCGGCCTGCGGGTCGCGTCCGGGTCGATGAGCCTCGGCGAGGTGCAGGCGTTCGTCCAGTACACCCGTCAGTTCACCCAGCCGCTCACCCAGCTGGCGTCGATGGCGAACCTGCTGCAGTCCGGCGTCGCGTCGGCGGAGCGGGTGTTCGAGCTGCTGGACGAGCCCGAGCAGGTGCCCGACCCGGCCACGCCGGCGACGCTGGGCGGCCCGGCCCGCGGGCGGGTCGAGTTCGAGCACGTCACGTTCAGCTACGACCCGGACCAGCCGCTGATCGAGGACCTCTCGCTGGTGGCCGAGCCGGGCCGCACGGTGGCGATCGTCGGCCCGACCGGCGCCGGCAAGACCACGCTGGTCAACCTGATCATGCGGTTCTACGAGCTGCAGGGCGGGCGCATCACCATCGACGGCCGCGACATCGCCGACCTCAGCCGCGACGAGCTGCGCTCCAACATCGGCATGGTGCTGCAGGACACCTGGCTGTTCGGCGGCACCATCCGCGAGAACCTCGCCTACGGCGACCCGTCGGCGCCGGAGTCGCGGATCCGGGCGGCGGCCGAGGCCACCTACGTCGACCGGTTCGTGCACTCGCTGCCCGACGGCTACGACACCGTCATCGACGAGGAGGGCGACAACATCAGCGCCGGTGAGAAGCAACTGCTCACCATCGCGCGGGCGTTCCTCGCCGACCCGTCCATCCTCATCCTCGACGAGGCGACGTCGTCGGTCGACACCCGCACCGAGGTGCTCGTCCAGCACGCCATGGCGGCGCTGCGCAGCGACCGCACCAGCTTCGTCATCGCGCACCGCCTCTCGACCATCCGCGACGCCGACCTCATCCTCGTCATGCGCGACGGCGCCATCGTCGAACAGGGCTCGCATGCCGAACTGCTGGAGCGTCGCGGAGCATACTTCGACCTGTACAACAGCCAGTTCGCGCTGCCGGCCGTCGACGAGTAGGGGGACACCGTGGCGAAGAAGGACGAGCGGCTTCCGAAGAAGATCTACGAGAAGGAGCTGTTCCGGCTGCAGGCGCAGCTGGTGACGTTGCAGGAGTGGGTCCGCCAGGAGGGCGCCCGCGTCGTCGTGGTGTTCGAGGGGCGCGACGCGGCCGGGAAGGGCAGCACCATCAAGCGGGTCACGCAGTACCTCAATCCCCGCATCGCCCGCATCGCCGCCCTGCCGGCGCCGACCGAGCGGCAGCGCGGCCAGTGGTACTTCCAGCGCTACGTCGAGCACCTGCCCGCCGCCGGCGAGATCGTCCTGTTCGACCGGAGCTGGTACAACCGCGCCGGCGTCGAGCGGGTCATGGGCTTCTGCACGAAGGAGGAGTACCAGCGCTTCCTCAACCAGGCCCCGACGTTCGAGCGGATGCTGGTCGAGGACGGCGTCCTGCTGCGCAAGTACTGGTTCTCCGTCAGCGACGCGGAGCAGGAACGCCGGTTCCGGTCGCGGCTGGAGGACCCGATGCGCCGGTGGAAGCTGTCGCCGATGGACCTCGAGTCGATCAGCCGCTGGGAGGACTACTCGCGCGCGAAGGACGACATGTTCGTGCACACGGACATCCCGGAGGCCCCGTGGTACGTGGTCGAGAGCGAGGACAAGCGGGCGGCGCGCATCAACATGATCGCCCACCTGATCTCGACCATCCCATACCACGAGGTGCAGCGGCGGCCGCTGGAGCTGCCGCCGCGGCCGGCCGCCAAGGGGTACGAGCGGCCGCCGCGGGAGCTGCAGACCTACGTGCCGGACCACGCCGCCTCGCTCAGCTGAGCTCCGGCAGTTCGACGCCGTGGTCGAGGAGCGCACGGGCACAGCCGGCCCAGTCGGCGACGATGCCGGGTTCCTCGTTGTTGCTGCTCGCCCACGCCAGCGTCCCGGTGACGGTGTCGCCGAAGCCGTGCACCACGGCGGGGTCGGCGCCGTGTTCGAGCAGGAACCGCGCCAGCGCCGCGTCGCCGCGGAAGACGGCGTGGTTGAGGGCGGTCGCGTTCCAGTCGCCGCCGGGCTGGTCGATCGGCCAGCCGGCCTCGACCAGCAGCCGGACGGCGTCGGCGGCACCCTCGCCGGCGAGGTCGGGCAGCAGCCGCCGCTGGCCGTCGTCCAGTCGGTCGGTCAGGCCGGGATGCGCGGCGAGCAGGGTGCGGGCGACGGTGCCGTCGCCGCGGGCGCAGGCGGCGATCAGCTCCTCCAGCGGAGTGCCGGCGTCGTCGGCCGGCAGCAGTGACGCCGCCTCCGTCAGCCCGAACCGCAGCGCCAGCCGGTACGCGCCGACCCCGTCCGGCGTGACGGCGCGCGGGTCGGCCCCGGCGTCGAGCAGCAGCCGCACGTACCGCGTCGAGCACCGCCGCCGCAGCCCGAACAGCAGCGGCGACCCCCACACCGGCGACGGCTCGTTCGGGTCGCCGCCGTGCTCGAGCAGCAGCCGCAGCACCCCGGCGTCGTCGTGGTCGGCGGCGGCGTACATCGCGTTCGTGCCGGTGACGGTCGCGCCGGCGGCGAGCAGCAGCCGGGCGCACTCGCGATCGCCCAGCGAGTGATACAGCGACTCGCCGTCGTCCGGGTCCGCACCGGCCGCGAGCAGCAGTGTCGTCAGCTCATGGTCGTGGGTGACGCCCGCGGCGCCGTACAGCGCCGTCACCGGGTGCTGCCCGCCCGCGGGGACGACCGCCTGGTTCGGGTCGGCGCCCGCGGTCAGCAGCGTGCGGGCGCAGGCGCGGAGGCCGGTGGCGAACTCCGGCAGCCGCACCAGCGACGAGTGCGCGACGGCGACCAGCGGCGGCAGGCCGAGCACACCGCCGGGCCGGTGCACCCAGCCGGGATCGGCGGCGATCGCCCCGGTCACGGCCGCGACGTCGCCGGTCGCCGTGGCGATGTCCCCGGCGGCCGCCGCGAGAAGGCCGACCCCGGCCGCGACGAGCGGGTCGTCCCGGCCGGGGCCGCTGCCCAGACCGCCGTCGTGGGTGGCGCTGCCGCGGGCCCCGCTGCCGGGGGCGGCGCCGTGGTGGGTGGCGTGGTCGTGGGCCCCGCTGCCGGGGGTGGCGCCGTGGTGGGTGGCGTGGTCGCGGGCCCCGCTGCCTGGGGCGGCGCCGTCGTGGGTGGCGTGGTCGCGGGTGGCGCGGTCACGGGCCTCACGGTGGTCGGTGGCGCCGCCGAGATCGCTGGCGTTGCGGCCCCCACCGTCGGGGGCTGGTCGTCCGCCAGGATCGCCGTCGCCGGGGGTGGCGCCGCCGAGATCGGCGCGGTCGCGGGCGGCGCGCAGCAGGCGGGCGGCCTCGACCGGCCGGGCGGCGTGCGTGCCGCCGATGCTGTCGCCCGCGTACACCAGCCGCAGCCAGTGCTCGGCCGTCACGCCGCGCACCTCCTCGACGTACCGCCGGAGGGCGGTCCACGACGCGAAGCCGTACTCGCGGGCGACGCAGGACTGCGCGTCGCGCAGCCGTGGCCTACTGCCGTGCGGTCCCGTGGCGTGCGGCAGGGTGGCGCGGAACCGGGCGGCCGCCGCCGGGTCGCCGTCGCGGTAGGCGCGCAGCAGCTCTTTGGCCTGCTTCTTCAGGTGGCCGAGGTCGGGTCGGACGGGTAGCTCGGGCATCGAGTCCTCCGTGCGCGAGAGCGCCGATGGTCCGCAACGTCGGCTGCACAAAGGCTCGGACGATGAGCGTTCGACGGAGTGGGTTCGACCCTGCCCGCGGACCCGGACGCGGCTCCGGCCGCGTTGCCGGACAGTCTACTCACCGGCCGCCTACTCACTGGCCTTGCCAGATCCGCAACGAACCTTGCCATCCAGGCGGCGCAGGCGCACGCTGGCAATATGACTAATGAGAACCGTTACGACGTAGTAGTGATCGGCGGCGGGCCGGCCGGTCTGAGCGGTGCGCTGACGCTGGCGCGGGCGCGGCGGTCCGTCCTGGTGGTCGACGCCGGTGAGCCGCGCAACGCGCCGGCCGGTGGCGTCCACAACTACCTGGGCCGCGAGGGCGCCGCGCCGGGCGAGCTGTACCGCATCGGCCGGTCCGAGATCGCCGGCTACGGCGGCGAGTTCGTCGACGGCGCGGTGGCCGAGGTGACCGACGCGGCCGGTGACTTCACCGTCCGCCTCGTCAGCGGCGCGACGGTGCGGGCGCGGCGGATCCTGCTGGCCACGGGCGGCGTCGACGAGCTGCCGGACGTGCCCGGCGTGCGCGAGCGGTGGGGGCGCGACGTGCTGCACTGCCCGTACTGCCACGGCTGGGAGGTGCGCGACCGCGCGATCGGCGTGCTGGCGACGTCGGCGGCGTCGGTGCACCACGCGCAGCTGTTCCGGCAGTGGTCCGCCGACGTCACCCTGTTCACCCACACCGCGCCGGCCCTGGACGACGCGCAGCTGGCCGACCTCGCCGGGCGCGGCGTGCGGGTGGTCGAGGGGACGGTCGCGGCGCTGCGGATCGAGTCCGACGAGCTGACTGGCGTCGAGCTCGACAGCGGCCTCGTCGTCCCCGCAGGCGCCGTCGTCGTCGCGCCGAAGCCGGTCGCGCGGGTCGGCATGGTCGCCGGGCTCGGCCTGACCGCCGTCGAGCAGGAGCGCGGCGGCATCATCGCGGGCACCGCCCTCACCGTCGACCCGATGGGCGGCACCTCGGTGCCTGGTGTCTGGGCGGCCGGCAACGTTGCCGATGTGTTCGCCACAGTGATCAAGTCTGCATCGGCCGGTGTTGACGCGGCGGCCATGATCAACATGGATCTCGTCAACAGTGGAATCTACTCACCGGCCGCGGTGGCCGCCGCGAGCTGAGGCAGGTAGTCGTCGAGCATCCACGGGATCGACAGCACCGTCGGCGCGGAGCTGGCGGTCACGTAGTCCTCGCCGGCGATCGGGGCGAACGCGCCCGCCGCGACGGCCGGGAGCTGCGCGTACGCCGGGCTCGCCGCGAACGCGTCGGCCGCCACCTGGTCGTTGAACCAGCCGATGAACACGTCGGCCTCGATGTCGCCCGCCAGTTCCGGCGACACGTAGTAGTACACGCCGTCGCCCTCCGCGTGCTCGTCGACGTACGGGGCGAGCGTCATGCCGAGGTCGGTGAGCAGCCGCACCCGCACGTCGTCGGACGTGTAGAGGGCGAGCTGCGCGCCGTCCTCGGCGCCGTAGGCGAAGGTGGTGCCGGCCAGTTCCGGGAACTCGTCGGTGCGGGTGGCGAGGTACTCCTCGGTCTCGGCGACCAGCTCGCCGGCCTGGGCGGACCGGCCCAGCGCCGCGCCGATGATCGTCGTCTGGTCCTGCCAGGACGTGCTCCACGGCCCGTCCGGGTAGGCGACGGTCGGTGCGATGGCGCTGAGGGTGTCGTACTCCTCCTGCGTGATCCCCGAGTACACGGCCACGATGACGTCGGGCTGCTCCTCGGCGATCGCCTCGTACGGGATCTCTTCGCCGGACGCGTTCGGCAGCAGCGCCGGCAGCTCGGCGTCGCCGAGGTTCTCGCGCACCCACGGCAGCACGCCCTCGTCGTCGCCGCCGTAGTCGAAGAACGGCATCGCCACCGGGACGACCCCGAGCGCCAGCACCGCGTCCTGGTTCGACGGCCCCCAGGTGACCACCCGCTCCGGCGCCTCCTCGAGGGTGGCCGAGCCGAGCGCGTGCTCGATGGTGACGGGGAATCCGTCGCTGCCGGCAGCGTTGGTGTCGTCGCCGCTCCCGCCGTCGTCGCCCGAGGCGTCGTCGTCGGAGCCGCAGCCGGCGAGGGCGGCGCCGAGCAGCAGAGCGAGCAGGAAGGTCGGCAGGCGTCGAGGATTCACCCGGCTAAGTTAGCTCAGGCAAACCTAACCTCGCATCTTCGGGTCCGGCGCGCACCGGTTCCGCGCAGCGTTCACCGGCCCCGAACCGCCGAGTCCGGGGCCGGTGCTCGTCAGCTCAGGCGCTGACCGTGCCCGTGAGCCGGCAGGCGTCGGCCCAGCGAGCGGGGTCGGCGGTGCCGCGCGGCTCGACCAGCCGGGCGCAGTCGGCGATGGTCAGCTCGAGCAGGTGGTGCAGCAGCGCGTCGGGGTCGGTGACGCAGGCGTTGGCGACGCCCTCGACGGCGCAGCGGACGGCCGTCGGCGCCGCGTAGCGCTGGAACCCCTTCATGGTGGTCTGCTCGCCCTCGGCGAAGTCGTAGGCCCACCGGGCCGCGACCGGGACCTTGGCCAGCGCGTCGCGGCTGCGCTCGGTGAGCGTGCCGGCCGGCCGGTGGTCGAGGTCGTCGAGGATGCGCTCGGCCGACAGCAGCGCGACCGCCAGCACCCGCTGACGTTCCGCCGACGCCACCGGCAGAGCCGTCTGGGCGACCCGGAGCGTGATGTGGACGTCCATGCGCGGGTCGTCGGAGTCGACCCCGATGACCATGGGGACCAGCGGGGCAAGTTGCGGCCGGCGCTCGTCGGAGATGGCGTCGTTCACCAGCCGGGCGACCGCGGCCAGCAGCGGATGCGTGCAGGACGGGTGGTCGCTCCATCGCTCGCCGGCGAGGTAGGACGCGAATTCCATGAAGCACGCGCCCTTGCGTGCGTTGCGGTGTTTGCCCTTCGAGAGCACCGGCAGCATGCCTGGTGCGTCGTTGTGGAGACCGGACATGGATGCACCCCGAGAGTCTTCGGCGGGTTGTGTGCTCACCATCTTGCTCCTGTTCACGCCGGGATTCCACTGCTTTGCCCCGTGCTTTTCGCCCGGCGGGCGGGCGCGTCAGGAGGTGCGCCGGGCCTCCTCGGCGACGAGCGCGGCGGCCGCCGCGAGCCGCTCGCGTTCGGTCGTCGTGAGTTGCGGATCGGCGCCGCGGCGGGCCGTCGCCGCCGCGAGGTGATCGAGCGGCGTGCCGCCGGCGGCGGCCAGGAACGGTCCGATCAGCGCCGCCGCGACGGGTGCCAGCACGGCGTCCGTCCCCACGCTGACCTGCGCCAGGATCAGCGCCGAGTACACGACGTCGAGGTCGGCGGGGCCGTCGGTGGCGTTACGCCAGTCGATCAGCACCGGCCCGTCCGGCGTCAGGACCACGTTGTCGGGGTGCAGGTCGAGGTGGACGACGGTGCCGGCGGCCGGCCCGGCGGGGCGTGGGTGACCGGACGGCGGGACGGCGTGCAGGCGGTGGTGCAGCCCGGCCAGGATCGTGGCGGCGCCGGCGGCCGTGCGCTCGCCGTCGAGCAGGGCCTGGAGCAGCGTCGGACCGGCGAGATGGTCGAGGACGAGGTCCGGACCAGTGGCCTCGTGGACGGCCGGCGCTGGGAAGCCGTGGGCGCGGACGTGCGTCATGACGGCCGCCTCGGACGCCGCGGATGCGCCGTCGCGGTAACGGCGCAGCACCCGCCCGCCGTCGATCGCGTAGACGTCGGCGGTGCGGCCGGCGCCCACCAGCGCCAGGCCGGTCACGTCCGTCATGCTCAGTAGCCGCGGACGTGGTCGACGTGGACGACGGCCGCGGCCGAGTACTGGTGGGAGAACGCCTCGGCGCTGCCGCTGACGCGGGCCATGTCGGGCCCGTACTTGGCGACGTACTCGGGCGACTCGTGCGCCGGCGGGACGTCGTCGCGGAACTCCACCCGCCCCGTCAGCACGACGACGTCGTCGCCGGCGGCGTCGCTGTTCAGGTGCAGCGCGACCCGCGGCCGCTCGTCCAGCCAGTCGAGCCGCCTGGCGTGCCGGTCGTTGTAGATGACGACGTCGTCGCCGACGCGGGCGAACCACACCGGGTTCGGCTGCGGCGTCCCACTCGGCGCGACGACCGTGAGCCAGATGACGCGGTCGTCGCGCAGGCGGTCGTGCACGCGCCGGCCGAACGCGGTGTCGGTGGCGGGGAAGGGGCTGGCGTCGGTCATGGATCGAGGGTAGGCGGGCGCACCCGGCGGGGTGGGCGCGCTGGTGGGGTTCGGCGTGGCCGGTGCGGCGGGGCGGGCGTGCGCGGCCGGGTGGGGCGGGGCGTGTTGGTGGGGCGGGGGCGTGCTGGTGGGGCGGGGGCGTGCTGGCGGGGCGGGGCGTGTTGGTGGGGCGGGGCGTGTTGGTGGGGCCGGACGTGCAGGCGGGCGCGGGGTAGGTAGGCGTGGCGGTGGGGTGGGAAGGGCGGGGTGGCGCGGCCGGGCGGGGCGGGGCGTGCTGGTGGGGCCGGCGGTGGCTGGGGTGGCGGCGGCGTGGCGTGGAGGCGTGGAGGCGTGGCGGCGGGGCTGGGCCGGTCGGCGCGGCTGGGCGCACAATGGCGGCATGGCGACGGCGGAGTTCGACGCGCTCCTCATCGGCGACGACGGGCCGGGCTGCGGCTTCGCGCTGCCGTTCGACCCGAAGGTGGCGTACGGCAAGGCGCGGGCGCCGGTCCTGGTGTCCGTCAACGGCACGCCGCCCTTCCGCACCACGGTCGCCGTCTATGGGGGCGCCGGCTGGATCGGCCTGCGCAAGGCCCAGCGCGCCGACCTCGGCGTCGACGTGGGCGACACGGTGCACGTGGTGATCGAGCCGGACGACCAGCCGCGCGTCGTCGACGTGCCGCGCGAGTTGAGCGCGGCGCTCGCTGCCGACCCCGCGGCGCTGCGTGCCTACGAGTCGATGTCGTTCTCGCACCGCAAGCGGTACGCCGACTGGATCGCCGAGGGCCGGAAGCAGCAAACCCGCGACGAACGGGCGGCCAAAGCGGTCCGCATGATCACCGAGGGCGACCGCACGCCCTGAACCGGCGCTCCGGGTAAGACATAGCGACGGGGCGGCGGCGCGGCAGGGTGGTGCCGGTGGCGCGCGGTCAGGCTCCGGTGGCGTGCGGCTACGCCCGGCGGCGCGCGGCCGTGCGTGGGTGCCTCCTGCGCCGCAATGGGCAGGCCCTGGCGGCGTGCGGGTACGTCCGACAGGCTCCCGGCGGCGTGCGGCTGGCGCACGGAGGGGCCCAGTGGCATACGGCCACGCCTGAGCGATCTCCGGCATCGTCGGGTGTGGCGGGCCGGCGGCGGCGTGCTGTGGCTCCGGTGGCGTGCGAGTGCGCCCGGTGGCGCGCGGCCGCGCGTGGGCGACCTCCCGCGTGGCCGGGTGGCGGGTCGGTGCCCGCGTGCGGTGGGTTCCGGCGGTGCCCTGGTACGCGAGGACTGGCGCAGCGCCGGTCGCGGCCCGGGAGCGGCGAACGTGGCCGGGTGGTGGGCGCGTGCGGGCTCCCGGTGGCGGCGGACAGCGTGCGGGGCTGCCGGTGGGGCGCGGGGGCTGCCGGCGGCGCGCGGGCAGCCTCCGGCGGCGGCGTCGGGGCGGGGGTGGGGTGCATCAGGGCGTCTCCTCCTCGGAATCGGCTGCGGTGCTGGCGATGAGGTAGGCCTGCGGCCGCTTCTCGTCCTGCCGCGGCGCCCGGACCAGGCGCGCGTCGACGGTGAAGGAGGTGGTGGTGAGGAGGTCGGCGATGTGGTCGGGCGGCAGCCGATACGCGTCGACGTCGACGGGGTGGCCGTAGGCGTGGTCGACGCGGACGCGTTCGTCGCCCACCTGGAAGGCGAGCAGCAGGCGACCGCCGGGACGGAGGACGCGGCGGAACTCGGCGAAGACGCCGGGAAGCAGCTCGGGCGGGGTGTGGATGATGGAGTACCACGCGACCAGGCCGGCGAGTCCGCCGCCGGGGAGGTCGAGGGCGATCATGGAGCCGACCGAGAACGGGATGCCGGGGTGGGCGGCCCGGGCGACGTCGATCATGGCGGGGGACAGATCGATGCCGGCGATGTCGAGACCGCGGTCGCGCAGATAACCCGTGATGCGCCCCGGCCCGCACCCGACCTCGACCACCGGCCCGGCGGCCCCGGAACCGGAACCGGCCTCGGAACCGGCCCCGACCAACGACGCGAAGGCGTCGAGCATCGCGCGGTCGAACGGCTCGGTGGCGAGGTGGCCACCGAGCGCCTCGGCGTACGCCGCGGCGACGGTGTCGTAGGCGGCGCGGGTGGCGGTGACGAAGTCGGGTTCGATCATGGTCGGGACGGTACCGGCCGGGTCCGACAATCTCGGGCGCACGCCCGAAGCGACCGGCCCCGCCGCGACCGGCTCGGCGCCGCCGCGACCGGCTCCGGCGCCGCCGCGTCGGGGGCCGAGCGCGCAACGAGAACCAAGCGTCAACGAAAGTTGACACTACCCACGTTGTCAGCTTATGTTGACAGCATGACCGGATCGGAAGCACGAGAGGCGGTCGACGCCGCGGCGGGGGCCGTCGACCCGGACCCGAGGGTCGGGTTGCGGGCGGTCGCGGCGCTGCGCCGGCTGGTGGAGCGGCTCGAGGCGCTGCAGGTCGAGAGCGCCCGCCGCCAGGGCTGGTCCTGGGAGGAGATCGGGGCCGCCCTCGGCGTCAGCAGGCAGGCCGTGCACAAGAAGCACACGAGGAGGTAGCGATGTTCGAGCGGTTCACCCTGGAGGCCCGGCACGCCGTGATCGGGGCGCAGGAGGAGGCCCGCGACCTGCGGCACGGCTGGATCGGCACCGAGCACGTCCTGCTGGCGCTGCTGGCCACGCCCGACGCGCCGGGGGTGGCGACGTTGACGCGGCTGGGGGTGACGGCGGAGCGGGGCCGCGACGCGGTGGTGGCGGTCGACGGCGGCGGGGCGCCGCTGGGCGACGAGGACACCGAGGCGTTGAAGACGTTCGGCATCGACCTCGACGAGGTGCGGCGGCGGGCCGAGGAGGCGTTCGGCGAGGGCGCGCTGGACGCGCCGCTGGAGTCCGGCCGTGGCAAGCGGTTCGGCGTGTTCCGCCGCGGCAAGCAGCCCGACGGCCGCCTGGGCCACATCCCGTTCGCGCCGCGGGCGAAGAAGGCGCTGGAGCTGTCGCTGCGCGAGGCCATCGCCCGCAAGGACGGCTCCATCGGGACGCAGCACATCCTGCTCGGCCTGCTGCGCAGCGACGACCAGCAGACGCTGGCGGTGTTCGAGCGGCTCGGCATCCAGCCGCGTGTGGTCCGCGAGCAGGTCCTCGCCGACCTGAGCGAGGCGGCCTGAGCGAGGCGGCCTGAGCGCGGCGGCCTGAGCGAGGCGGCCTGAGCGAGGCGGCCTGAGCGCGGCGGCCTGAGCGCGGCGGCCTGAAGCCGCCCCGTCAGGCCTCGACGAGCCGGAAGACGGGGTGCCGGCCGGCCTCGGCGGCGAACGCGGCGGGCGGATCGGCCGGGCGGGCGTCGAAGTACGGACGGGTGACCGGTTCGGCCCGCGCGTACGCCTTCAGCACCGGGCCGGCTTCGTCGGGCTCGCACTCGACGAGCGAGAACGCGCCGTGCCAGCGCCCGCGGCGCAGCGTCACCTCGCCGGCCGCGCGGGCGTTGAGCACCCAGTCGACCGCGCCGTACGGCGCGACGAGGTAGCGGCTGCCGTCGTGCGTCATGACGCGCACCGGCGTGCTGCGCGGCCGTCCCGTCGTCCGCCCGCGCACGGTGAGCAGGGCGTACGGCGGCACCAGCCCGGCCTTCAGCGCGGGCCCGAACAGCGCGTTGCCGAGCCGGCGGAGCGGCGTCGTCCGGTACGTCTTCACCGCTGGGAGTCCAGCCAACGCTGCAGCAGCGCGGTCAGCGCGACCGGCGCGTCCAGCTGGACGAGGTGCCCGGCGCCCTCGATCAGCTCCAGCCGGGCGCCGGGGACGAGGGCGGCGAGCCGGTGGGCGCGGTCGACGGGGATCCAGGTGTCGCCGGTGCCCCACGCGACCAGCGTCGGCACGGCGATCGTCGGGTACAGCGGCTCGATCTCGTCGGTGTGCGCCTGGTCGGCGGCCGCGATCTGCCGGTAGAACGCCCGCTGCCCCTCGGCCCCGAGCCAAGGCGTGGTCAGCATGGACAGTTGCGCCGCCGTCAGCTCACCCGCCGCCGCGCCCGCGACGTACACGCGCAGCAGCGCCTCGTGCATCGCCGCCGGCAGCGCCTCGAAGACGGACGGATGAGAGCCCACCAGCCGGTAGAACGGCGACCCCCACGGGGCCAGCGCGACGACGTCGATCAGGGCGAGCGACGCGATGGGCGCGCCGTGCAGCAGGTGCGCCCGCAGCCCGACCGCGCCGCCGATGTCGTGCGTCACCAGGTGCGGCGGCGGGCCGCCCCACAACCGCAGCAGGTCGGCCAGCAGCTCGCCCTGGACCGCCAGCGAGACGTCGTGCCCGTCGTCCTTCGACGAGCGTCCGTACCCGGGCATGTCCCAGAGGTGGACGGTGTACTGGCTGCTCAGTGCGTCGGCGTACGGCTCCCAGAGCGCGGACGACCACGGCGTGCCGTGGCAGAGGACGAGCGGGGGACCCGAACCGCGCCGGCTCCAGCGGACCCGGCGGCCGCGCCAGGAGTACTCCTCGTGCGTTTCCATCCCGGACGAGTCTAGGATCGGGGACGTACCGATCGGCCGGGGTGCTCCCGCGTGGGGCTGAGAACACACCCGCCGAACCTGATCCGGGTCATGCCGGCGCAGGGAGACCGACGGTGGTGGTGTCGGCGCTCCCTTCCCCGGCGGAAGGAGCTGCATGACACCCACGATCCTCACCGTGGCGGGGTCCGACCCGTCCGGCGGTGCGGGCATCCAGGCCGACCTCAAGACGTTCTCGGCGCTCGGTGCGTACGGCGGGGCCGTCCTCACGGCGCTGACGGCGCAGAACACCCGCGGCGTCACCGGGGTCCTCCCGGTGCCGGCGAGCTTCGTCACCGAGCAGTTGGACGCGCTCTTCGCCGACCTCGACGTCGCCGCGGTGAAGGTCGGCATGCTGGGCGGCGCCGACGTCGTCGAGGCGGTGGCCGACG
The DNA here is from genome assembly GCF_900106035.1 of Jiangella alba. Lineage (GTDB taxonomy): Bacteria > Actinomycetota > Actinomycetes > Jiangellales > Jiangellaceae > Jiangella > Jiangella alba. Next base: position 897,658 of record NZ_FNUC01000003.1, read on the forward strand.
CCGCCCGGCGCCACGGCATCCGGCGCCTCGTCGTCGACCCCGTCATGGTCGCGACGTCGGGCGACCGGCTGGTCGACGACGCGACGGTCGAGGCCATCCGCGACCGGCTGCTGCCGCTGGCCGACGTCGTCACGCCGAACCTGCCCGAGACCGCCGCGCTGCTCGGCGTGCCCGCCGTCGCGCCCGAGGAGGCCGCCGACGCGGCGGCGGAGCTGCACGCCAAGGGGCCGGCGGCGCTGGTCAAGGGCGGGCACGCGGCCGGGCCCGACGCCGTCGACGTGCTGGCCGACGACGACGGCCTGCTGGAGCTGCGCGAGCGCCGGGTCGAGACGGCCAACACGCACGGCACCGGCTGCACGCTGTCGTCGGCCATCGCCGCCGGCCTGGGACACGGGCGGCTGCTGCGCGACGCCGTCCGCGACGCCAAGACCTACCTCACCGAGGCGCTGCGCGCCGCCGACCAACTGCACGTCGGCACCGGTCACGGGCCGGTGCACCACTTCCACGCCTGGTGGACTCCGGAAGGGACCCCCGCATGAGCTTCTCCGCCGACGCCTGGGCCGCCGCCGCGCCCTGGTACGACGCCATCCGCGCGCACCCGTTCGTCACCGGCCTCGCCGACGGGACGCTGGAGCGCAAGACGTTCCTGCGCTACATCGCCGACGACGCGCACTACCTGTCCCGCTACGCCCGGGCGCTGGCCACCACGGCGGCGCGCTGGCCCGAGCCCGAGCAGGCCGCCGTCATCGCCCGGTTCGCCGCCGGCGCCGTCGACGCGGAACGGCAGCTGCACGAGGCGCTCTTCGCCGAGGCGGGAGCGGACCTGAGCGACGCCGTCGGCGCGGTGGAGCCGACGCCGACCTGCCTCGCCTACGTCCACACCCTGCAGGCCGACGCCACCATGGCGCCCGCCGGGGTCGCGCTGGCCGGGCTGCTGCCGTGCTTCCGCGTCTACACCGAGGTCGGCCGCGAGCTGGTGACCGTCCTGTCCGCCGGCGAGGGCGACGCGCATCCGTACGAGGCGTGGCTGCGCACCTACGGCGACCCCGCGTTCGAGGCCGACACCCGGCGGGCCGAGTCGTTCGCCGACGAACAGGCCGAGCGGCACCCGGGCACCGTCGCGGCCATGCACGAGTCGTACGCACGGGCCACCCGGTTCGAGTGGATGTTCTGGGACGCCGCCTGGCGTGGCGAGACGTGGCCGGATCCCGCGTAATCTGGACGAAACGAACCGGCCACCTTACGACAGCCGGGTGCGCTCTGGGTTTACGTGGCGTTACACTCGGTCGCACCCGGGCCCAGTGTCGCGCTCGTCACACCACGCCCGACACACCCGGAGGTCTAGTCCACCGTGACCAAGCCCGTCGTACTCATCGCCGAAGAGCTCTCGCCCGCCACCGTCGACGCGCTCGGGCCCGACTTCGAGATCCGCAAGGTCGACGGCGCCGACCGCGCGGCCCTGCTGCCGGCCATCGTCGACGTCGACGCCATCCTGGTCCGCTCGGCCACCAAGGTCGACGCCGAGGCCATCGCGGTGGCGAAGCAGCTCAAGGTCATCGCCCGGGCCGGCGTCGGCCTCGACAACGTCGACGTGAAGGCCGCCACGCAGGCCGGCGTCATGGTCGTCAACGCGCCCACCTCCAACATCACCAGCGCCGCCGAGCTGGCCATCGGCCTGCTGCTGGCCACCGCCCGCAACATCGCCCCGGCCGACAAGGCGCTCAAGGGCGGCGAGTGGAAGCGCAGCAAGTACTCCGGCGTCGAGCTGTACGAGAAGACGGTCGGCATCGTGGGCCTCGGCCGCATCGGCGTCCTGGTCGCGCAGCGGCTGTCGTCGTTCGGCATGAACGTCATCGCGTACGACCCCTACGTGCCGGCCGCCCGCGCCGCGCAGATGGGCGTGCGCAGCGTGTCGCTCGACCAGCTGCTCGAGGAGAGCGACTTCATCACCGTCCACCTGCCCAAGACGCCCGAGACCGTCGGCCTCATCGGCGAGCAGGCGCTGCGCAAGGTGAAGCCGACGGTGCGGGTCATCAACGCCGCGCGCGGCGGCATCGTCGACGAGCACGCGCTCGCCCTGGCGCTCAAGGAGGGCCGGGTCGCCGGTGCCGGCATCGACGTGTTCGCGTCCGAGCCGACCACCGAGTCGCCGCTGTTCGACTTCGAGTCGGTCGTCGTCACGCCGCACCTCGGCGCGTCCACCGACGAGGCGCAGGAGAAGGCGGGCGTGTCGGTGGCGCGCTCGGTCCGGCTGGCCCTCGCCGGCGAGCTGGTGCCCGACGCCGTCAACGTCAAGGGCGGCGCCATCGCCGAGGACGTCCGGCCCGGCATCCCGCTGGCCGAGAAGCTCGGCCGCATCTTCACCGCGCTGGCCGCCGGCGTCGCGACGCAGCTCGACGTCGAGGTGCGCGGCGAGATCACCGCGCACGACGTGAAGATCCTCGAGCTGGCCGCGCTGAAGGGGGTCTTCGCCGACGTCGTCGAGGACCCGGTCTCCTACGTCAACGCGCCGCTCATCGCCGCCGACCGCGGTGTCGAGGTCCGGCTGGTCACCGACGAGGAGTCGGCCGACTACCGCAACCTCGTCACGCTGCGCGGCGTGCTGGCCGACGGCCGCACGGTGTCGGTGTCGGGCACGCTGTCCGGGCCGAAGCACGTCGAGAAGATCGTCGAGGTGCTGGGCTACGACATCGAGGTGGTGCCGGCCGAGCACATGGCGTTCCTGCGCTACACCGACCGCCCCGGCATCGTCGGCACCGTCGGGCGCGTGCTCGGCGAGGCCGACGTCAACATCGCCGGTATGCAGGTCAGCCGCACCGGCAAGGGCGGCCAGGCGCTCGTCGCCATGACCGTCGACCAGGCCGTCCCCGGCCAGGTGCTCGACGACATCGTCGCCGCCATCGGCGCCGAGTGGGGCCGCACCGTCGACCTCGACGGCTGACCTCCGACGCACGCTCCGAACTCCCGTCGCGCCCACCAGTGGCGCGGCGGGAGTTCGTGCGTGTGGGTCTCGAATCGTGAGATGTGCCGCCATTCCGCGAGACGAACCGCTAAGCGCTCCATATGCTAGGACGACCGAGTACATCAGTGGAGAGCGCCATGACCGAAGAACAGCAGCAGGCTCTGGAGGCCCGGCACGCGTTGCAGGAGGCCATCGACCGTCGCGACAACGGCGGCGAGTACGGCCGGAGTGAGCTCTCCATCACCAGTCGCTGACCAGCGCCGACGCGGCCCGCGTCCGAATCGCGGGACGCAGGTGCCATCATGTGGACGACGGTCGTACGGTGTGGGCCATGTCGCGCAGTCTCAACCTGGCAGTCATCCCGGGTGACGGAATCGGTACCGAGGTCGTCACCGAGGGCCTGAAGGTGCTCGACGCCGTGCTGGCGGGCACCGACGTCAAGGTGGGCGCCACCACCTACGACCTCGGCGCCAAGCGCTGGCACGCCACCGGTGAGACGCTGCCCGACACCGTGCTCGAGGAGCTGCGCGGGCACGACGCCATCCTGCTCGGCGCCGTGGGCGACCCGGACGTGCCGAGCGGCGTGCTGGAGCGCGGGCTGCTGCTCAGGCTGCGCTTCGAGCTCGACCACTACGTGAACCTGCGCCCGTCCCGCCTGTTCCCGGGCGTCGCCACCCCGCTGAGCAGCCCCGGCGAGGTCGACTTCGTCGTCGTCCGCGAGGGGACCGAGGGGCCGTACGTCGGCAACGGCGGCGCGCTGCGCGTCGGCACCCCGCAGGAGGTCGCCAACGAGGTCAGCGTCAACACCGCGTTCGGCGTCGAGCGGGTCGTGCGCGACGCGTTCGCCCGCGCCCAGGCCCGGCCGCGCCGGAAGCTCACCTACGTGCACAAGCACAACGTGCTGGTGCACGCCGGCCACCTGTGGCGCCGGACGGTCGAGCGGGTCGGCCAGGAGTACCCCGACGTCGCCGTCGACTACCTGCACGTCGACGCCGCCACGATCTTCTTCGTCACCGACCCCGGCCGGTTCGACGTCATCGTCACCGACAACCTGTTCGGCGACATCCTCACCGACCTCGCGGCCGCCATCACCGGCGGCATCGGGCTCGCGGCCAGCGGCAACGTCAACCCCGACCGCACCGCGCCGTCGATGTTCGAGCCGGTGCACGGCTCCGCGCCCGACATCGCCGGCCAGGGCGTCGCCGACCCGACGGCCACGGTGCTGTCGGTGGGCCTGCTGCTCGACCACCTCGGGCTGTCCGAGCAGGCCGGCCGCATCGTCGACGCCGTGGCGGCGGACCTGAGCGAGCGGGGGACGGCGGCGCGCCGCACGGCCGAGGTCGGCGACGCGCTCGCCGCCCGCGTCACGGGCTGACGCCGCCCGTGGCGTAGAGCGCCTCGACACTGCCGGAGGGGTACGACTTCGCGCTGCGCAGCGTGAGGTCCTGGCGCGCGGCGAGGTCGGCGAACATCGAGCTGCCGCGGCCGAGGACCACCGGGCTGACCTTGAGCCAGTACTCGTCGACGAGACCGGCCGCGGCCAGCGCGCGCAGGGTCTTGACGCCGCCGAACGCCACGATCGCCGCGCCGGAGACGTCCTTGAGCCGGCGGACCCGGTCGGCGCCGTCGCCCGCGGCCAGCCGCGAGTTGGGCCAGACGCTGACGTCGAAGCTCTCGTCGGTCGACAGCACGACCTTCGGGGTCGCGTTCAGCCAGGCGGCCATGGGGCTGTCGACCTCGGTCCAGTACGCCTCCATGTCGAGGAAGGTCTGGCGGCCGACGAGGATGGTGTCGGCGGTCGTGCGGAACCGTCCGGCCAGGTCGTTCTCGAGCTCGGGGTCGTCGGCGATGAAGTCGAGCGAAGCGAGGTCGTCGTACGGTCCCGCCATGTAGCCGTCGACGGTGACGTTGCACGACACGATCAGGGAACGCATGGGTGTCTCCTCGGGGTGGTGTGCTCGGCTCCAGCGTGCTACAGCAGAAGCAGGAGCTGAACGGCCAATAGGACGTCGATCACGCCGCACCACTCGGCGAACGAGCGCGCCACCACCGCGTCGCGCGCGAGGTGGACGAAGTCCCACACGCCGTGCAGGAACCAGCCGGCCGCCACCACGACGACGCCGAGACTGGGACGCGTCGCGAGCAGCGCCAGCCCGGCGATCGTCAGCGCGCCGAACCCGGCCACGCCGAGCGCCTGCACGCGCAGGCACCCGTCCCGGCGCAGCTGGCCGTCGGCCACGCTCCAGACCAGCACGGCGAGCGCCAGCGTCGACAGCACGACGGCGGGCGAGGGGAGGTCGAGGGCGCGTGCGGCCACGACGACCGCGATGGCCGACACGACCACCGGCCAGGTCGCGCGCCGCCGTCCCAGCTTGGCGACGGTCAGGTAGGCCAGCGGCAGCATCATCAGGGCGTTGCCCAGGCTGCCGGCGAGGGCGCCGGCGGCCGGCGCGCCGCCGAGGAAGCCCGGGATCGAGATGGCGACGGCGAGCGCCGTGGGCCACCGTGCCAGGACGCGCCGCAGCACGCCGTTCTCCGGTGCGATCAGGTCGGTGTTCATGCGGCCACCCTGCCGCGACGGCCGCGCAAGGCGGCCGTGCACATGTCACCGGTCGACGGTGCGAATCGCTCGGCGCCGGCGGCCGGCCGGGATCCCCGCCGTGACGACCGGCTCTCGATCTTGACACCCCTTGTCACAGCCACTTGTATGTGACATGGCACAAATCGGAACCTCCGGACATGGGAGTCAGACGTGGTCAGAGCCCGCAGGTTGCTCGCCGTCCCCGTCGCCCTCGCGCTGACCGCGACCGCCGCGGTCGCCACCAGCGTGGGGGCCGGCGCCGCGGACGACGACGAGCCAGGCATCGTGGTCGAGAACGGCGTGACCCAGCCGGTCTTCGGCTATGACGACGCGATCCGCGAGCGCGTCTTCATCACGTCGCCGTACGACTCGGACGCGAACGGCGAGCTCGACGTCATCGCGATCGACATCATGCGCCCGGCCGCCAGCGAGCAGGGGCTGGACGTCCCGGTGATCATGGACCCGAGCCCGTACTACTCGACGCTCGGGCGGGGCAACGAGTCGGAGCTGAAGGCCGACCTCGACGGCGACGGCCTGCTGGACCGCTGGCCGCTGTTCTACGACAACTACTTCGTGCCGCGCGGGTACGCCGTGGTCCTCATGGACATGATCGGCACGAACAACTCGACCGGCTGCCCCACGGTGCACGACGACTCGGACAACCTGTCGCCGAAGGTGGTCATCGACTGGCTGAACGGCCGCATCCCCGGCGTCGACGCAAACGGCGACGAGGTGGTGGCCGACTGGCACAACGGGAAGACCGGGCTCATCGGCAAGTCCTACGACGGCACGCTGGCGAACGGCACCGCGGTGTCGGGCGTGGAGGGGCTGACGACGATCGTGCCGATCAGCGCGATCTCCAGCTACTACGACTACACCCGCAGCAACGGCGTCGTGCAGCGCGGCAACAACTACCTCGCCAGCCTCGCCAACACGGTGACGAACCCGGACCGCCGTGACCACTGCCGCCCGGTCCGCGACTTCCTGTCCGCGAACGACGGTGACGAGACCGGCGACTACACGCCGTTCTGGCACGTGCGCGACTACAACCGCGACGTCGACAAGGTGAAGGCCAGCGTGTTCGTCGTGCACGGCCTGAACGACGAGAACGTCCGCCCCGACCACTTCAGCAAGTGGTGGTACGGCCTCGCCGAGAACGACGTGCCGCGCAAGCTCTGGCTCACGCAGACCGGCCACATCGACCCGTTCGACTTCCGCCGCGAGGCGTGGGTCGACGAGATCCACAAGTGGTTCGACTTCTGGCTCCACGACGTCGACAACGGGATCATGGACGAGCCGATCGTCGACATCGAGCGCGCCCCCGACGTGTGGGAGACGGCGAACGACTGGCCGATCCCGGGCTCGCGTCCCACCCGCGTCTGGCTGGAGCCGAACCCGGGCGCGGCCGGCGGCCTGTCCGTCATCCCGAACCGCCCGCTCGACCCGACGCTGAGCTTCACCGACGATCCGAACCAGCGCGAGACGGCGATGGTGTCGAACGAGGAGACGGTGACGCCGAACCGGCTGGTGTACCTGTCCGACCCGCTGACGGCGCCGCTGCACATCTCCGGCACGCCGACGGTGAAACTGCAGGCCAGGGTGGACGCGGTGGACACCAACTTCGGCGCGATCCTGGTCGACTACGGGCCGGCCGAGCGGGTGCAGCGGGCCGGTGACGGCGTCGTCACCGGCACCGTCGAGGACTGCTGGGGCGCGACCGCCACGTGGGGCGGCTACGCGGAGGACGCCTGCTACAAGGAGGTGCTCAAGCGGGTCGCGCTGACCCAGCGCGAGGTCGTCACGAAGGGGATCGTCGACGGCGTCAACCTGTACGACTACAGCACGCCGACGCCGCTGGTGCCGGGCGCGACGTACGACGTGGAGTTCCCGCTGCTGCCGGAGGACTACGTGTTCCCGGAGGGGCACCGCATCGGCGTGATCATCGTCGGCAGCTACCGCGACTACGGCAGCCAGGCCGACCCGAACCGGGCCACCATCTCGGTGCTGCCGCAGCGCAGCGTCGTCGAGCTGCCGATCGTCGGCGGCCGGGCCGCGGCCGGGCGGGCCGGACTGGAGTGAACGCGTCATGAGGGTGCCGGCGGGGCGTCCGCCGGCACCCGGCTCACCGGACATGGGAGGCACACGTGGTCAGAGCCCGCAGGTTGCTCGCCGTCCCCGCCGCCCTCGCGCTGACCGCCACGGCGGCGGTCGCCGGCGCGGGAGCGGGAGCGGCGGACGAACCCGGCGTCGTCGTCGAGGACGGGGTCACCCAGCCCGTCTTCGGCTACGACGACGCGATCAGGGAACGCGTCTTCATCACCTCGCCCTACGACTCCGACGGTGACGGCGTGGTGGACGTCATCTCCGTCGACATCATGCGCCCGGCTGCCAGCGACCAGGGCCTGAAGGTGCCGGTCATCATGGACCCGAGCCCGTACTACTCGACGCTCGGCCGCGGCAACGAGTCCGAGCTCAAGCTGGACCAGGACGGCGACGGCCTGCTGGATCGCTGGCCGCTGTTCTACGACAACTACTTCGTGCCGCGCGGGTACGCGATCGTGCTGATGGACATGATCGGCACCAGCAACTCCACCGGCTGCCCGACCACCGGCGACGTCTCGGACAACCTGTCGCCGAAGGTGGTCGTCGACTGGCTGAACGGCCGGGCCACCGGCGTCGACGCGAACGGCGACGAGGTGGTGGCCGACTGGCACAACGGGAAGACCGGCCTCATCGGCAAGTCCTACGACGGCACCCTGGCCAACGCCACCGCCGCGTCCGGCGTCGAGGGCCTGTCGACGATCGTGCCGATCAGCGCCATCTCCAGCTGGTACGACTACACCCGCAGCAACGGCGTCGTCACCCGCGGCAACAGCTACCCGTCGTCGCTGTCGAACACCGTCACCAACCCGGCCCGGCGCGAGCACTGCCGGCCGGTCCGCGACGTCCTGGCCGCGAACGACGGCGACGAGACCGGCGACTACACGCCGTTCTGGCACGTCCGCGACTACAACCCCGACGCCGGCAACGTGCGGGCCAGCGTGTTCGTCGTGCACGGCCTGAACGACGAGAACGTCCGGCCGGACCAGTTCAGCAAGTGGTGGTACGAGCTGGCCGAGAACGACGTGCCGCGCAAGCTGTGGCTGACCCAGACCGGTCACATCGATCCATTCGACTTCCGCCGCGCCGAATGGGTCGACGAACTGCACCGCTGGTTCGACTACTGGCTGCAGGACATCGACAACGGGATCATGGACGAGCCCATCGCCGACGTCGAGCGGGCGCCGGACGTCTGGGCCGAGTACCGCGACTGGCCGGTCCCGGGCGCACGCGAGACGAAGCTGTGGCTGCAGCCGTCCACCACGACGGCCGGACGGCTCTCCGTCACCCCGAACCGCCCGTCCGACCCCGCGCTGAGCATCGTCGACGACCCGAACCAGCGCGAGACCGCGATGATCACCAACGAGCTCGCGGTGCAGCCGGGCCGGCTGGCGTACGTGTCCGAGCCGCTCACGGCGCCGCTGCACATCTCCGGCACGCCCACGGTGACCCTGAACGCGTCCGTCAGCACCACCGACACGAACTTCGGCGCGATCCTGGTCGATTACGGGCCGGCCGTCCGGGTGCAGCGGGCCGGCGACGGCGTCGTCACCGGCACCGTCGAGGACTGCTGGGGCGCGACCGCCACGTGGGGCGGCTTCGCCGAGGACGCCTGCTACCGGCAGGTCTCGAAGCGCGTGGCAGAGACCGAGCGGGAGGTCGTCACCAAGGGGATCGTCGACGCCGTCAACCTGAACGACTACGGCACGGTCACCCCGCTGGTGCCGGGCCGGCCGACGAACGTGCGGTTCCCGCTGCTGCCGGAGGACTACGTGTTCCCGGAGGGGCACCGCATCGGCGTGATCATCGTCGGAAGCTACCGCGACTACGGCAGCCAGGCCGACCCGAACCGCGCCACCATCACGGTCGACCCGCTGCGCACGCTGATCGAGCTGCCGATCGTCGGCGGCCGGCCGGCGGCGGTGGCGGCCGGCCTGCGGTAGTCCGCGCCGACCAGGCGGCCACCCGTGGTCGCCTGGTCGGTGAACCTTCCGTGAATCCCTGCTCTGAGCAGGCGTTTTTCGGGTCGCGGCCTGTCACCGTAGGGGCGTGAGCCTGACTCGTTACGGAGTGGAGCCGCACGTGCTGGCCGTCGCCCACCGGGGTGGGGCGGGGCTGGCTGCCGAGAACACCCTGGCGGCGTTCGAGCGGTCGTACGCGCTCGGGCTGCGCTACCTCGAGACCGACGTCCGCGTCACCTCCGACGGCGTCTGCCTCGCCTTCCACGACGCCCGGCTCGGCCGGGTCACCGACGGCCGCGGGCTGGTGCGGCGGCGCACGTGGGACGAGGTCCGGCGCCTGACGGTGCTCGGCGCCGAGCCCGTGGCCCGGCTCGACGACGTCCTGGCCGCCTTCCCCGACGCGAGGTTCGTCATCGACGTCAAGGACGAGGCGTCGCTGGAGCCGCTCGCGCGCGTGCTGCGGGCCACCGACGCGGTCGAGCGGGTGTGCCTCGCCGGGGCGTGGGACGGGTGGCTGGCGGCGCTGCGAGCCGACCTCGGGCCGGGCCTGTCGTGCGCGCTGGGCTGGCGGTCGCTGGTGTCGTGGCTGGCCTGCTCGCACGGACGGGTCGCGCCGCCGCGGCGGGTGGCCAACGGGGGCTTCGTGCACGTGCCGTTGCGCTGGGGTAGACTCCCGATATTCATCGACCGTCTGGTCGAAGGCGCCCATGACCTGGGGTTGCGCCTCATCGTTTGGACGGTTGACGACCCTGTCACGATGCACCGGCTGATCCACGCCGGCGTCGACGGCATCATCACCGACCGGCCCGACGTGCTGCGGGAGGTGCTGATCGCCGAGGGTCGTTGGCCACGCACCGTTTACGCAGAACGCGATGATCGGTAGCGTTGGTTGGACGTCCAACTAGTTCCCGAGGAGCACCGCCATGACACCGACCGCACCGGCACTGGAGTTCTCGACGACGCTCACGTCGAACCCGGTAGCGCCCGAGCGCCGGTCGGAGATCCTGGCGAACCCCGGGTTCGGCACCAACTTCACCGACCACATGGTCACCGCCACCTGGACCCCCGACGGCTGGCGCGACGCCGGCCTGCGTCCGTACGCGCCGCTCGCGCTCGACCCCGCCACCGCGGTGTTCCACTACGCGCAGGCGATCTTCGAGGGGCTCAAGGCCTACCGGCACGCCGACGGCTCCATCTGGACGTTCCGTCCCGAGGCCAACGGCGAGCGCATGCAGCGCAGCGCCCACCGCATGGCGCTGCCGCCGCTGCCCGCCGGCTCGTTCGTCGAGGCCGTCGACCTCCTGGTCCGCGCCGACGCCGACTGGGTGCCGTCCGGCGGCGAGACCAGCCTCTACCTGCGTCCGTTCATGTTCGCCTCCGAGGTGTTCCTCGGCGTGCGCCCGGCCAAGCAGGTCACCTTCTGCGTCATCGCGTCGCCGGCCGGCGCCTACTTCTCGTCCGGCGTGAAGCCGGTCGACATCTGGCTGTCGTCCGAGTACACCCGGGCGGCGCCCGGCGGCACCGGCGCGGCGAAGTGCGCGGGCAACTACGCGGCCAGCCTCATCGCCCAGCAGGAGGCCATCGAGAACGGCTGCGACCAGGTCTGCTTCCTCGACGCCGTCGAGGGCAAGTGGGTCGAAGAGCTCGGCGGCATGAACCTCTACTTCGTGCACGCCAACGGCACCATCGTCACGCCCGAGCTGACCGGCACCATCCTCGAGGGCATCACCCGCGACTCCATCCACGCGCTGGCCGCCGACCGCGGCTACAAGGTCGACGAACGCCGCTTCTCCATCGACGAGTGGCGCGAGGGCGTGGCGTCCGGCGACATCACCGAGGTGTTCGCCTGCGGCACGGCCGCCGTGGTCACGCCGCTGGGCCGGCTGGCCTGGCAGGGCGGCGAGCTGTCCATGGGCACCGAGCCCGGCCCGGTGACGTCCGAGCTGCGCTCCGCCCTGCTCGACGTCCAGTACGGCCGCGCCGACGACCCCCACGGCTGGATGCACCGCGTCGTCTGACACCGCTCGGAGGCCGCCTGCCCGCCCGCGCGGGCCGGTGTGCGTTCCGAGGTGGTGACACCAGCGCCAACTGTTGGCGCTGGTGTCACCACCTGCCGAGGACACACCCAGCCGGCTCACCGGGGTTCGCCTCCACCGGGCGGGTGAACTGTGTCATACTGCTGCACGATGACTTTCTGTCTGATTATTCCGTAGGCGCGCCGGCACCCAGCTCCATGCCAGGCGCGCAGACCTCTCGCATCCGCGAGGGGTCTTTTCTTTTGTCAGCCAACCCAGCGTTTGTCCGCCGACCCGTGAGGACAGAGCAGTGACCGACCCCGAGCAGTTCCACGTCTACGACACCACGCTCCGCGACGGCGCCCAACAGGAGGGCCTGTCGCTCTCCGTGCAGGACAAGCTCGCCATCGCCAGCCACCTGGACGAGCTCGGGGTCGGCTTCATCGAGGGTGGCTGGCCGGGCGCCGTGCCGAAGGACACCGAGTTCTTCCGCCGCGCCCGCACCGAGCTGAACCTCACGCACGCGAAGCTGGCCGCGTTCGGCGCCACCCGGAAGGCGGGCACCACGGCGGCCGAGGACCCGCAGGTGCGTGCGCTGCTCGACGCCGAGACGCCGGTGGTCACGCTGGTGGCGAAGAGCCACGTCGGGCACGTCGAGCGGGCCCTGCGCACCACGCTCGACGAGAACCTGGCGATGATCGCCGACACCGTCGGCTTCCTGGTCCAGAACGGCCGCCGCGTCTTCCTCGACGCCGAGCACTTCTTCGACGGGTACCGGACGAACCCCGAGTACTCGCTGCGGGTGCTGCGCGCCGCCACCGAGGCCGGCGCCGACGTCGCCGTGCTGTGCGACACCAACGGCGGCATGCTGCCCGACGACGTCGGAGCGACGGTGCGCGACGTGCTCGCGCGCACGGGCGCCCGGGTGGGTATGCACGCCCACAACGACACCGGCTGCGCCGTCGCCAACTCCGTCGCCGCCGTCGACGCGGGCGCCACCCACGTGCAGGGCACCGTCAACGGCACGGGCGAGCGCACCGGCAACGCCGACATCCTGACGGTCGTCGCGAACCTCGAGCTCAAGCGCGGCATGACGGTGCTGCCGGCGGGCGCGCTGCAGGAGGTCACCCGCATCGCGCACGCCGTCTCCGAGCTGACCAACATCGTGCCCTACTCGCGCCAGCCCTACGTCGGCGCCAGCGCGTTCGCACACAAGGCCGGCCTGCACGCCAGCGCGATCAAGGTCGACCCCGACCTCTACCAGCACACCGACCCCGCGCGGGTCGGCAACGACATGCGGCTGCTGGTGTCCGACATGGCCGGCCGGGCCAGCGTCGAGCTGAAGAGCCGCGAGCTGGGCTACGACGTGTCCGGCGACCGCGAGCTGGTCACCCGGGTCACCCAGCGGGTGAAGGACCTCGAGGCGGCCGGCTACACGTTCGAGGCCGCCGACGCGTCGTTCGAGCTGCTGCTGCGCGAGGAGGCCGAGGGCCGGCCCAGCTACTTCGACGTGGAGTCGTGGCGGGTCATCACCGAGTCGCGCCCCGGCGGCGACGCCGTCAGCGAGGCGACGGTGAAGCTGCGGGCGGGGGGCGAGCGCGTCGTCGTGACCGGTGAGGGGAACGGTCCGGTCAACGCGCTCGACCACGCCCTGCGCACCGCGATCGGTGCGCTCTACCCGGAGATCGCCAAGCTGGAGCTGATCGACTTCCGGGTGCGGATCCTGGACGCGGCCCACGGCACGGACGCGGTGACGCGCGTGCTCGTGGAGATGACGGACGGCAAGACGTCCTGGGAGACCGTGGGCGTCGGGGCCAACATCATCGAGGCCTCGTGGGAGGCGCTCGTCGACGCCGTCACCTACGGACTGCTGCGCCAGGGGGAGTCGGCGATCAGCTGACGAGCTTGAACGCGCTGCTCATGACGGCCGACGCGTCGGCCCACGTGGGCAGCGCGTCGATCTCGATGATGGTACGGCGGAGAGGTTCGGTGTCGTACAGTTCGACCCGCCAGCCGTTGCTGCCGTGGTCGAGGATCCCCCGGATCACGTGCGGTCCCTTCTCGTGTGGTGTGTACTACGGTATGACCGAAGTGAATTCTGTCACTTTCGGACCGGCGTGTCGCATCGAATTCCGGCGGGTCGACCAAGATCAGCCGTTCGGCCCATGCGACGGCGCCGTCCGCAGCGCCGTCACCATGGACGCCGCGACCGCGTCGGGCGCCGTCCAGAAGGCGGAGTGATCGAGGCCGGGCAGGGTCTCGTACCGCCCGTTCGGCAGCTGGGTGACCAGCGCCTTCGCGCCGGTGTGGAAGAACGGCTCGGACTGCTCGCCCACGGCGACGACCGCCGTCTGGCTCACGTTCCACCGGTCGGTGGGGAGTGGCGTGCCGTCCTGCGTGCCCGCGAGGATCTGCCCGTCGTGGCCCAGCGTGTGCGCGTACCCCGCCATCGTCTCCCACGACGGGTCGGCCTTCATCGGCCCGATGTACTCGGCGGGGACGCCGACGACCCGCGTCATGAACAGCTCGACGGCGTCGCCGCGCCGGTCGGCGGCGACCAGCGCCGCGACCTGCTCGACCCAGTCGGCGGGCACCGGCGGGCGGGAGTCGTCGACGATGAACGGCGGCTCGAACAGGTAGATCCCCGTCACGGCGGCGCCGAGGCCGGTCGCGGCCGCGAGGACCAGCCCGCAGCCGCCGGAACCGGCGGCCAGGGCGGCGGAACCGCCTGCCGCCTGGATCACCGCGGCGAGGTCCTCGATCTCGCGTTCGGGGGCGTACGGCCCGCCGGCGCCGCTCCGGCCGACGCCGCGGCGGTCGTAGCCGACGACGGTGAAGTCGCCGGCCAGCGCCGCGGCGGTCGCGTCGAGGCCATGGTGGTCGTCCATGGTCGTGTTGACGAGGACGAGCGCGGGCCCCGCCCCCTGGGTGGTGTAGGCGATGGTGGTGCCGTCGGCGGAGATGACCTGGTCCATGAGGTGCTCCCGTTCGCGTCGTGTGGTCGAGGTGTTCAGCCGGCCAGGGGAGCGCCGGTCTCGAGCAGGCTCTTGAGGTCGCTGAGCACCCAGGCGTGCCCGCCGCCGGCGCCCTCGGCCTCGTTGTCGCCGCGGGACAGAGCGGCCAGCAACGGCGCGCCGGCCAGCTCGTGCGTCACCGTCAGCGAGCAGGACGTGCCGTCGGGCGCGGGCCTGATCTCGTGCGTGATGCGGGTGAAGCCCTCCTCGGCCATGGCCGGGTCCATCAGCATGCGGAACGTCGTGACGAGGCGCTTCGGCGGCTCGGCCTCGATGACCTCACCGTCGACGATGACGTCGGGGCACGGGAAGCCCTGCGCCTCGGCCGCGGCCTTGAACTCCGGCGTCGGCGCGACGGTGTAGGCGCCGCCGGGCCGCAGGTCGTAGCTGGCGAGGCCGGTGTAGCCGTAGCGCGCCGTCCACTCCGGCTTCGTGATGGCGTCCCAGATCGCCTCCGGGGTGGCCTTGATGTAGATGCGGTACACCTGCGTGGTCTGCGTCGCGGTGGTCATGATTCGTCCTCCAGTTCGGCCTTGAGCTCCAGGAGCGCCGTCGTGTGCGGCTCGGTGTACTTGTCGATCCACCGGTCGTGGATCTCGCGGATCGGGATCGGGTTGAGGAAGTGCAACTTCTCGCGCCCCGACCGGCGCGTGACCACGAGGTTCGCGTCCTCCAGCACGCGCAGGTGCTTCATGACCCCGAAGCGGCTCATCTCCAGCTCGGACTCCAGCTCGGTCAGCGTGCGGCCGTCGCGCGCGAAGAGCAGGTCGAGCAGGAAGCGCCGGGTCGGGTCGGCGAGTGCCTTGAAGACCCGGTCGTCGCTCATGGCAGCGACGATAGGTGACCAAATGGTCACATGTCAATCCCTTCACACCGGCTACCCGCGGTGCCATGCTGCGAAGAGGGGAAACGTCAGGCGGCCCGGTGCCGCACGGCCCGGGCCAGGCAGCACAGGGGGCGATGGCCATGCCGGACGACGTGGACGGGACGGGTACCCAGCTCATCGAGCGGCCGTTCGAGAACCCACACGCGGGCGATCCGGTCCTGGGGCCGGCCTACGCCAACGGCTACAAGGAAGGCGCGTTCGGCGACCACACACTGGACAACAACCCCGCGGGTGAACCCGGGGCGGCCACTGACGCGTTCACCGAGGGCTTCGACGACGGCATGGCCCGGTTCGAGGCCTACAAGAAGGGCTTCAAGCGGGGCATCACCGTCGGGCTGCGCGGGGTCACCGTCGACGACTTCGTCCCGCCGCCGCTCGGCACCGAGCACGTCGAGGACCTGAAGGCGGCCTGGATCGAGGGCCGGTCCGACGGCCTGGGGGTGGCCCGGATCGTCCGCGACGGCATCGAGGCGAAAGCCCTGGAGGCGCCGGGCTTCGACACGCCCACGGGTCCGATCCACTCGACGCCGGTGAGCGGCGGGCGGCTCTACTCGCAGGAGTTCAACGGCGACCGGGCGATCTACTTCCTCCACCCGTCCGGCCAGGCGTTCGCCATCGACGCGCCGATCTTCGCGGAGTACCAGGAGATCGGGGCGCTGGGCAGCTTCCTGGGCCGGCCGGTCACCGACACCAAGCGGCTGCCCGACGGCCGCGGGAAGATCACCGAGTTCGAGAGCGGCACCATGTACTCGACCGCCGACACCGGGGCGCACGAGGTGCACGGGCTGATCGGCGCCAAGTGGAAGGAACTGGGCGGGCCGACGGGCGACCTCGGCTATCCGACCAGCAACGAGCAGTTCGAGCGGGCCGACCGCGGCAGGGTGAGCACGTTCGAGCACGGCGACATCTACCTGTGGGACGACCTCGGCCTGCAGGTGGTGCGCAGCATCCAGGTCCGCTACCGCGGGCAGAACTGCTTCGCGGAGTCCGACGAGCTGTCCGCCCAGGACGAGACCTATGTCGTCGCCACCGTCGTCGGCCCGAACCGCGACGCGACCGTCTCCGTGCGCAGCCGGATCTTCGACGTCGACGCCGGCGGCTCGTTCCCGGACACGATGGTGGTCTACCAGGGGCCGCCGGCCGGCATCGGCGCGCTGACCGTCACGATGGCCGAGCACGACACCGGCAACCCGGACGAGTACCGCGGCCAGATCGAGGCCGGGGTGCGGCTGGCGATGAACGGCCTGGCCGCCGCCGTCGCCGCGACCGGGGTCGGGCTCACCGTCAGCGGCATCGCGCTCGCGCTGGCCAACGCCGGCGCCGGGCCGATCGCCAACGCCATCAACGACGCCATCGACAGCGGCGACGACACCATCGGCACGGCCGTCTTCCCGCTGGCGCCGAAGTCGCTGATCGGCCTCGCCCGCTCGCCGTTGCAGCGCGAGCGCGACGTCGAGTTCCACCTGGCCACGCCGCTGCTCACCGGGGAGGGAGCGTACAAGGCCTACTTCGACGTCACCTTCGGCTGACGGTGCTCCATCCTTTCGCGCGTCCGGCCCGTATGAGGAGGGGAGGACCATCGACCTGCGAAAGGACGTCAGATGAAGCGCATACCCGCAGCCGTGCTCGCGTCGCTGGCCACGGCCGCGCTCGTCGCGCTGCTCGCGTCGGGCGGGCACGGGCACTCGAAGGGCCGCACGGTGATCGAGGCCGACACCATGGTCCCGGTCGACGGTCCGTACGTCGGCACCGCCAACCCGATCCGCGGCGTCAACGGCGGCGGCCTGCCGTGGCAACTGGACGACGCGGACGTGGAGCTGAAGAGCAACGGCCGCATCGAGGTGGAGGTCGACGGCCTGGTCCTGCGCGAAGCGGCCCCGGTGCCGCCGGACCGTCAGGGCATCAACCCGGCGCCCTCCTTCGTGGCCGTCGTCAGCTGCCTGACCACGGTCGACGGCGCCGCGACGACGGTGAACGTGGCCACCGACCCGTTCCCGGCGTCCACCCGCGGCGACTCGGAGATCGAGGACCGCGTCGACCTGCCGGAGCCGTGCATCGCCCCGGTCGTCTTCGTCGGGCCGAACGCGACCACCTGGTTCGCCGCGACGGGCGTGGGGTGACGCCCGCCGCCTACAACGTCGTCGCTATGGCCGGCGCGGCCTCGTCCGGGTGGTGACGAGCGCCGCGCCGCCCCCGGCCAGGAGCACGAGCGCCGCAACGACCAGCGCGGCCCGAGGGCCGGCGCCGGTGTCGGGCAGGTCCGTGCCCGGATCGTCCGTCGGCGTCGCCGTCGGCTCCGGATCGTCCGTCGGCGTCTCCGTCGGGTCGGGTTCGCCGGTCGGGGTCGGGGTCGGGGTGGGCTCCTGGGTGGGTGTGGGAGTCGGCGTCGGCTCCGGCACCGCGGTCGCGGTGTTCGTGACGGTCACCTGGGCGGTCTCGCCCTCGGCGATCGTGACCGAGTCCGGCGAGACGACCGGGGTGCCCCACTCGACGCCGTCGACGGCGGGCAGGTCGGCCTCGGCGAACGTCACGACGGTGCCCACCGGCAGCGACTGCGGCCCGGCGACGGCCGATCCGTCGGCGGGCAGCGTCAGCGAGCCCGTCACCGTGGCGCCGTCCGCGTCCGGGTACGAGTAGTCCAGCGTGAACACCGTCCCGGCCGGCACCGCGTCCGCGCCGTCGCCGTCGAGCGCCTTGGCGCCGGCGAACCCGCCGACCTCGGGGGCGGACTCGTTGGCGGTGTTCGTGACCGTGACCTGGGTGGTCTCGCCCTCGGCGATCGTGACCGAGTCAGGCGAGACGACCGGGGTGCCCCACTCGACGCCGTCGACCGTGGGCAGGTTCACCTCGGTGAACGTGACGACGGTGCCCACCGGCAGCGACTGCGGACCGGCGACGACCGACCCGTCGGCCGGCAGCGACAGCGTCCCCGTCACCGTCTCGCCCGCCGCGTCCAGGTACGAGTAGTCCAGCGCGAACGTGGTCTCCGGTGCGACGCCCTCGGCGGCCTCGCCCGCCAGGACCTTGGCGCCCGCGAAGCCGCCCACGGAGGGCGCGGCCTCGTCGGCGGTGTTGGTGACGCTCACCTGGGCGTTCTGGCCGTCGGCGATCGTGACCGACGACGGCGAGACGACCGGGGTGCCCCACTCGACGCCGTCGACCGTGGGCAGGTTCACCTCGGTGAACGTGACGACGGTGCCCACCGGCAGCGACTGCGGACCGGCGACGACCGACCCGTCGGCCGGCAGCGACAGCGTCCCCGTCACCGTCTCGCCGCCCGCGTCGAGGTAGGAGTAGCCGAGCGTGAACAGCGTCTCCGCGGGCACCGCACCGGCGGCCTCGCCGTCCACGACCTTCGCGCCGGAGAAGCCGCCGAGGGACTGGACGGTGGGCGTGCAGTCGAGGCCCTTGCCGCCGATCCACGGGTAGTTGTGCTGCTCGTTGCCGACCCCGCTCGTGGTGAAGTCGCCGCCGACGAGCACCC
This sequence comes from Jiangella alba, assembly GCF_900106035.1. Classification (GTDB taxonomy): domain Bacteria; phylum Actinomycetota; class Actinomycetes; order Jiangellales; family Jiangellaceae; genus Jiangella; species Jiangella alba. The sequence goes on from NZ_FNUC01000003.1 coordinate 916,661, forward strand.
GGCCGTTCGTGCTGGCCGTCGCCGAGACGTCCGCCGCCGGGGCGAGGATCGAGCCCATGAACTGGCTCGAGCCGCCGAGCGTGAGGCTGGGCGTGTCGACGAAGTTCCAGAGGATCTGGGACGCCGCATTGCCGAAGTCCGGGCCGAACGCGTCGACCCGCGTGCCGTTGAGCGAGACGTAGTTCTGCGTGTAGGCGATCGGCCCGCCGACGACGTTGACGACGATCGGCGCGTCGTCGGCGACGCCGGTGAAGTGGACCTCGCTGGAGGCGGCCAGCTGCGCGGCGTCGACGGTGAAGACCTCGAGGTCGGTGGCGCCGGCGCCGGCGAAGGTCGCGGCGCCGAACTGCACGGTCGTGGTGCCGGTCGGGGTCTGCCCGGCGAGGTCGGCCGAGGCGGACGTGATGTCGGCCAGGAAGGTCCCGTGCGGGGCGATCGCCGCGTCGGCGCCGAGCCCGTCGCTGGCCGTGCCGCCGTTGGTGATGACATTGCCGCTGGTCGCGCCGCCGACGAGCACGTCGCCGCCGCCGTCGACGTTCGCGCCGACGTCGAGGTTCAGCCCCGGCACGACGGTGAGGTCGCCGCCGACCTGCAGCATCGGCTCACCCGGCGGCGGGACGATGCCCGAGCCGACGCCGACGGAGCCCACGTTGAACACGCCGGCCTTGTCGAACGTCGCATTGCCCAGGACGACGAGCAGGCCCTCGGACTCGGCCGCCGACCCCGTCGCGAGGTAGTCGCCGCCGACGAACACCGCGGGGCTCGCGTCGGTGTAGGTGAGCACGTTCCCGATCGGCGGCATCCCGCCGACCGGCGGGCAGGTCGGGTCCGGCACCGCCGCCTGCGCCGGCGTGACCGCGCCGCTCAGGGCGAGCGTCACGACGGTGGCCGCGGCGAGCCCGCCGAGGGTGTGCTTCATGAGAGAACCCCGTGTCACATCGTCGACTCACTGTCGCGAGCACTGTAAAGGGCTGGGCGGACGCGAGCAGCGCTTTCCGGAAATGTGCGGTTCCGGGCTAGAGACGGCCGGCGTCGCTGACAGCCACGACGGGGAAACCGGCGGCGTTCGACTCGGCGAGGTCGACGGTGACCGTGAAGCCCCAGTCGTGGTCGCCGGCGGGGTCGTCGAGGATCTGCCGGACCTCCCAGCGGTCCGCGTGCTCGGTGACGATCAGCTTCTTCGCGCTGCGTGCGTCGGGCCCGATGCCGATGTCGGCGTGCTCGTCGTAGTACGGCTCCAGCGCGTCCTGCCAGTCGTCGGCCGTCCAGTCGTCGGCGGAGTCGAGCGCGGCCAGCCCGGCCCAGTCGCGCCGGGCGGCCAGCTCGACCCGCCGGAACAGCGCGTTGCGGACGCCGACCAGGAACGCCCGCCGGTTCTCCGTGATCGGCCGGGGCGTGTTCTCGACCGGGACCGCGCCGCCGTCGTCGTCGAGCGCCGCGGGGTTGCGCAGCGCCTCCCACTCGTCCAGCAGCGAGGAGTCGACCTGGCGGACCAGCTCGCCCAGCCACTCGACGAGATCGGCGACGTCCTCGGTGCGGGCCTCCTCGGGCACCGTCTGCCGCATGGCGCGGTAGGCGTCGGCGAGGTAGCGCAGCACCAGCCCTTCCGAGCGCGCCAGGCTGTAGAACGCGACGTACTCGCCGAAGCTCATGGCGCGTTCGTAGAGGTCGCGGGCGACGGACTTGGGCGACAGCTCGTAGTCGCCGACCCACGGGTGGCTCTGCCGGTAGATCGTGAACGCGGCGTCGAGCAGTTCCTCCAGCGGCTTCGGGTGGGTGACGTCCTCGAGCAGCTCCATGCGCTCGTCGTACTCGATGCCCTCGGCCTTCATCGCCGCGACCGCCTCGCCGCGGGCCTTGAACTGCTGCGCCGACAGCACCTGACGCGGGTCGTCCAACGTCGCCTCCACGACGGAGAGCAGGTCCAGCGCGTGCGTCGGCGACTCCTGGTCGAGCAGGTCGAACGCGGCCAGCGCGAACGGCGACAGCGGCTGGTTGAGCGCGAAATCGGGCTGGAGGTCGACGGTGAGCCGCACCGTCCGGCCGTCGGCGTCCGGCGGATCGATCCGCTCGACGACCTGGGCGGCGACCAGCGCGCGGTAGATCGCGACGGCGTCGTGCACGTGCTTGCGGGTGCGCGACGGCGGCTCGTGGTTGTCGGTGAGCAGCTGGCGCGCGTGGGCGAACGCGTCGCCCGGCCGGCTGATCAGGCCCAGCACCATGGCGTTGCTGATCTCGAAGCTGGACGTCAGCGGCTCCGGTTCGGCCGCGATCAGCCGCTCCATGCTGGCCTGCCCCCACGAGACGAACCCCTCCGGGGCCTTCTTGCGGACCACGCGCTTGAGCTTCTTCGGGTCGTCGCCGGCCTTCGCGACCAGCCGCTGGTTCTCGATCTCGTGCTCCGGCGCCTGGACGATGACCTCGCCGAGGGTGTCGTACCCGGCCCGGCCGGCCCGCCCGGCGATCTGGTGGAACTCGCGGGCCGACAGCTGGCGCATGCGGACGCCGTCGTACTTGGTGAGGCCGGAGAAGACGACGGTGCGGATGGGGACGTTGATGCCGACGCCGAGGGTGTCCGTCCCGCACACCACCTTGAGCAGGCCGGCCTGCGTCAGCCGCTCGACCAGGCGGCGGTACTTCGGCAGCATGCCGGCGTGGTGCACGCCGATGCCGGCGCGGACCAGCCGGTTCAGCACCTTCCCGAACCCGGAGCTGAACCGGAACCCGCCGATCTCCGCGGCGATGCGGTCGCGCTGCTCGCGACTGGCGACGTTGACGCTGACCAGCGCCTGCGCCCGCTCGACCGCCGCCGCCTGGGTGAAGTGGACGACGTAGACCGGCGCGCGGTGCGTGGACAGCAGCTCGGCCAGCAGGTCGTGCGTGGCGTCGCGCGAGTACTGGTAGGTCAGCGGCACCGGGCGCTGCGCCGACGTGACGACGGCGACCTCGCGGCCGGTGCGGCGGCGCAGGTCCTTCTCGAAGAACGCGACGTCGCCGAGGGTGGCCGACATCAGCAGGAACTGCGCCTTCGTCAGCTCCAGCAGCGGCACCTGCCAGGCCCAGCCGCGCTGCGGGTCGGAGTAGAAGTGGAACTCGTCCATGACGACCTGGCCGACGTCGGCGTCGTCGCCGCTGCGCAGTGCGATGTTGGCGAGGATCTCGGCCGTGCAGCAGATGATCGGCGCCGTCGGGTTGACGCTGGAGTCGCCGGTCATCATGCCGACGTTGGCGGCGCCGAAGATCTCGATGAGGGCGAAGAACTTCTCCGACACCAGCGCCTTCAGCGGCGCCGTGTAGAACGTCCGCCGTCCGTCGGCCAGCGCCGCGAAGTGCGCCGCCACCGCCACCAGGCTCTTGCCCGACCCCGTCGGCGTGCTGAGGATGACGTGCGAGCCGGAGACCAGCTCGATCAGCGCCTCCTGCTGCGCCGGGTACAGGTCGAAGCCGCGCTCGGCGGCCCACTCGGTGAAGGCGTCGTAGAGGGAGTCCGGATCGTGGTCAGCGTGTTCGAGCGACGTCGTCAGATCCGGCACGGTCACCGAGCCTACGGTCGCCGACGACGAACAGCCAGCCCACGCCGAGCAGCAGGACGGTGATCCCCGCCGAGTTCAGCAGCGTGCGGCCGTAGCCCAGCTCCGACACGTCGATGAACGGGTACGGGTACCAGTCGACGAGCTCGCCGCGGACCAGCGTGTAGATCAGCCAGGCGACCGGCCAGATCAGGCTGGCGAGCAGGACGTCGCGGCCGAACCTCGGACGGGGGCCGTACAGCAGCCAGCCGATGACGCCCAGCAGCGGCGACAGGTAGTGGAAGCCGATGTTGGTGAGCACCGCGGCGCCGTCGAGATTGACCTCGCCGCGCAGCAGCGTCACGTAGACGACGCCGGTGACGGTGATGCCGATGAGGCCGGCGAGGCGCAGGACGCGGAAGGCGCGGCCGTCGGCGTCGGGCCGGACGGCGAGGATCGCCGCGCCGATGCCGAGCAGGATGTTCGACTGCACGGTGAAGTAGCTGGGGTAGTTCACCAGCCGCATGGCCCGCGACGGCGGGTCGGCGCCGTCCTCGATCAGCACGTTGGTGCCCTGGATGACCAGCACCAGCTGGGTGACCAGGGACGCGGCGATGACCAGCGCCGTCACGAGGTGCCAGCCGCGCGCCGCCGCCTTCGATCGCATGGTCGGAGCGTAGCGGGAACAGCCCCGTGGCCGGGGCGGTTGTCACGATCATGCATGGTGAGTTCAAGGTGCCGGGCGGCAAGCTGGTCGTCGTCGACCTCGACGTCCTCGACGGCGTCATCCGGCACGCGCGCGTCAGCGGCGACTTCTTCCTCGAGCCCGACGACGCGCTGGAACGCATCGACGCCGCGCTGGCGGGCGCGCCGGTCTCGCTGTCCGCGGCCGAGCTGGCCGCCCGCGTCGACGGCGTGCTCGACGGCGTGGTCATGCTCGGGTTCTCCGCCGAGGCCGTCGCGGTCGCCGTCCGCCGGGCCCTCACCGGCGCCACGTCCTGGACCGACCACGACTGGCACTTCCTGCACGAGGGGCCGCAGCCGCCGGCGCTGCAGATGGCGCTCGACCAGGTGCTGGCCGAACAGGTCGGCGCGGGGGAGCGGCCGCCGACGCTGCGGGTGTGGGAGTGGGCGTCGAACGCGGTGATCATCGGCAGCTTCCAGTCGCTGCGCAACGAGGTCGACCTCGCCGGTGCCTCGCGTCATGACGTGACCGTGGTGCGGCGGATCAGCGGCGGTGGCGCGATGTTCGTCGAGCCCGGTAACACGATCACGTACTCGCTGTACGTGCCCGAGTCGCTGGTGTCCGGCCTCTCCTTCGTCGACTCCTACGCCTTCCTCGACGAGTGGGTGGTGGCGGCGCTGCGCGCCCTCGGCATCGAGGCCAGCTACCAGCCCATCAACGACATCACCTCACCGGCCGGCAAGATCGCCGGCGCCGCCCAGAAGCGGCTGGCGGGCGGGGTGGTCCTGCACCACGTGACGATGGCCTACGACATCGACGCGGCCAAGATGCTCGAGGTGCTGCGCATCGGCCGCGAGAAGCTCTCCGACAAGGGCACGAAGAGCGCCAACAAGCGGGTCGATCCGCTGCGGTCGCAGACCGGGCTGGCGCGCGCCGACGTCATCGACCGCATGGTGGGGACGTTCCGGGCCCGCTACGGCCTGACCGACGACGCGCTGGACGAGAAGACGCTGCGGCTGGCCGAGGAGCTGGTCGACTCGAAGTTCGGCACCGAGGAGTGGCTCGCCCGCGTGCCGTGACATCGGCCGCGGCTGCCTGGCGTCCGCGGGCCGGAGCGCTTGATCGGCCAGGGCTACTCACCACAGATGTTGACGCTGGCACCAACAGGTGGCGCCGGCGTCAACCCGTCCGATCGGATCACTCGGGGGCGAGGGCGCTGACGCTGTCCGGGTCGAGCAGGGGCTCGTGCTCGGCGAGCAGTCGCGCCGTGTTGACGGTGGTGCCAACAGGTGGCGCCGGCGTCAACCCGTCCGGACGGGATCACCCGGGGGCGAGGGCGCTGACGCCGTCCGGGTCGAGCGGGGGCTCGTGCTCGGCGAGCAGCCGCGCCGTCAACCCGTCCGATCGGATCACCCGGGGGCGAGGGCGCTGACGCCGTCCGGGTCGAGCAGGCGCTCGCACTCCGCGAGCAGCCGCGCCCGGACGTCGGCGCCGCGGGCGGCGAAGGCGCGCTGCCGCTCGACGTACTCGCGCTTGCCCTCCGTCGTCTCGATGCGGACCGGTGCGTAGCCGAGGTCGCTGAGGTCGTACGGCGAGGCGCGCATGTCGAGCTCGCGGATCTCGCCCGCCAGCTCGAACGCGTCGACGACCAGCTCGGACGGCACCAGCGGGGTGAGCTTGTAGGCCCACTTGTAGAGGTCCATGCCGGCGTGCAGGCAGCCCGGCTGCTCCATCGACGGCTGCAGCTCGCGGGTGGGCGTCAGGGTGTTCAAGGGCCGGGCGGACGGCGTGAAGAAGCGGAACGCGTCGAAGTGCGAGCACCTGATCTGGTGCGCCTCGACCACCTCGTCCGTCCCCGAGTGGCCGAGCCGCAGCGGGTACGTCTCGTGCCGGACGTCGCCGGGGCGGGTGCGGTAGACCATGGCCCACTCGTGCAGCCCGAAACAGCCGGTGTGCGCGGGCCGCGACGCCGTCGCGGCGAGGAGCCCACGCACCCACTCGAGTGTCGCCGCCCGCCGCTCGATGACGTCCGTCCCGACGGCGACGCCGGAGGGCCCGGCGACATACCCCGACCACGACGCGTGCGGCGGCGACCCCGCCAGCACCACGCCGAGCCCCGGGTGCCAGCGCCGCAGCTGGGCCGGCTTGAAGCTGTAGTAGGTGAAGAGGAAGTCGTGGACGGGGTGCGCCACACCCTCCCGCCGCCGCGACAGGTGCGCCCCCACCAGCGCGTCGACGCGCGCCTCGTGGGCGAGCAGGCGCGCCCGCCACTGCGACTCGGCCAGGATCACCCGTCCAGCGTAGGCAATGCGGCGACGACGTCGACCTCGACGAGGATGTCCATGAGGTCCGACCCGACGGTGGTGCGGACGGGGAACGGCGGCCGGAAGAACTCCTCGTACGCCTCGTTGTAGGCGGCGAAGTCGCGCTTCAGGTGCTGCAGGTGCACGGTCACCTTGACGACGTCGGCGAAGGACGCGCCGTGGGCGGCCAGGACGGTCCCGACGTTACGCAGCACCTGGCGGGTCTGCTCGGCGACGTCGTCGGGAACGCGGCCGGTGGCGGGGTCCTGCGGGCCGAACCCGGCCGTGTAGAGGAACCCGTGGGCGACGGCGGCGTGGCTGTAGGGTCCGGCCGGCGACGGCGCGCCGGGCACGGTGGCGTAGGACGGCATCAGTGGGTCAGGTCCCCTTCCTTCTCGTTCAGCGCGGCGTAGTGCGCGAGCTTCTCCTCGTCGACGAGGACGCCCAGGCCGGGGCCGGACGGGACGGCGAGCGAGCCGCCGGCGAGGTCGAGCGGCTCGATGATGTCGTCGGCGTGCAGGTAGTACATGCTGTCGATGGCGCGGTCGAGGATCGGCGTGCTGCCCACGACGGCGAGGTGCGCGGCCGTCGCGATGCCGAGCTCGCCGCCGCTGTGCAGGTTCATCCCGAGCCCGAAGGTCTGGCAGTGCGCGGCCAGGTGCTTGGTCGCCGACACGCTGCCCCACTTGTAGACGTCACCGTGCACGACGTCGACGGCGCCGAGCCGGACGGCGGGCGCGAAGTCCTCGAACCGGACGACGCACATGTTGGTGCACAGCGGAATGCGGACCCGGCGGCGCACCTCGGCCATGCCCTCGATGCCGACGCACGGGTCCTCCAGGTACTCCAGGTCCAGCTCCTCCAGCCGCAGCCCGGCCCGGACGGAGTCCGGCACCGACCACGCCGCGTTGGGGTCCACCCGCAGGTCGACGTCCGGCAGCCGGGACCGGATGGCCCGCAGGATCTCGACGTCGCCGAACGGGTCGCGGGTGCCCTTGAGCTTCACCGCGGTGAACCCGCCGGACGCCACGACCGAGGCCGCGTGCTCGGCCAGCGCCCCCGGCAGGTCCCGGGCGGCGACGTCGCCGGCGTCGGCCCGGGTGACGAGGGCGGTGATCGGGACGCGGTCGCGCACCCGGCCGCCGAGCAGGTTCACCAGCGGCTGCCCGGTGAGCTTGCCCATCGCGTCCCAGCAGGCGACGTCGAGCGCGGCGAGCGCGGCGTAGCCGAGGTAGCCGTGGAAGAACGGCACCATCGTGTGCGTGCTGTGGAACGCCTCCAGGTCGAACGGGCTCCGCCCGACCAGCGACTCGCCGAGCCGGCGCACCAGCGCGGCGACCGGCCGGCCCCACATCGTCTCGCCCCAGCCCTCGACGCCGTCGTCGAGGCGGATCCGCACGACGGTGCGGGTCTCGCCGGTCTTGGTCTCGAACGAGCTGGTGAACGGGTTGGTGAGCGGGAGGTTGACCACCCACGCGTCGACGGACCTGATCTGCATCTAGCTGTTTCCTTCCCGGTGGTGCTGAGCGCCGTGCGAGGCGGCGGTCGCCTCGTCGAACGCCCGGATCGCGGCGGCCAGCCGGGCGCCGAGCCCGGCCAGCAGGTCGTGGTCGGCGGCCGCGCCGCTCGCGTCGTCGGTGACGCCGCCGGCGCGGGCCCACTCGCCGTGCCGCTCGGCGACCAGGCCCGGGTACGGCGGGTGCTCGAACAGCGGCGGCGGGGACGGCGACGCGGAAGCGCCCGCGGTGACGGGCCGGACCAGCGCGGGCTCCGCCGCCAGCAGCAGCGACGTCTCGAACCGGCCGGCGTGGCCGGGGGAGCGGCCGGGCGAGCCGAGGCTCCAGTAGTTGGCGGCCGCGACGGCGACGTCGTGGCGCAGCGCGGCGGACTTCACGGCCAGTCGCATCGGCTCGTCGTTGCCGCCGTGCCCGTTGACGATCATCAGGCGGCGGAACCCGCAGTCGACCAGGCTGTCCAACACCTCGGCGAGCACGGCCTGCAGGGTGGACGCCGTCAGCGTCACCGCGGCGGCGAACCGGTGGTGCGGGCTCAGCCCGTACGGCAGCGCCGGCAGCAGCACGACCTCGGGCAGCTCCTCCGTGAGCGCGCGGGCCACGACGGACCGCACCAGCAGCGTGTCCGCGCCCAGCGGCAGCCGGGCGCCGTGTTGCTCCTGCGAGCCGATCGGCAGCAGCGCGATCGAGGCCGGCGCGACGGCCCGCAGCTCGGCCCAGGTCAGCTCGTCGAGCTGGCGTACAGTCATCTCCTTCTCCCCATGCCCGGAAGGAGGGCGCGACGATGCTGGGCGCGGTCGAGCTGCTCCCCGGGCTGGTGCGCGCGGCCGCCGTCGACGACGACGGTCAGCTGCGCCAGCTGGTCGAACGGTCCTTCCACGCCGACGCCGGAGGCGCCGACATCGAGGCGGTCATCGCCGACGTCGCCGCGCAGTGCTTCACGTTCCAGCGGGTCCGCGGCATCGGCATCGCCTGCCCCGGCCTGGTCGACGTCCACACCGGCGCCATCGTCGAGCTGCTGGACCTGCCGCAGCTGCAGGGCTTCCCGCTGTCCGACGTCGTCGCGAAGCACGGCCGCGCCCCCGCCGTCGCCGAGCACCGGGCCCGGCTGCAGGCCATGGGCGACCGCTGGTTCGGGCAGGGCCGCGGCCGCCGCTCGTTCGCGTCGGTGACCACCGGCGAGACGCTGGGCGTCGGCATCCTCTACGACGGCCAGGTCATCGCGCCGCCGGGCGGGCGCAGCGGCGCACACATGATCGTCGCCGCCGAGGGCGAGATGTGCACGTGCGGCAGCCTGGGCTGCTGGAAGACCGTCGCGACGACGGCCTGGCTGCGGCGCGCGGCCACGGCGGCCGGCCTCGACGGCGTCACCGGCCTGGCCGACCTGGTGCGGCGCCCGGAGCCCGCGGCCGCCGCGGTGCTCGACCGCTACGCCGACCACCTCGCGCTCGGCCTGATCAACATCCAGCACCTGTTCGCGCCGGGCCGGTTCATCGTGCACGGCGAGGCCCGCGCCGCCGGCCAGGCCTTCCGCGACCGCATCGAGGACCGCCTGCTCGCGGTGACGTCGTGGAGCGCCGAGGCGGAGCGGCCGCACCTGGTCGTCGCCGACGTCGACGAGGACGTGTCGGCGCTGCTCGGCGGCGCCGGGCTGGTGCTGACGCGGCTGGGCTGACGTCATCGGCCGCTCCGCGACGCGCGCAACCGCGACCGGGCCGGATCGGGCTCGGGGACGGCGTCGATGAGCGCCCGCGTGTACGGGTGCGACGGCGCGGCGAACAGCGCCGCGGTCTCGCCCAGCTCGACGACGGCTCCGTCCTTCATGACGGCGACGCGGTCGGCGATGCGGCTCACCACGGCCAGGTTGTGCGAGACGAACACGTAGGTCAGGCCGAACTCGCGCTTCAGCGCGGCGAGCAGGTCGAGCACCTGCGCCTGCACGCTGACGTCCAGCGCGCTGGTCGGCTCGTCCAGCACGACGATCTCCGGGTTCAGCGCCAGCGCGCGGGCGATGGAGATGCGCTGGCGCTGTCCGCCGGAGAACTCGTGCGGGTAGCGGCGGGCGGCGCCGGCGTCCAGCCCGACCGCCTCCAGCAGCTCGCCGACCCGGGCCGCCCGCCAGTCCCGTCCGGCCCGGCCGCGAGCCTTCGGCTCGTGCGTGACCAGCGGCTCGGCGACGATGTCGGCGACGCGCAGCCGCGGGTTCATGCTCGAGTAGGGGTCCTGGAAGACCACCTGCAGCTGTCGCCGCAGCCGCTTCAGCTCGGCCGGGCCGCAGGCGGCGGGGTCGGTGCCGGCCACGCGCACCGTCCCCGAGGTCGGGCGCAGCAGTCCGAGCAGCAGCCGGGTCAGCGTCGTCTTGCCCGACCCGGACTCGCCGACGACGGCGAGCGTCTCGGCCGGCTCGACGGTCAGGCTCACGTCGTCGACGGCGACCGTGGGCGGGCGGCCGCCGCGGCCGGGGAACTCCATGCGCAGCCGGTCCAGCTCGATCATCGCGACGCCCCCTCGATCAGCCGCGGCGTGGCCGCCAGCAGGTTGCGGGTGTACTCGTGCGACGGCGCCGCGAACAGCTCCTCGCAGCGGGCGGTCTCGACGATCTCGCCGGCCCGCATCACCGCGACCCGGTCGGCGACGTCGGCCACGACGCCGAGGTCGTGCGTGATGAGCAGGATCGCCATGCCGTGCCGGTCCTGCAGCCGCGCCAGCAGCTCCAGGATCTGCGCCTGCACGGTGACGTCCAGCGCCGTCGTCGGCTCGTCGGCGATGAGCAGCCGCGGCCGGGTCACCAGCGCCATCGCGATCATGGCGCGCTGGCGCAGCCCGCCGGACAGCTCGTGCGGGTACTGGCCGGCGCGCTCGTCGGGGCGCGGCACGCCCGCCTCGGCCAGCGCCTCGACGACGGCCGGGCCGACGTCGCGGCGGCCCACCCCGCGGTGCAGGCGCAGCGCCTCGCCGATCTGCCGGCCCACCTTCTTCAGCGGGTTCAGGCTGGTCATCGGGTCCTGGAAGATCATCGCGACGTCGTTGCCGCGGACCGGCCGCAGCGCCGGCTCGGGCCGGGCCAGCAGGTCGGCGCCGTCCAGTTCGATCGTCCCGGCCGGGTAGACGCACGGCGGCTGCGGGTTGAGCCGCAGGATCGACAGCGCCGTCGCGGTCTTGCCGCTGCCGGACTCGCCGACCAGCGCGAGCGTCTCGCCGGCGGCCACCTCCAGCGACACGCCGCGGACCGCGTGCACGGTCTCGCCGTCCAGCTCGAAGTCGACCGTCAGGTCGCGGATGCGCAGCAGTGGGGTCATCGGCGGTAGGCCTTCGGGTCGGTGGCGTCCCGGATCGCGTCTCCGGTGATGTTGATCGCCAGGGAGGTCAGCATCAGCGCCAGGCCGGGGAAGACCGCGATCCACCACGACGTGCCCAGGTACAGCTGCCCGTCGGCGAGCATGCTGCCCCAGGTCGGCACGTCGCTGGGCACGCCCAGCCCGAGGAAGCTCAGCGCGCTCTCGGCGACGATGGCCGCGGCGACGTTGAGCGTGGCGATGGTGGCCAGCGGCGCGCTGACGTTCGGCAGCAGGTGCCGCCGGATGATCGTCGCGTCGCCCACCCCGATGGCCCGCGCTTCCGTCACGAAGTCGCGGGTCTTCAGGCTGACCACCTCGGAGCGGACGACGCGCGCGTACGACACCCAGCCGGTGACGCCGAGGACGACGATGACGATCCAGAGGCCGGTGCCGAGGAACGCGACGACGGCCAGCGCCAGCAGGATCGACGGGAACGCCAGCTGGACGTCGGCCAGCCGCATCAGCACGCGGTCGGCCCAGCCGCCGTAGTAGCCGGCCACCAGCCCGACGATCGCGCCGATGACGCCGGCCATCAGTGCCGCCGCGACGCCGACCAGCAGCGACACCCGGCTGCCGTAGATCAGCCGGCTCAGCACGTCGCGGCCGAGGTGGTCGGTGCCCAGCAGGTGGCTCGCGTCGCCGCCGGCCCACGCGGGCGGGGCGAGGCGTCCGAGCAGGTCCTGCGTCTGCGGGTCGTGCGGCGCGATCACCGGCGCCAGGACGGCGGCCAGCACCACGACGGCGAGGAACGCCATCGCCGTCAGGCCCCAGCGGTTCACCAGCAGCGCGCGCCACGCGTTGTGCGAACGGGCGGTGCGGGCGGCGGCCCCGGCCGAGGCCGCGATCGAGACGTCGGCCATCACTTCTCCATCCGGACGCGGGGGTCGAGGAGGCGGTACGAGAGGTCCACGAGCAGGTTGATCACCACGAAGATCGCCGCGAACAGCAGCACCGTGCCCTGCACGAGCGGCAGGTCCCGGTTCGAGATCGCCTCGACGGCGAGCCGCCCGAGGCCGGGCCAGCTGAACACCTGCTCGGTGAGGATCGCGCCGCCCAGCAGCGACCCGACCTCCAGCCCGACGACGGTGACCACCGGCAGCGACGCGTTGCGCAGCCCGTGCGAGAGGACAGCGCGGGTCGGGCCGTATCCCTTCGCCGTCGCGGTGCGCAGGTAGTCGGAGGACATGACGTCGATCAGCGACGAGCGCAGCAGCCGGGCGACGACGGCGACGGAGTACACCGCGAGCGTGACGGCCGGCAGCACCAGGTGCGCGAACGTGCCGTATCCCGACGCCGGCAGCACCTGCAGCTGCACCGCGAACACCAGGATCAGCACGATGCCGACCCAGAACGCCGGCGTCGACTGGCCGACCAGGACCAGCGCCATGATGCCCTTGTCGGCGGCCCGGCCACGCCGCATGGCCGCCGCGATGCCGGCCGGCACGGCGATGACCAGCGCCACCGCCAGCGCCGACACCGCGAGCAGCGCGGTCGCCGGCAGCCGGTCGGCGATCACCTCGGAGACCGGCTGGTTGTAGAAGATGGAGTCGCCGAGGTCGAGCCGGACCAGCCCGGCCAGGTAGTCGCCGTACTGCGCGAGCAGCGGCTGGTCCAGGCCGAGCGTCGCCGCCAGCTGGTCGGCCTGCTCGGCGGTCGCGTCCGGCGGCAGCAGCAGCGCCAGCGGGTCGCCGGAGATGCGCACCAGCAGGAACGTTCCGGTGGCGGCCAGGAACATGACGATCAGCGCCGACAGCAGCTTCGAGCCGACGCCGAGCAGGACGGCGCGGGCGCGGCCCGGTCGTGGCGCGGCGGGCGCCGGCGGCGGGTCCGTGGTCCGGCCGGCGACGACGGTGCGCTCAGTCATCGGTCACCTCCGCGCGGTCCATCGCCAGCGCGCCGGTGACGTTGGGCCGCCAGGCGACCCGGTCGTTGTGCACCAGGATGGTGTCGATCTGGTACAGGAACACGAACGGCGCCTCCTCCTCGAGCAGCCGCTGCAACTCGGCGAACGCCGCCCGCCGCCGGTCCGGGTCGACCGACAGCTCCTCGGCGTCGATCAGCGCGTCCGCCTCGTCAGACGTCCACCGGCTCTGCCGGCGGTCGCGGCGCACGTTCGACTGCACGTTGCTGGCGCCGTCGAGCGTCCAGCCGGTGCTGGCGGCCAGGTAGACCGGTCCGAGCGCGCGCCGGTTGTCCGACGTCAGCCGCTCGGAGTAGATGGCCGGGTCGAGCAGCTCGACCCGGGCGTCCACGCCGACCCGGGCGAGCAGCCCGGAGATGGCCTGGGCGACGAACGCGTCGTTGTTCGACGCGGTGAGCGTGGTGCGGAAGCCGTCCGGATGCCCCGCCTCGGCCAGCAGCGCGCGGGCCCGGTGCAGGTCGCGGGCGTAGGGCTGGACGGAGTCGTCGAACCCGAACGACTCGCGCGGGATCATCGTCGGCACCTCGCGGGCCTTGCCGTCGAGCACCGCCTCGATCAGCTGAGGGACGTCGACGGCGTGGTTGAGCGCCTGGCGCACCCGCTTGTCGGCGAGCACCGGGTCCTCGGTGTCCAGCGACAGGTACGACGTCCGGATGCCGGGGTGGTTGCTGATCCGGACGCCCTGGTAGCCCTGCAACTGCAGCGCGGCGTCGGGCACCAGGCCGGTGACGAGGTCGACCTCGTCGCTCTGCAGGGCGGCCAGTGCCGACGCCGGGTTGGGGATCGGCTTGAAGATCAGCGTGTCGACGGGCGGCGGGCCGGCCCAGTGGTCGTCGTGCGCCGCCAGTTCGACCTGGACGGCGCGCTGGTACTCGACGAACCGGAACGGTCCGCAGCCGACCGGGTGCTCGGCGAAACCGGCGTCGCCGGTCTCCTGCAGGTAGGCCGGCGGGACCATGACGCCGCCGAACAGCGACAGCTTCTCCGGGATGATCGGGTCGGGCTGGCTGGTGTTCAGGTGCACGGTGTACGGGTCGACGACGGTGACGCCTGTGACGTAGCGCAGCTCCACGATCGGCGAGGCGGTGTCCGGGTTCAGCAGCCGCTCGATGCTGAAGCGCACGGTCTCGGCGTCGAACGGCTCGCCGTTGTGGAACGTGACGCCCTCGCGCAGCCGGAACCGCCAGGTGAGGTCGTCGATCGCGGTCCACTCCAGCGCCAGCCGCGGCACCAGCTCGTTGTGCTCGTCCCGGCCGGTGAGCGTGTCGAAGATGTTGATCAGCACGTTCATCGAGGGCATGTCGCCCTGCTTCTGCGGGTCCAGCGTGCGCGGCTCGCCGGCCTGCGACACCCGCAGCGTGCGCCGTCCGGACGTGCTGCCGGCGCCGTCGCCGCACCCGGTGAGCAGGCCGGACAGCGCGACGGCGGGCACGGTGAGACCGGCCAGCCGGAGCACGGACCGGCGGCTGAGGCGCCGGCCCGGTCCCGATGCGGTTGCGTCCATGGCGGACAAGAGTGGAGCAACGTTCAGCGATATGTAAGTCCCGTTCCGCATTTCGGAACGCTGCTAGGATGTGCGGCGTGACCGAGGCCTTACCACTGCCGCCGTCGGGCGGGTCCGTCGAGAAGGCGTTCGCGCTGGTCGCCGAGCTGGCGGCCGGCGCGGGCCCGCAGCGGCTCGGCGACCTCGCCGCGCGCGTGGGCATCACCAAGCCGACGGCGCACCGGCTGCTGCGGTCGCTGACGGCACTGGGCTACGTCCGCCCGCTCGGCGCCGGCGCCTACACCGTCGGGCCCGCCCTGGTCGGCGTCGCGGCCGCGACACTGGGCGCGCTGAAGGACCGGCCGCTGGTGCGTCGCAGCCTCGACGACCTGCACGTGCGCACCGGCCTGACCGCGTCGTACGCCATCCGCTCCGGCGCCGCGGCCGTCGTCGTCGACAACGTCGAGCCCGACCAGGCCTACCGGGTCTCGCCGCGGCTGGGGGTGCCGGTGCCGCTGGAGGAGTGCGCGGCGGGCACGGCCATGCTGGCCGCGGCCGAGGGCCGGGCGCTGCCCGGTGAGTACGCCTACGACGACGGCGAACCGGTGCGCTCGCTGGCCGCGGCCGTCACCCACCACCGCGGCGTGGTCGCCGGCGCGCTGGTCGTCAGCGGGCTGAGCTTCACGCTGAACGCCGAGTCGGCCGCGGTGCTCGGGCCGCTGGTGGCCGAGCAGGCCAGGCTGCTGTCGGCGACGCTGCAGGCCATGCTGCCGCCCGAGGCCGCCGAGGGCATCGCGTGAGCGCCGCACGCATCGAGGCGCTGCTGGCCCGGGCGCGCGAGGAACGGGTGTTCTCCGCGGCCGCCTGGTCGGTCGGCACGGCGGACGGCGAACTGGCCGGCGGCGTGCTCGGCACCCGCTCGTGGGACGGGCCGGCATTGGCCCGCGGCGACCTGTTCGACCTCGCGTCGGTGACGAAGCCGATCGCCGGGCTGGCCGTCATGGCGCTGCTCGAGGAGGGCGCGCTGACGCTCGGCACCGCCGTCGGCGACCTGCTGCCGTTCTTCCGCGGCTCGACCAAGGAGGCGCTGACCGCCCGCGACCTCATGCTGCACACGTCCGGGCTGCCCGGCCAGGTGCCGATGTACCGCGACCACCCGACCCGCGACGCCATGCTCGACGGTCTGTGGGTGCTGCCGCCGCGGCGAGCACCGGGGGAGGCCGTCGAGTACTCGTCGCAGGGCCTCATGCTGCTCGGGCTGATGGCCGAGGCGGCCGCGGCCACCACCCTGGACGTCCTGGTCGAGCGGTACGTCGCGGCGCCCGCCGGTGCCGCGTCGCTGCGGTTCACCCCGGAGGCCGGTGACCGCGAGCGGTGCGTCGCCACCGAGGACTGCCCGTGGCGCGGGCGCGTCGTCACCGGCGAGGTGCACGACGAGAACGCCGTCGTCCTCGGCGGGGTGGCCGCTCACGCCGGCCTGTTCGGCGGCGTCGACGACCTCGCCCGGCTGGGCCGCGCGCTGCTGGCCAACCGGGCCGAGCGCGTGCTGCTGCACCCCGCGACGTTCGCGGCGATGACCCGGCCGCGCACCGCGCACCTCGGCGAGGTCCGCGCGCTCACCTGGCAGGGCTACGACGACATCGGCTCACCGGCCGGCGACCTCGTGGGGCCGGCGACGTTCGGCCACACCGGGTTCACCGGCACCAGCCTGTTCGCCGACCCCGAGCTCGGCCGCTACTTCGTGCTGCTCACCAACCGCGTCCATCCCAGCCGTGCCGGCACCGGCATCGCCGTCGTCCGCCGGGCGTTCCACAACCTCGCCGTGCTCAGTTGAGCTCCTCGATGGCCTGCTCGGCGCCCGGGTGCAGCGGGATCGGGTCGATCTCCGTCGCCATCGCGGCGTCGATGTCGGCGGCCGCCACGTGCACCGCGGTCAGCGCCTCCACGTTCTCGTAGACCAGCTTCGTCAGCGCGCACGCCGTGCCGTCGTCGAGGTCGTCGCGGACCAGCAGCACGTTGGGCACGACGATGGTCGGCACCGCGGCGTTCGTCCCGTAGGTCTCGGCCGGGATCTCGGCCTCGGTGTAGACGGGGTTGAGCTCCTGCAACGCGGGCAGCTGCGGCGTGATGTCGATGAACGTCACGTCGTCGCCCAGGGCCGTGAACAGGTCGGTCATCGCGGCGGTGGGCAGGCCGCCGGACCACACCAGCCCGTCGATCGAGCCGTCCTTCATGCCGTCGACGGTCTTGGTGAGGTCCAGCCGCTGCGCCTGCACGTCGCTCGCGGGGTCCAGGCCGGCCGCCTCCAGCAGCCGGTGCGCGATGACCTCGGTGCCGGAGTTCGGCGACCCGGTCGAGATGGTCTTGCCGGCCATGTCCTGGATCGACGTGATGCCGGAGTCGGCGCGCACCACCACCTGCGTGTAGTTGGGGTAGATGCGCCCGAGCGCCGACACCGGCTGCGGCTCGTCGAACGCGGCGGTCCCCTCGGTGGCGTCGGCGGCGGTGTCGGCCAGCGAGAAGGCGAGGTCGTAGTCGCCGGCCACCAGCTGCTGGATGTTCTGCACGGACGCGCCGGTCTCGGCCGCCGTCGCGGTGATGTCGGTCTCGTCGCCGATCAGCTGCGCCAGGCCGCCGCCGAGCGCGTAGTAGACGCCGGTGGAGTTGCCGGTCGCGATGGTCATCCGGCCCGAGCCGGCCTCGCACGCGCCGGCGTCGCCGCCGTCGTCGTCGCTGGGCGAGGTGCTCTGGCGGCCGCCGCAGGCGGACACCGCGAGGCCGGTCGCGAGCAGTCCTGCCACCAGCCGGGTGACGACGCGAGTTCTCATGTCGGGAGTTCCTCTCGGGTGCGGGACGACGACGTGGTGAGGTTGACGACGACGGCGGCGGCGAGCACGCCGGCGCCGAGCGCGATGGACACCGGCTGCAGGTAGAGCAGCAGGCAGGCGGCGACGGCGCAGAGCGTGCGCTCGGCGGCGCCTGCCCGGCGGACGATCCAGCCGCCGGCGGCCGCGGCCAGGGCCGCGACGGCGACCGCCGACACCGCGACGGTCCAGACGACGTCGCCGGCCGGGCGTTCCAGCAGCAGCGCCGAGCCGTTGTCCGTCAGCACGAACGCCAGCGGCACCAGGAACGCCGGCAGCGCGTACTTGCACGCCTGCCACATCGTCGCGATGACCTTGCCGCCGGTGATCGCCGCCGAGGCGACCGCCGCGAGCGCCGTCGGCGGCGACACCTCGGACAGCACGGAGAAGTAGAAGATGAACATCGCGACGGCCGGCGCGGACACGTCGAGGTCCAGCAGCGCTGGGCCGATGACCACCCAGCTGATGATGAACGACGCCGTCACCGGGACCGCCAGCCCGAGCACCAGGATCGCGACCGCGGCCAGCACCGCGCTCAGCACCAGCACGACGGTCGCGTTGTCGGAGACCGCCGACGCGGTGTCGATGAGCAGGTCGGACAGCACCTGGCCGAGGCCGGTCTTGGTGATCGTCGAGACGATGATCCCCGCGGCCGCGCACACCGCGGCCACCGGCAGCACCGAGCGCACGCCGTCGGACAGCGACAGGTAGAGCACGCGCGCCGTCTCGGCGGCCACGCCGGCCCAGTCGCGGCCGCGCCGCCGCACGACCGCGTCGACGATGCCGAACCCGACGGCGACAGCGGTCGCGTAGACGACCGCGCGGAACGGCGTCAGGCCGGCCGCCAGGAACGCGACGATGACGCCGAGGGACAGGAAGTGGTAGCCGGAGCGTGCCAGCAGCCGCCACGGGTTCTTCCGCTCCACCTCGACGGCGTCGACGCCGGCCTTGCGCGCGTCGATCTCGATCGCCAGCACGATGCCCAGGTAGTAGAGCAGCGTCGGCACCAGCGCCCACACCAGCACGTCGAGGTACGAGACGCCCAGGTACTCGGCGATGATGAAGGCCGCCGCGCCCAGCGTCGGCGGCGACAGGATCGCGCCGATGCCCGACGCCGCCAGCATGCCGCCGGCGTTCTCGCGCGGGTAGCCGGCCTTGCGCAGCACCGGCCACGTCACCGCGCCGAGGCCGACCGCCGTCGCCGTCCCGGACCCCGAGACCGTGCCCAGCAGGAAGCCCGACAGCGCCACCGTCCGCCCCGGCGCCGTCCGCGACCGGCGGAAGATCGCGAAGCTGAGGTCGATGAAGAAGCGCCCGGCGCCGGTGCGGTCGAGCACCGCGCCGTAGATCGTGAACAGCACGATGTACGTGGCGCAGACGTCGAGCGGGATGCCGTAGAAGCCGCTGGGGTCGTTGTACAGCGCGTTGATGATCTGGTCGAAGTCGATGCCCGCGTGCGCGCCCGGCCACGACTGCGGCAGGAAACCGCCGTAGTACGCGTACGCCAGGAACGCGACGCACACGATCGGCAGCACCCAGCCGGTCGTCCGCCGCGTCGCCTCGATCACCAGCACCAGCACGATCGCGCCCATGAGGACGTCCAGGCCGGTCAGCGAGCCCTGCCGGTCCAGGAACGCGTCGAAGCCGCCGCCGGAGTCGCCCAGCGTGACCGGCAGGACCGGGTAGAGGCAGGCCACCAGGGCGAGCGCCGCCAGCGTCCAGTCCAGCGGGCCGGGGTTGTCGGGGCGCTGCTCCAGCGGGCTGGCGAGGTCGGCCCGCGCGCGCGTCGTCACCCCGCGGTAGCAGAGGAAGACCAGCGGCAGCACGAACGCCAGGAACAGCATGAGGTAGTACTGGTTGCCGGCGCTGAGCGGCCAGAACACCTGGCGCAGCACGAACAGGGCGACGGCGAAGCAGGCGACGCCGACGGCCAGCGCCACGCGGCCGGACAACCGGCGGGCGGGCAGCTCCTCGTCGTAGCGCGCCACGAGCTCACCGACGTCCGCACCTTCACCGTTGGCGTGCCGCGTCGTCGAGGCGTCGGTCATGCACCATGACCCTAGATGTGACGACCTGTTCATGGCTAGGGTGATTCTCGCGGCGAGATACCCTCACCCACGTGCGTATCGCGAGGTTCACGACGGGGGACGACCCACGCTTCGGAGCGGTGGGACAGGACGACAGCGGAGCGACCGTCATCGCGGTCCTCGAAGGCGACCCGCTCTACCGGACGCCGCAGCTGACCGGTGAGAAGCTGGCGCTCGAGGACGTGCGGCTGCTGGCGCCGGTCATCCCGCGCAGCAAGGTCATCGGGGTCGGGCGCAACTACGCCGACCACGCCGCCGAGATGTCCAACCCGCTGCCCGAGGAGCCGCTGCTGTTCCTCAAGCCGAACACGTCGGTCATCGGGCCGGACGAGCCGATCGTGCTGCCGCCGCAGTCGGGCAACGTGCACCACGAGGCCGAGCTGGCCGTCGTCATCGGGCGCATCGCGAAGTCGGTGCCGCGCGACCGCGTGTCCGAGGTGATCTTCGGCTACACCTGCGGCAACGACGTCACCGCGCGCGACCTGCAGAAGACCGACAACCAGTGGGCCCGGGCCAAGGGCTTCGACACGTTCTGCCCGCTCGGGCCGTGGATCGAGACCGACCTCGACCCCGCCGACCTCGCGGTGCGCTGCCGCGTCGGCGGCGAGGAGCGCCAGCACGGCCGCACGTCGCAGCTGATCTTCGACGTCGCGACGCTCGTCGAGTACATCAGCGCGGCGTTCACGCTGCTGCCCGGCGACGTCATCCTCACCGGCACGCCGGCCGGCGTCGGGCCGATCACGGCGGGCGACCACGTCGCCGTCACCGTCGAGGGGATCGGCGTGCTCGCCAACCCCGTCGTCGCCGCCGACTGACGGTAGCCTGCCGTCCATCCGTTCCTCCCCGAAACCAAAGGTGATCTGCTGTGACTGACGGCTCCGGCTCGTCGGACGCTCTGGTGCTCGGCGACGTCGCGCCGGCCGACGTCCGCGTGCGCTTCTCCCCGTCCCCCACGGGCAACCCGCACGTGGGCGTGATCCGCACCGCCCTCTACAACTCGGCCTTCTCGCGCCACTTCGGCGGCACGTTCGTGTTCCGCATCGAGGACACCGACGCCGCGCGCGACAGCGAGGAGTCGTACGAGGCGATGCTCGAGGCGCTGCGCTGGCTCGGGCTGCACTGGGACGAGGGCCCCGACGTCGACGGCCCGCACGCGCCGTACCGGCAGTCGCTGCGGCACGAGCTCTACGCCGACGCCGCGGCGCGGCTGATGGAGGCCGGCCACGCGTACCACTGCTACTGCACGCCCGAGGAGCTGGACGAGCGGCGCGAGGCGGCCCGGGCGGCCGGGAAGCCGAGCGGGTACGACGGCAAGTGCCGGTCGCTGTCCGACGCCGAGATCGCCGCGTTCGTCGACGAGGGCCGCAAGCCCGTCCTCCGGCTGCGCATGCCCGACCAGGACGTCACGTTCGTCGACCTCATCCGCGGCGAGATCACCGTCGACCGGTTCAACCTGTTCGACTACGTCATCGTCCGCGCCAACGGCCGGCCGCTCTACCCGCTGGTCAACCCGGTCGACGACGCGCTGATGGGCATCACGCACGTGCTGCGCGGCGAGGACCTGCTGTCGTCGACGCCGCGCCAGCTGGTCCTGCACCAGGCGCTGCGCGACATCGGGTTCGCGTCCGGGCCGCTGCCGCGGTTCGGGCACCTGCCGCTGGTCACGGGGGAGGGGAACCGCAAGCTGTCCAAGCGCGACCCCGAGTCGTCGCTGCAGCTCTACCGCGACCGCGGGTTCCTGCCCGAGGGGCTGCTCAACTACCTCGCCCTGCTCGGCTGGTCCATCGGCGACGACGTCGAGGTCTTCTCCATGGACGAGATGGCCGCCGCCTTCGACGTCACCCGCGTCAACTCCGCGTCGGCCCGGTTCGACCTCAAGAAGGCCGAGGCCATCAACGGCGTCTGGCTGCGCCGGCTGCCCTCCGACGACCTCGCCGACCGGATGGTGCCGTACCTGCAGGCGGCCGGCGTGCTGCCGTCGCCCGTGCCGGACGCCTCGCTGGAGCTGCTGCGCGCCGCCACCCCGCTCGTCCAGGAGCGCATGACGGTGCTCGACGAAGCGGTCGGCATGCTCGGCTTCCTGTTCGCCCCTGGCGCCGTCGCGTTCGACGACGACGCCGTCGCCAAGGTGCTGACGGACGACGCGCGGCCGGTGCTGCTCGCCGCCCGGGACCGGCTGGCGTCGCTGGAGAAGTGGTCGACGGAGACGATCGAGGCGGGGCTGCGCTCGGCGCTCGTGGACGAACTGGGCCTGAAGCCCAAGCACGCCTTCGGCCCCGTCCGCGTCGCCGTCACCGGGCGCCGGGTGTCGCCGCCGCTGTTCGAGTCGCTGGAGCTGCTCGGCCGCGACCGCACCCTCACCCGCCTCGACGCCGCCCTCTCCCGCATCGGCTGACCGGCCCCTCGGCCCGCGCCGCCGCCCGTTTCGTGGTGATGTTCCCCACGTCTCGCTGAGCTGCGGCGCGGCCGTCCAGCCGGTTTGGATCGGACCCCCTCCGACCGCTATCCTTACCGGGCGGTCGAGCGGGATACCCGCCCGATCCAGTGGGGTATGGTGTAATTGGCAGCACGACTGATTCTGGTTCAGTTAGTCTAGGTTCGAGTCCTGGTACCCCAGCGCCCGGCACGGCCCGCACCGATCTCCAGCCGGTTTGGAGTCGGAGCAAGGCTCGGGTAAAGTTTCACCTCGCGACCTCGGTCGCAACGGCCCCGTTGTGTAGCGGCCTAGCACGCCGCCCTCTCAAGGCGGTAGCGCGGGTTCGAATCCCGTCGGGGCTACGCCAGGAAAACGGCCCCTCACCTGCTAGAACGTAGGTGGGGGGCCGTTGCCGTTTGTCCGGCCGTCCACGGCTCTGGGCGGCTCTCTACGGGTGTTCTTGGCAAATACGTGGCCAAGTTTTTGGGCCGGTCCCGGCCGCTTGAGGGCCTGTTCGATCATGGAGCGATGCTGGTCGTCGTCGCCGTCGATGCACTTGGCGTAGATCTTGAGCAGGACGTCGACGGAGTGTCCGGCCCAGGTTGCGACCTTTGTCGCTGGGACGCCGGAGTTGAGCCAGGTGGAGACGGCGGCGTGGCGCAGGTCGTAGGGGCGCAGCGCGACCAGCAGGCGTTTCGCGTCGGTGCCGAAGACTGCCTCGCGGGCGCGGTTCCAGACGCGGAACACGGTGAAGGCGGGGAGGTGGTCGGTGTTGCGTTCGCCGACGAACAGGCGCCCGTCGGGTGTGGTGCCGAAGGTGTCGAGGTGGTGGTGCAGCAGCGCTGTGAGCTCGGGTGGCGACGGGACCTTGCGTACCTCGCCCGGCTCGCGCTGTTTGAGGGGCCGGTCGTCTCGCGCGTTGCCTGTGTTGGTCCATTCGCCGCCGGCGTGGGGCTTGGCTGCTTCCAGGTAGATCCAGCCCCAGCCGTTGTCGGGGAGGTCGAGGTTGTCGCGGCGTAGCTCGGCGGCTTCTTCGGGGCGGAGCGCGGCGTAGTAGAGGCAGCCGAAGTAGGCCTTGAGGCGCTGCCCGGTGACGCTCTGGGCGGCGACGGCGACGAGCAAGTCGCGGGCCTGGCTCGGGTTGGCGACGCAGCGCCGGTCGACCTCGGCGATGCGGTGCGCCGGCTGCTTGACGGTGGGGAGCGGGTTGGTGACGAGCACCTTCCGCTCGATCGCGTACTCGGCCAGGTTGTAGAGGATCTTCCGCCACCGTGAGATGACGCTGGTCGCCCTGGCGCCACCGTCGAGGCGCACTGCGAGGCCGTTGACGAGGTTGCGCAGCACGTGGGTATCGGCGAGATCCGAGGCCGGTCTGCTGTGGCTGGCCGCCCATCGCAGGGCGTCGCTCGCCCAGGCTGGCTGATTCGGCTCCTCGCGCCGGTTGGTGTTGAACGCCCACCGTTTCAGTGCTGCGCGCAACTGGACGCCGTCCGGGATGCCGCGTTCGTTGCTGAACATCAGGCAGGTGGCCGCGGTGAGCGCTTCGGCGATCGTGCGTCGGGTTGTCGCGGCCGAGTGAGGCCATTTCGTGTCGACGTAGTCGCAGACGAGTTCGTACCAGGACATCCTCGCCTCGGCACGCTTCATCGAGACTGGGAGCCCGGTGTCAACGTAGAAGGCCTCGCCCTTGCGCGCCGCCGCGATCAAGTCGGAACGGAAGCTCTCGGCCTGCGCCGAGTTGCGGAACGGCTCTTTGACGTCGCGTCCGTTGACGGCCCAGCGCACGTAGTAGGTCGTGACCCGCGTGCCCTTGTAGATCTTGGTCTTTCGGACCCGAACGTCGTAGGTCGTCTCGGTCACGGCTCCGGTTCCTGCCGGAAATTCAGCCAGGCATCGAGGTCGCCGCGGCGCACACGTAGCTCACCGTTGGGCAACTTGATGCACCGCGGCGCGGTCCTCTTAGCCCGCCAGTCGTAGAAGGTCGATCTCGCGATCCGTAGCTCGGCACACAGCTCTGCCACGGTCAGCTTCTGCCGAGTGCCCAGCTCGCTGCTCGCTCCCGCCGACCTCTGCGAGACCCTTCCAGGATTCCGTGCGGGAGCGTGGTGGTGTGACCTCGCCGCGGTGTCGCGTTGCTGGTTCATCGTCGTCACCCACCACTGCGCCGGAAGGGCTCGTCGTCGTCGCGGCGGCGTTGGATGTCGGCGTGGAGGAAGGTGAGGAAGTCGCGGTCGCGGTGGGTGATCGGGGCGTCTTCTGGTGGGTCGGTTGCGTCCTCGCCGGGCCAGGTGGTGATGCGGGTGGGGCGGTCGCGGTCGAGGCGGGTGCCGGAGGCGGTGACCCATTCGCGCAGGCGGTGGCGGGCGGCGTGGAAGTCGGCGAGCCAGCCGATGGGTGCGGAGGCGTGTTGTTGCGGGTCGTAGGCGTTGAGCCAGTGCTGGTGCAGCGCGGAGAGTTCCCAGACGAGTTCGGGGTGGCGGTGCCAGGCGGGCGGGATGATCTGGGCGGGGAGGCCGAACTCTTGACGGAGCCAGTCGACCCAGGCGTTGAGCGCGAGCCATTCGTGTTCGGCGTCGTCGGCGCTCAAGAGTTGCCAGTTGATGATCCTGGCTCGTGGGGTCGGCGGGTCGTCCCAGGTGTCGTCCGGCTCGAGGTTGGTGTGGCGGGTCATGGCAGGCCTCCGGCCGTTCAGCGGTTGATGGGTTCGGCGGGTGGTGGAGGTGCGGGAGGCGGGTGCTTCCTGTCGCCGTGAGCTGCGGCCGGTGTGGCGGGTGGGTTGCGGTCTGGGGTTCGCTGCTGTGTGGCTGAGCGTCGACGCTGGACGGTGTAGTCGGTGGTGTTGAGGTCGTGGCCGATGCGTGAGGCGACGAACTGCTCGGCCTTCTCTTCGGTGCCGTCGACGTTCGTGGTGTAGGTGCGCACGGTGCCGAGGGCGATGATGTTGTCTCCGACGCGGAGCCGCTCGAAGGACCGTTCGGCGCCCTTCCCGAACTGCACGAGGTCGTGGAAGGTCTTGGGCAGGTCGTCCCATCCGCCGGCCTCGTTGCGTTGGTGGTGGTTGATGCCGACGCGGACCCAAAGGCGAGCCTGGTCCGGTTTGGGGAAGGTGAGGCGGGGTTCGTGTGTGATGTGGCAGTGGAGGGCCTGACAGATCTTCATGGGACCTCCCGGTTCTGTGCCGCGCGGCCCAGGTCGTGCGGCGTCGGTTTCTGGTAGGTGCACCCCGACTGCCGAGAACCAGCCCAACGAGTGTTGGAGAGTCAGGGCGTCGTTGCAGCACTGTCTGCTGAACGCCATCAACCATGCAGACGCGGGCGTCTCCGCAGGTGACGACCAGACATGTGCACGGCAGCCGGCCGGTGTTCGTCATACGAACGCCATCATCGACGGCTGACGCCAGGAACTGCGTCACGCCACCGCCCGCCGATCACGTTGGACGCCACCACTTATGCCGCCGGTTGTCATCAGTGGCGGCGCTCCGGTTGCCAGCCATCGCATGCAGCTGACGTAGTCCCGAGGTGCCTGCCGGTCGACTCACGCGCCGCGTCCGCAAGGCCGAGGTTGGCACGAGAGTTCGGGGGAGGCTCCCCGCTGACCGCCCGGTGCCTCCCGGTGGCCGTCCAGATGGCTGTGGGTTGGCGGAACTGTTCCTTCCTCGCCACGTCGCCCCGGCCGGCCGGCTACGGCGGACAGGGCAGGCGATCGTGCAGCGTACAGCGGCTTCCCGCGGAGTCGTGCTGAGGTCTTGACGCTCAGTGATACGAAATGGCATGGTATCGACCAGTCAGGGCGACTATGTCACGAGTTGCAGCTATGTACCCGTCGGCCGGGGAGTAGTCTGCGTATCTCCCACCCCGCAGGTGGCTCGCCCTTGTTGTCGTAGCCGCGATGGCAAGGTGGTGGGTTTCATGCTGCGCACGTCTGCGCGCCTGTCTCAGGTGGTCACGTTCGTTGTTGCCGCGTCGATGCTGGTGTCGGGTACGCCGGCACCGGTTCTGACGCCGTCGCCGGCCGCCGCGGGGGAATCGCAGGAGGCGGACGAACGTGCCGGTCAGGCGGCTCTTCCGCGCGCGCAGGGTGCGCCGGTCGAGCATGAGCCAGCTGGTCCACCTGAGCGGGTGCGGGAGGTGACGCAACAGCGTACGGCGAACACGAAGGTGTTCGAGCTGTCCAATGGCCAGTTCCAAGCGGAACTATTGACGGATCCGGTCCATTACCGCGATGCACAGGGCGCTTGGCAGGACATCGACACGCGCATCGGAACGTCTCGCCGCGAGGGTTTCGGTCACGGAAACACGACGAACACCTTCGGCAGCTTCTTCGGCTCGAATTCGCAGCAGCTGGTCCGTTTCGAGCTGGGGAACCGGAATCTCACGATGGGGCTGCCGGGAGAACGCCGCGCCCTGACACCGGTGACGGAGGGCAACTCCGTGACGTATGCGGACGTCTTCGGGACGGCCGATCTGGTCTACCGGGTGGAGCCGACCGGGCTCAAAGAGGAGATTGTCCTCGAGGAGCCGCCGGAGGAGACGACGTACACGTTCACCCTGCAGATGGGTGGCGTCGTCGCCCGCGAGCAGGAGGATGGCTCGATCGGGTTCTTCCGGCCGGGCGGTGAGGGGCCGGCGGTGTTCGAGATCCCGAAGCCGTTCATGTTCGACAGCACCGACACCCCGGACGCGCCGGTCGGGTCGGTCCGGTCGGATGACGTGACCCAATCGGTCGAGCAGCAGGGCGCGAACATCGAGATCACCGTCACGGCGGATCCGGAGTGGTTGGCCGACGCGGATCGGACGTATCCGGTCGTGATCGACCCGACGATCGTGGTGGAGCCGACGCCGTCGCAGGGTCAGGACGCGATGATCCGGTCCGCGGCCCCGGACACGAACTACGGCTCGAGCTGGCAGCTCGGTGTCGGCACGGACCGTGTTGGTGCGGCCCGGAGCCTACTGAAGTTCGACGTGTCGTGGTTGCCGGTGGGGACGCCGATCGACTCTGCCCAGCTGCGGGTCTGGTATGACCAGGCGTATCACACGAACGCCAATGACGTGCTGATCAAGGCCTACAGGGCACCGGCCGCTTGGAGCGAGAGTGCCGTGACGTGGTCGGGCTACCCCGAGGTCCTCGGTACGCAGGCGTTCACCCGAGAGCGGGTGGACAACGGCGATTCCGGCAAGACCAGCCAGGTCGGGCCCTGGCCGTTCATGGCCGACACTGCGCAGTCGCAATGGGGCATCAACGGCGACTTCCAGTACGACCGGACCGCGGTGACCGGCAACACCTACACGTGGGTTCCGGAGCTCGTCGAATCGGGCCGGTATCGGGTGGACGCGCACTATGTGGCCAGCGCGGGCCGAGCGACGAATGCGCCGTACACCGTGCAGCACGCGGGCGGTACCAGCACCGTCGCGGTGGACCAGACTGCCGGCACCAACGGCGTGTGGGCGACGCTCGGCAGCTGGGATTTCAACGCTGGCACCAGTCACCGGGTGACGGTCGGGTCGGTTCCGGAGCTGCGGACGGTGGTCGCCGACGGCGTCCGGTTGACGAAGTTGGCCGAGCAGACGAAGGGCGCCGATACCACCAGCCGGTGGCATGAGTTCGCCGCGCGTGATCTGGTGCAGGACTGGGTTGACGGCGATCAGCCGAACCACGGCTTCGTGCTGCGTGTCGCGGACGAGGCCACGCTCGGGCGTGGCGGCGCGTACTACGAGGCGTCGGAGTTCGTCTACAACGGCGGGTCGGCGAACCGGCCGAAGCTGGTGCTCACCTATGGGCGCCCCGGGGTCACGCTGAACCCGATCGCGACCTTCCACTCGACCGGTGCCGAGCTGTCGTGGCCGGCCTACGCCGGGACTGACCTGGTGGAGTACCAGGTGCACCGCTCGAGCGTCCAGCAGTTCACGCCGTCGGCGGCGACACTGGTGGCGCCGTTGGCGCCGGGGACGACGTCGTTCACTGACACCACGGCGGAGCCGACGCCGGCCGGCAGTCGCGAGCCTACCCAGACGTACTACTACATGGTCGCGGTGAAGACCACGGATGGCACCGTCGTGCCGTCCGACACGCAGGTGGCGACGCTGCCGAAGGCGGGCCAGGTCATAGCGCATTTACAAGGTCAGGCGATAGACACCACGATCGCCAGCGGCGCGCCGACCTCCAATCTCGATGTGTTCGACGGCGAGCCGTGGCTGGGCGCTGGCGACAACGGTGGCTCGTTCGGTGTTACCCGGACTCTGATCAAGTTCCCGGATCTGGCGGACGCGGTGCCACCGGGTGCGACCGTGCAGTTCGCGAACCTGCAACTGTGGAAGCCATCGACGTTCGGGTCGGGCGCGACGTTCGACCTGCACCGGCTAACCCGCTCCTTCAGCGAGACCGCGGCCACGTGGAACCGGGCCAACGCCTCTGTCGCGTGGACCACGCCAGGCGGCGACTACGACCCGGCCGTCATCGACTCCGAGACGATCGGGCTGAACGACCCGAGGTGGCAGCTGTGGTCCGTCCGGAGCCTGGTCCAGGGGTGGGTCGACACGCCATCGTCCAACTTCGGCGCTCTGATCAAAGCGCGGGACGAGGCGGCGGCGAACCAGCTCGCTGTTTTCACGTCGAACGAGTTGGCGTCGGAGCCGAAGTTGCGGCCGATGCTCACGGTGTCCTATCTGGAGAGGACCGCGGAGAGCACGTACTACGCGCCGGACACCTCCGTGCGGACCGAGGCAGGTGAGGAACGGACCGTCGAGGTCACCGTCACGAACACCACGGCGGAGACGTGGACGTCGGCGAACCTTGTGCTGTCCTACCACTGGGCGGCGCCGGACGGCACGGACGTGACGACCGCGGCGAACCGGGTGGAGACGGCGCTGCCGGCCGATCTCGCGCCGGGGGAGACGGTGACGTTGAACGCGACCGTGCGGGCGCCGGAGTTGCTGGCGCCGAGCAACAAGCGTGAGGACTTCACGCTGCAGTGGGATATGCGTGACAAGGGCAGCGGGCAGTGGATCTCGGACACGGAGAACATCCCTGCGCTGGATCAGTCGGCGAAGGTCGAGGACGCGACCTCGAACCAGCTGGGGTTGGAGAAGTTCTACCAGTACGCCGGCACCGCCACGGGTGCCGGTTCGGCGTTGATGACGAATGTGCACGCCGGCAACACGGTGTTCAGTTATGACGCGTTCGCGAACCCGTCGCGTGGGGTGTCGACGTTCGTGCGGATGAGCTACAACAGCCTGGACACGTCCGCGTCGTCGATGGGGTACGGCTGGTCGCTGGCCACCTCGAGCCTGATGCGCATGGGCACGCCGCTGGACCTGCACCCGCGCGGTCAGGACTGGCCCACCCAGGTGACCCTCACCGATGGCGACGGCACCGCGCACCTGTTCCGGCTGAACAAGCACGACAGCACCAACGAGGAGGACTGGGACTACGACTCGCCGGCCGGCGTGCACCTGTACCTGCAGCGCACCGGCGACACCGACCCGACCCGCGCCTGGGTGATGACCAGCCCGGACCGAACCCAGTTCTTCTTCGACGCCGACGGCTACCAGTCAGTACTGCGCGACAAGAACGGCAACGAGCTGCTGTTCACCTACGAGCAGCGCAAATCGAACAACAAGCCGATCAAGTTCCTGCGCTACATCACCGACCCGTCGAACCGGCAGACCCTGACCGTCGACTACTTCACCAAGGGGCAGGCCTACAGCTGGGTCGACGACGCTGGCACGGTCCAGTCGGGCACCAACCTGTCCAATCCGAAGATCATTGACCAGGTCGAGTCGCTCACCGACGTCTCCGGCCGGACGGTCCGGTTCACGTACACCGATAAGGGCCTGCTGGCGCGGCTGGTCGACGGCGACGGCACACCCGAGGCGAAGACGTTCCAGTTCCGCTACGAGGCGGACAACACGAACAAGAACACCAAGCTCGTCGAGGTGATCGACCCGCGGGGCAACGACACCGACCTGACCTTCTTCGAAGCCACGACCGATCCGAAGGCCAAGTGGCTGCTCTCGAGCATCACCGACCGCGCCGGCGGCACGACCTCGTTCGCCTACACCGACCCCGACGGCTCGCAGGGCGCCCAGGTGGTGACGACCGTCACCGATGCGAAGAGCAACGACTCGACGTATCTGACCGACGGGTTCGGTCGGCCGCTGACCGCGACGAACGCCAAGGACGAGGCCACCACGCTCACGTGGGACGCCGACCACAACGTCGAGGAACTGGTGGAGGACAACGGCGCCACCACCAGCTGGACCTACGACCCGGGCACCGGCTACCCGACCTCGATCACCGACGCCGAAGCCAACGCCAACGGCACACCCGCCACCACGCTGTCGTATCGCACCGACCTCAACGGGCACGTCGCCGACCTCACCGGGAAGGTGTCGCCGGAGGGCCGGACGTGGAGCTTCGGCTACGACCCGGTCGGCAACCTGACGTCGGTGACCGACCCGGCCGGCACGGCCACGGCCACCGAGGGCGACTTCACGACGACGTACGCCTATGACGGGTTCGGGCAGCTGCTCGACGCCACCGACGCGAACGGCAACCTCGCCCAGTACCGCGACTACGGCGTCACCGGCTTCCCCACACGCATCGTCGACGCGCAGGACAACCCCACCGAGTTCAGCTACGACGACCGCGGCAACGTGCTGACCGTCACCGACGCGAACCAGAAGATCAGCACCCACGGGTATGACGTGTTCGGCCGGCCGGGGGAGTCGCAGGTGCCGAAGGACGCCGACGCCGGCGTCTACATCGTCACCCCGGCGCCGGTCTACGACGCCAACGACAACGTCGTCGAGGCCACCGCCCCCAACGGCGCCGTCACCACGTACAGCTACGACCCGGCCGACCGGATGCTCACCACGACCCTGCCCGCCGACGAGGCCGGTGACCCGGCGCGGGTGGCCAGTTACGAGTACGACCTGGTCGGCAACCTGCTGGCCGCCACCGAACCGAACGGCACGCTCACCCCGTCGGACCCCGACGACTTCGTCACCCGCTACGGCTACGACCCGATCTACCAGCTGACCAGCGTGACGAACGCCGACGGCGACGTCATCAGCTACCGCTACGACTCGGTCGGCAACCTCGTCACCGTGGTCGACCCGCGCAAGAACGCGACCACGGACCCGGACGACGTCACTACCACCACCGCATACGACCGCAACCACCGCCCGACCACGGTCACCGACGCGACGGGCGAGACCAGCACCACCGCGTACGACCTGGACGGGCTCGTGACCGAGGCCACCGACCAGGAGGGCAACACCACCCTCGTCGAGTACGACGAGCGCGGCCTGCAGCGCGAGGTCCGGGTCCCGCACGACGATGACGGCGCCGGCGGCATCACCTACCGGACCACCCGCTACGAGTACGACGAAGCCGGCAACCGCACCCGGGTCGTCACGCCGCGCGGCGTGGAGTCCGGCGACCCGGACGCGTTCGTGCACGAGACCATCTACGACGAGCTCAACCGCCCAGTCGAGCAGGTGTTCCCGTACGACCCCGACGACCCGAGGTTCAACACGCCCGAGTCGGTCACCTACGCCTACGACCTGGTCGGCAACCTCGCCGAGGTCTCGGCGCCGCCGTCGGAGAACCAGACCGTCCGCAACACCACCACCTACACGCACTTCGACAACGGCTGGGTGAAGGCCACGGTCGACGCGTGGGACATCGCCACCACCTACGACTACAACGAGCTCGGCCAGCAGACACTGCGCACGGTGACCAGCGCGGGCGGATCGTCGTCGCGGTCGATGTCGTGGACCTACTTCCCCGACGGCAAGCTCTCCGGCCGCGGCGACGACGGCGTCCCCGTCGGGCAGCACGTCGTGCTGGCCGACAACAGCGACACCGGCAACACGGCGGTGACCGGTGTGTGGTCGGTGCTCGCCGACGGGACCGGGTTCCAGGGGTACGAGTACCGTCGGCACGCAGCCGGCCACGGCGGCGGCGCCGACGAGTTCAGCTGGACGCTGCGGATCCCGGCCGACGGCACCTACGAGGTGTTCGTCCGGCACCCGGCCGGCGTCACCGGCGCCGCGACGGACGCCCCGTTCGAGATCACCCACGCCGGCGGGACCGCCACCCAGACCGTGAACCAGCAGCAGGACGGTGGGGAGTGGGTCAGCCTCGGCAGCTACGCCTTCACCGACGGCGGCGAACATTCGGTGACGCTCGGGACGTCGGCGAGCGGGATGGTGTTCGCCGACGCGGTCAAGCTGGTGCGCGACACCACCGGCCAGACCGACGCCGAGGCGAAGGACTTCACCTACGACTACGACGCCAACGGCAACCTCATCGAGCTGACCGACGGCGGCTCCGGCGCCACGGTGGACACCTACGAGGTCGCCTACACCGGCCTCAACCAGGTCGCGACCGTCGAGGAGCTCGCTGCCGGCGTCGTCCAGAACGCGACCACCTACAGCTACGACGAGAACGGCAACCCGCTCACCCGCGAACACGACGACCAGTACGCCACCTACGGCTACGACGTCCGCGACCTCGTCGAAGAAGTCAGCAACGGCGACACCGAAGCGGACCCGGACCCGAAGATCACCACGTTCGCCTACACACCGCGAGGGCAGACCGCGACCGAGGAGAAGGCCAACGGCAACACCGTCACCTACGACTACTTCCTCGACGGCCTGCTGCAGCGGCAGGAGGAGACCAAGCCCGACGCCACTCTGGTCGCCTCGCACGTCATCGGCTACGACGCCAACGGCAACCGCACCTCCGACGTCGCCCGCACCATGGACGCCGACGACCACGCCACCTACCTGGACCGGACCTACAGCTACTCGTTCGACCCGCGCGACCGCGCCGCCGGGGTGGAGAAGACCGACACCTCCACCGGGTCGGCCCTGTCGACCGAGACCTACGTCCACGACGCCGCCTCGAACGTCATCTCCCAAACCGTCGACAGCGTCACGACCTCGTTCATGTACGACCGCAACCGGCTGCTCACCGCGACCTCCGCCGGTGTGGTCGGGACCTACAACTACGACCCGTTCGGGCGGCTGGACACCGTCACCAGCGCCGGCCTGGTGGTCGAGCGCTACACCTACGACGGGTTCGACCGGGTCGCCTCGCACCGGTCGCTGGAGTCCGACGGGTCCAGCACCACGACGGCGTATGCGTACGACCCGATGGACCGCACCGCGTCGCGCACCTCCGATGCCGGCGCCGCCGCGGAGGAGACCACGGAGTTCTCCTACCTCGGCCTGTCCGGTGAGGTGCTGTCCGAGGAGGTCGCGGGCCAGGTCCAGACCTCGTACCAGTACTCGCCCTGGGGCCAGCGGCTGTCGCAGATCAAGTACACCGCGGGCGGGACGACGGAGGAGGACTCGTACTACGGGTACAACCCGCACACCGACGTCGAGACCCTCACCGACACCGCCGGCGACACCCGGGCGACCTACGGGTACACCGCCTACGGCAAGGACGACGACGCAGCGTTCACCGGCGTTGACGCACCCGACGCGGGTGATCCGGGGGCGGAGCCGTACAACGTGTACCGGTTCAACGCCAAACGCTTCGACCCCGCCTCGGGCTCTTACGACATGGGATTCCGCGACTACAGCCCTGGGTTGAACCGGTTCCTCACCCGCGACAACTACAACGGCGCCCTCGCCGACCTCAACCTCGCCACCTCGCCGTGGAACATGAACCGGTACGCCTTCGCCGGCGGCAACCCCATCACCGGCATCGAAATCGACGGCCACCACTACTGCGACACCCACGCCTGCAGCGGCGCCGCTCTCAGTGGCCGCGGCGTCCCATCCGCTGTCGAGACCAGCACGAAGGAAGTCGCGGCGCTCGGCGGCGACGGCAAGAACCGGTTCCTCGGCTACGACCTCGGCGACGACGCGCCCGACGCAGACGCCATCGCCATGGACATGGGCCAATACGACATGGTGCGGAACTTCCGGTCCGAGTACGGCATCCCGCGGGGACAACTCGAGCAGAAGGACATCGTCGACCTGCTGGCGCAGTGGTGCGACAGCGCAGACCTGTGCAACCAAGGGCTCAAAGAGCGCCTGTTCGCCGACCAGATGATCACCGACGCACAGGAAGTCGGCATCACCGGCGGCCACTTCGCCGGCCCACCCGGAGGCGCCCTGCCCAGAGCCGCCGCAAACGCCGGACGTGTGGCGGCCAATGTCTGCCGGGCCAACAGCTTCACCGGCGACACGCTCGTCCTCATGGCCGACGGGTCCAAGAAGCCGATCAAGGACGTCGAACTCGGCGACATGGTCATGGCGACGGACCCCGAGACTGGGGAACGTGGTCCGCGGGAGGTTATTGACCTGATCCGTCACTCCGGATCCCATGTGATGGTCGCGGTACGGCTCGCTGACGGGACCACGATCAACGCAACCGATGGCCACCCGTTCTGGGTCGTCAACCGCGGCACCAACGGTGAGTGGGTCGATGCTGTCGATCTCCGAGCCGATGACCAGGTCGAGGCCGACGACGGGATCTTCATCCGGGTTGTGGGTGTCGGGGTTCGGATCGAGGACGTGCTCGCGTTCAACCTGACCGTCGCCGATCTGCACACCTACTACGTGGGCAGCAGGTCCGTCCTTGTGCACAACGCCGGCTGCGTGAACATCACGGAGTCTGGCCTCGCTCACTCCTTCGACCGGCATGCTGCTCAGTGGTTTGGGGGCCAACCGACGAGGGCTCAGATGGGCGAATGGCAAGGTCTCATTGAGCGAGCCTCAAGCAGTTCTAAGGTCGTTCCGTGGAGCTCCGGTGGTAGGCTGACAAATGCGCATCTGGCTCGAATCGATGGTAAGTACTTTGCTGCACAGTTCGACAGGGAGACGGGCGATCTGGTCACGGCATTCGTTCCCAACAGCTCTCAGCTAGGTGCCATGCTGCGCCTCCTGGGGCCATGATGACGGACTTGTATCCCGAGCCACCCCATCTCTCGGCGTTCGTCGAGCCGGGGCTCGAACAGTCAACGGCACTTCTGGCCGCGTGGGGTGTGTTGACCGCATCCGGCTGCGTCTTCTCCGGTGATGTCCTGGTGGCTCGTGACCATGGGTGGTTCCGGGACGTCAGCGATGTGGAGCGTGAGGTGGTTCAGCACTCAGGCTCGCCTCGTGACCTACTGGTCAATCGCGATCCGCTAAGGATTCAGTTCCGTCACCGCAGCATTGGGGTTGTCGCGCTGGGGCTGTCGTCTGCGGTCGAGTTCGGTGAACCTCATCCGGTGGAGGTCGCTATCCATGCCGGCCCGTTGTCGTTGCCGGTCAAGCTCTGGTCCCGTCAGGATCGGCAGGCGG
Source organism: Jiangella alba (assembly GCF_900106035.1). Classification (GTDB taxonomy): domain Bacteria; phylum Actinomycetota; class Actinomycetes; order Jiangellales; family Jiangellaceae; genus Jiangella; species Jiangella alba. The sequence continues at coordinate 952,085 of NZ_FNUC01000003.1, forward strand.
CGAAGCGCCTCTCGGGTTGGATGGAGCGGCTGTTGCTGGCAATCTCGGGGCCAACCGAGGCTCAATATGGCGCCCTCGGGATTGAGGCGCAGTTCCCGACCCCGGCGGGGCTAGCCGGGATTCATCGTTCGGCGGTATGGCCGACCACGTGGTTCTGGCCTTCGCAACTCAGCACGCGGGCGGCATTCGAAGAGAGGGAGCTCCTGTCGTCCCTGAGCCAAGGTGCCGTGACGCGGTCACGCGAGGGCACCCTCTTCCGAGCCTGGAGGCCGGGGGCGGAAGTGGCGGTCGACGAGCCCGGCATCGACAGCGTCGTGAACTTTCTTAATCGCGTCATCGGAACGCCGAGGTAATCGGCCGCCTCAGCTGGTCTGCGCGAGCCTGCCAGGCCGCCTGACGTCCAGGGCTACGACTACCGCCGCCACGCCGCCGGTCACGGCGGCGCCGACGAGCTCACCTGGACGCTGCGGATCCCGGCCGATGGCACCTACGAGGTGTTCGTGCGGCACCCGGCCGGCCGCCGAGGTGGCGTCTACGTCGTCGACGCGACCGAACTCACCGACGGCACCTGGCAATTGCCCTACCTCGGCTGAGCCGCAACCCAGTACGCCCCTTAGACCGCTGGCGGTCGAGATCCCGCGAGTTGCGCCGCCGTGCGCGCAGCGCCGCTACCACCCAGCGACTGGTAGCGGAAGAAGGGGACACGGCGACCGATGGCTGGCCGCAGGACGAGGACGCAGATCGACGGGCAGCTCAGTCTGGAATCGTTGTGGGCGGAGACGGAGGACGATCGCGATGAACAGGTACGGCCGACTGGCGATGGAGCACTGGCAGCAGGTCGATCCGGCGCGCCTGGCAGCGCTGGAGGACCCGACGACCTTCTTCTCGACGCTGGGGGATCAGGTGGAGGACAGGGTGCAGGAGCTGCAGGAGCAGCTGGCCGGGCCGGACTCCCCGGACGAGACCTACCTGGCGAAGGTCGGCCGGCTGAACGCGGCGCGGCTGCAGGCCGAAGAGATGGCGCTGGCCGAGCTGGTCTGGCTGCAGCCCCCGACAGCACCGGACCCGCCGAGCGCGACCGACGAGTACCTCTGGGCGCTCCACCGAGCGTTGAACGACGACCCGGACGAGCACGACCAGTAGCCCGGTTCCGACCGGCCCATCAGGACGACCTCGCCCCCTCGGGCGCTCGTTCGCGGGTGCGGGCGAACCTTGACGCGATCGCCCTGCCGCGGCGCATCCGGGATGAGGGTCGGGCGGCGAGCGACGACGACCGGGCGGGTGCTCGCGCGCTGGTCGAGCTGGGGTGCGGTGCCGGCGCTGTTCGACGAGCAGGTCGACCGGTGGGAGACCGAGCGTCGGCAGTTGCGAGCGGTGCTGGACGAGTCGGCGTACGCGGCGGCGCGACGCACGACGATCAACGCTCACTACACCGACCCCGCCTACGTCCGTCCGATGTGGGACCTGCTGAGCGGCCTGGGATTCACGGAGGGCGAGGTGCTGGAGCCCGGCTGTGGTGCTGGCACGGTCATCGGTCTGGCTCCACCCGGGGCGCGGATGACCGGGATCGAGCTGGACCCCACCAGCGCCGCCATCGCGGCCACCCTGTATACGGAGGCCACGGTTCGGGCAGAGTCGTTCGCCGACACCCGGTTCCCGGCTGGCCACTTCGACGCCGTGATCGGCAACGTGCCGTTCGGCGACATCCGGCTGCACGACCCTCGCCACAATGGCGGCCGGCACAGCCTGCACAACTACGTCATCATCAGGTCTCTCGCCCTGACCCGCCCGGGAGGCCTGCTCGCCCTGTTGACCAGCCACTTCACCCTGGATGCGCAGAACCCGGCCGCACGCCGCGAGATGAACGCGCTGGCGGACTTGATCGCGGCGGTCCGGCTGCCGACCGGCGCGCATCGCCGCGCCGCCGGCAGCGAGGTGGTGACGGATCTGCTGCTGTTCCGGCGCCGCGGCCCCGAGACGCCGCCGCGGTCGACGGTGTGGGAGACCGTCACCGAGCGCGTCATCGACGGCGAGAGCATCCGCCTCAACGCCTACTTCGACCATCACCCCGAGCACATCCTGGGCGAGTTCGCCGTCGGGCCCGGCATGTACAGCGCGACGACCCTGCACGTGAGGGCCGACCCCGCCCGGGCGCCGGCGCGCTTCGCGGCCGTGCTCGACGGCGTCGCCGAGGCAGCGCGCCGCGACGGCCTGATCATGACGCCGCGTTGGGCCTCCTCGGGCCAGGCGCGGCCGGCGGCGCGCGCTCCGGAGGGGCTGTGGGACGGGCATCTGATGGCGGGTGACGACGACACGTTCCAGGTCGCGACCGGCAGCGGTCTGGAGGAATGCCTGGTCCCTGCGACCCAGCGGCGAGAGCTGCGGTCCTTGCTGAGGCTGCGCGACGCCGCACGGGCGCTGCTGAGCACGGAAGCGGCCGACCTCGACGACACCCCGCAGATCCAGCAGCTACGCGCCGACCTGGCCAGTCGGTATCGCGATCACGTGGGCAGGTTCGGTCCGATCAACCGGTTCACGACGCGCCCCACCGGCCGTGTCGATCCCGAGACGGGCGAGCCGCGGACGGTGCGGGCCGCGCCGCCGGTGATGCGGATCTTCCGCAGCGATCCGTTCGCTGCGCTGGTGCGGGGCCTGGAGGTCTTCGACGAGACCACTCAGACCGCCACCCCGGCGGCGATCATGACGCATCGTGTCGTTGTCCCGCGGTCACTCGCACAGGAAGCGACATCGTGACGTTGCGCGGCATCGACCTGACCCGCGAGATCTCTCACGCGCTTCGCCACGAGCCCTGGCTCTACGAACTCGAGCTGGACGATGAGGGCTGGGTTCCTGTCGACCAGATCCTGGCAGGGTTGCGTGAAAAGGTGGCGCCATGACCGGCCCCAGCGCAGCTCTGACCCCGAAACAAGCGATTGGCTTCCCGGCTATACGGTCGGGCGGGGCGGTTCCGAGAGGCGGAAACGCAGCGGCAGCAGGATTGACGTCAGGAGTCCCGATGAGACCCACGCCCGTATGGACGGTGTATCAGCCATGGCCCCTGGCTCCGTGAATCCGGCCCTCATCGAGGTGAGCATCGGGCTTCAATCTCTCGGCTTCAGGAAACGTGCCGGCATGTTGTTCACCCGTGAGGTTGCCGAGGGTGTGCTCGGCTGGCTCGGCCTGAACCGAGCCAGTCGGCACCTCCCGGCCGGTGCGGTTGAAGTCAACCCGGTCGTGGGGATCCGGCACCAGGGCGTTGAGCGCCTCGTTGGCGAGTTGCGCGGCGAGAAGTTCCACGCCTACCAGCCGCCGACGGTGAGCACACCGCTGGGCTACCTCATGCCTGGATCGCGCTACAGGGCGTGGATCTTGGATGCGGTGGACCCGGCGGGGAGCGCGGGAGGCCTCATCGCTTCGGTCGCGAACTATGCACTTCCGTTCATGGAGTCATGTTCGACGCTCACGGAGATTTGCCGGCTCCTCGACCAGGGTCCGGGGTTCGAGCATCAGCTCGTCTACCGGCGCCCCGCGGCTTGGCAGCTCGCCGGCGAATCGGCTCGCTCGCTGGGACTGATCGATACGGCCGATACCGATCTCGGTGATCGCGACGATGCGGCTGCGGCCGAACTTCGTTCCTTCATCGCGGCGTTCCGGGATCGATTCGGGATCAACGAGCCGGGTTGACCTGGAAGTCGATGCCGTGAGCTGCGAGTTGCCAGGCGGCGTGGGTTGGTGATGTGAGCGAAGTGGTCCGATGGCGTCTCTGTGCAATCGAGCTGGGTTCTACTGGCCCGTCGGTTGTTTCGGTGTGCTGCTGGGCGAGTCTTCCGTCGAGCACATAGCTCGCGTAGGTGCTGATCTTCTCTCGTAGCTGACTCCTGATTGAGGTCGACCGCCCGGCGGCGATCTTCAACGATGACCAGCAGGTAGGCGCCATCCTCGTCCTGGGCGACCAGATCGATGGCTTGCCTGTGGCGGTCTGGAACACGCCGTTCTCTCCCATCACCTGGCGCGCATTCTGCCGGAACACCGGCCGGGCTCGGTTACTGGCGGTTGGGTTCCTCCCGGTCGTCATCAACGGTGTCGTCGTCCTGGGTGTCGTCGCGGGTGCGGTCGGCGAGTCCGTAGGCCCGCGTGAGCGCTGCACACGGGTTGTCCAGCACCGAGACCGCCGGCCTGGTCTTCGCCCGCGAGTCGGCAGTGAAGGCGATCGTCGGCGGGATCCTGCGCGAACTGGTGCTGCGCGAACGGGTCCAGGTCGTCGTTTTCGCACACACGTGCAGGCTTGCTTGACCCGCGCTGAATTGGCATTAAGGTGTGCCGGTGCACCTTCCCTTGATTCATTTCAAATCGGGCATACGTGCGTGCCTTCTGGTGGGACTCACCGCGCTCCTGGTGGCTGGGGCGGGCGCCTGCGGAACCGGCGGGGACACCGTCGGGTCGTCCGCTGCTCCGAGCGCGCCAGCGCGCGAGCCGGTCACCGCGACCGCACCGACGGCGGTGCCGTGGTCGGAGGTCGAGACCTATCTCGCGGCCAGGTACGGCCGGTACAGGAAGACTGACTGGCTCGGCCCTGACAACGGCACCCCGGTCAACAGCCTGGCGTCCGAGATCGTGCAGTTCGACCGTGACGTGCCGTATCACGATCGGAGCATCAGTAACTCCGCCGCGGTGACCGAAGCGCTCGGCCACCAGCCTCCGGGAAGCGGGGTCCGGTTCGTCACCACGGACGCTGTGACCCTCGTGCGGTATCCGTCCGCGATGGAGACCTGCGGGACGCAGTGGGTCGACCTGGGCGACGCGGAGGAGAATCATCTGGCCGAGTTCGGGCTGGCGCCGGTCGACCCGCGCGACGTCGAACCATTCGAGGTGCTCAGCTCGATCGTCGGCGAGCCGGAACCGGTCCGGGTGGACGCGGACGGCACGCTGTACGAGATCACCGTGGCCGGCGGAGCCGGACTGCAGCCGACGAGCGCGGCCGCGGCCGACCCTGGTGTCCTCGAGACGCTCGCCGGCGCGGAGTCCCCTGGCTACGTCTTTCTGCCGGCCGGCGTCGGGCCGCTGGAGCTGCACGTCGACTACACCGACATCGCCGCGGCGGCGACCGGGACGCAGGTGCCGGACGACGCGAGCTACAGATCGACCTGGTTGATCAACATCGACATGCCGGAGTTCGACACAGCCCTGCCGCCCGAGGTCGCAGACTGGTCGTGCTTGGAGGACTCCGTGCGCTGAGCAGCCGCTGGATTCCTGGCCCGCAGGTCGGTCCGCCCTGAGACTGGAGCATCGATGTGTCGGATTGCTGTCCTTGGAGTGCTGGTGCCGGCAGCCCTGGCATTGGCAGGCTGCTCTGCGGGCGGAGGCGGCGGTGATCTGCTCGCGGAGGAAGGGGCTTGCGGGTACGACCAGCAGACGCTCTTGCCGGCGATGGAGGCGGCGCTGCCGGCGGACGCCACGGTCCAGGTGGCGGTGAAGATGTCGGGCGCAGGGCAGGAGACCGTTATCGACGCGGTCGTCGCGTACACGCCTACCGGCGCTGAGATGGACATGACGACGCTCTCCAACGGTGAGGGGTTCGCGCTCATCGTCGTCGACGACCGCCTCTTCGTCTCCGACTCGATCAGCGGAGGTGCGTATCAGGAGCTCGACGGCTCCGATCCAGCTGCCGCCCAGCTGCGCAGCCAGGCGGCGAGCATGGATATCGCGTCCTCGTTCGCGGCCTGGGATGCGGGCCTCGAGAGGGTCGAACTGGTCGGCGAGGACGAGATCGACGGCGAACCGGTTTGCCACTACTCGCTGACGGTCGGCGCGGCCGCCGCAGCCGAGGCTCAGGGCGATCCGCTTGTCCCGGGGATGCCGGAAACGGTCACCTATGAGCTGTATCTGACCGAGGGCGACCTCATGCGTCGCGCCGAATTTGAGCTCGGTGGGATCGAGGCCGAGATGAACGCGACCCGCTGGAACGAGCCCGTCGTGATCGAGGCACCCAGCGGCGCCTCACTCAGCGGAAGTTAGGCGACGCACCCGCCGGCACCCGCGGGTCATACGCGTACACGTTCTCGCAGGGAGCCCGGCCAGAGGACTGAAGGCACCGTCGTCGGCAGGGTACACACTGGCGAGGCGGCCTACCTGTGGCGGCAAGACCCGTCCCGCGACCGCGCGAATCGCGGCAGATGCGTGCGAGTCGCGTCGTACGACCCGGCGCAGTTTCGTGGTGCCCGGACATGGCCCGCCCTTGCACTCGACGTCGTGCGGAATCCATGCATGGACAGCACACCTACACAGTCGGCCTGCGGGCACGCGCCCACCGTGAACACGGCAGTTCTATAGGCCGTGACGCACGATGATTCGCAGCACGTTGCTTCTTGACGTCGGGACCATGTGGAAGCGCTGCCGGATCGGTCTCGGTTCAACCGCACTGCCAGGTGAAGAGCGCTTCGCCTGGCCGTTCAGGGTCGGAGACCAGGTAGTAGAGCTGGCCGACGTCGCCCCACATCATGTCGGCGGCGTCGTCGGACGCGACTTGCAGCAGTAGCTGCCAGGTGGAGGCGGCTGATTGGACCTCTGGGTGGTCCCATGCGAACGTCTCGCTCGCCAGTCCGCGGCGTAGTTGTTCGACCTCCATCTCGACTGGCCCTTGCTGTGGGCATGGGTGGCCGCCGATCTGGTGGGTGTCGTAGCCGCCGCCGGGCAGTTTCCAGAGTGCGTCGTAGAGCGCTCGGACCGGTTCTGACGGGCGCGCGCCTTCCTCTTCCACGAGGCCGTGTTTCATCCACACGACCTCTGCCATCGGGGTTTCGTGCGCCGGCCAGGTCAGCGTGCGTATCGCCGTCAGCGCGATGGGCGGGAACGGGGTGAGGCCGGGCGGCACGGGCGTGGCGGCGTCGGTGATGTGCGCGCGGGTGCTGTTCTCCGGGTGAAGGTGGAGGACACGGAATCCAGGGCTCGTTGAGGGGTCCCAGGTGCCGACGGTGCTCTGGTAGTCGTCGTATGCGCCGTCGAAGTAGAAGAAGGCAAGGCGGCCGTCGTGTGGGATGCCCAGCTCGGGCAGCAGCTCCGCGACCGGTGCACAGTCGAAACTGAGCACGTGGCTGAGTGGACCGTGGCCATCCCAGCCAGGCCAGGAGTTGATCGGGAGCGTCGGCAAGCCGCCGAGCTGGGCGATCACGGGGTCGCCTTCGCCCGCGTGGACGAGCCTCAAAGCGGGGCGAAGCATGGCTCGGAACTCCTCTGCCGCTGGGGCGGGCAGATGCTCCCGGGCGAGCGCGGTCACGTGGCTGATGCGTTCTTCGGTCTCGTCGAGTGATCGGGTCAGCGACGCGGGCGCGGAGCCCTTGTCGGCGGGCTGAACGACTTCGACACCGCCACCGGCCTCGGCGCGAAGGACGACCTGTGTCTCCACTCCATGCGCATCGCGCAGCCTGATCGTTGCGGTGAGTGTTCCGTCACGATTCAGCAGGATGCCGTTGCTGGAGCCTCCGAACGGCTGTGCAGGCCCGCCGATGGGCAGCTGCTTCATGCTCGACCGGTGATGCTGGTCGATTCGTCGCTGGATCTCTTCCCGAAGTGCGGCACGGCGGGCCATCAACTCGTCGTACCGATCGGTCCGCTTAGCTCGTTTTGCTCCGAACACGACCGTTAACCTAGCGGCGCCCGATGCACCTGACCAGAAGGACCGCGGTCGAGGACACCTCGACTGGGCCGACGGGCCTCGGTGCCTTGCGGTTGTCGATCCGGTACTCGCGTAGGAAGGGACGGAATGGGTCTGACCGTAACCAGGATCGCCGCACCCGCGGGCCAGCTCGACAGCGGAGACGTCCTACGGGGACTGGAAGGTTTGATCGCCTTCCGCGCGATTCTGCCCGCGCAGAAGTGGTTCGTGCTCGATGTCGTGCGGCGCGAGCACTACCAGGCGAGGTTGAGCGATTCCGCGGACGGACGAGCTGCAAGGTCTCGCCGAAACCGTCGGGATGCCGTCGCTTCTCGCTCATGTCGAGGACAGTGACTGCTCTTTTGCCCTGGGCATCTCGGGTCGTGATGCGCCGGCGCTGGTGGTGTTCAATCCTGACCTCGCCGCAGTCTATGGCGAGCCTGCCGGCATCGTGGACAAGTTCGCGGCCTATGTCGGTCGATGATGTGCTGCTGACGCTGCGAGCGACGTCGAGCAGGTCTTTCGTGTCCTGTGGAAGGACGCGACGAGAATACGTTCGGCCGACCGGTGAAGGGTGCTGGAGGCTGACGACACGTTCGGGGACGCTTGGCTCGCTTGCCGTAGTGACGCGATGCCATTCCGACCGTTCCCAGCGTCGGGTGCGCTGTCCGCGATCCCTCGGGCGGTGGCCTCGTTTGCCTTGCGCCGTTGGCTGGTGCGGACTATTTGGTGCCGTGTGTGGGTGGACGGCCGTGTTGGTGGAGAGATGCTTCGACGGCTGTCCGGTCGGTGGTCAGCCGGCGGGTGTCGGGGCGGCGGGTCCAGGGGCGCAGGTTGGTGATGATGGGTGGTGCGGTGCGCAGGATCGTGACGCCGGTGCCGAAGGGCAGGGTGCGCAGCCGGTCGGGTGGGAGGATTGGGACGCGGCGGATGGATTGCTGGTTGGAGCGGCCGCCGTGGGGGTCGATGGTGGTGGAGCCGGTGTATTCGTCGCGTTCCCCGATGAGCACGGCCAGGTCCTGGAGATCGCGGGTGCTGGAGGTGCCGCCGAGGATCATTTTGACGATGGCGGCGTCCCAGATCGCGCCTGCGGCGTTGTCACCCCATTTGGTGCGGGCTTGGGACATGGACTGCAGGACAGGCAGGGTGGTGATCCCGGACCCGCCGCCTTCGGCCATCAACACCGGTAGGGACGGGAGCGGGGCGAGGTTGCCGATCTCGTCGAGCGCGAGCAGGAGCGGCGGGTCGAGGCGGGCGCCGGGCGAGGACGCGGCGAGGCGGCGGGCGGTCTCGACGAGGTCTTCGACGAACGCCGCGACGAGCGCGGAGGAGGCGCCGGCTCCGGCGCCGGTGGCGAGCAGGTAGACGGTGCCGCCGTCGGTGAGGAACGTGGCGGGGTCGAAGTGCTCGCCGGGGCGGGGTGTGACGGCGTCCAGCACTCTCGGGTCGGCAAGGGCGGACAGGGCGAGGGACACGCCTTGCCAGATGGAGTCGCGGGTTCTCGGGTCGGCGGCGATCATTGCGTCGAGGGAGTCGGCCCACCCGGTGGCCGCGCCCGGGTGGGCGTTGAGGATGGCGACGGCGTCGTGGGCGGCGCTGGGGTCGAGGGTCCAGCGGAACAGGTCCGCCGGGGAACGGTGGTCCAGGGCGGCGGCGTGCAGGAGCGCTTGCAGGGCGGTGCGGGTTTTGGCTTCCCAGAAGCCGCCGTTGTCGATTCCGCCGCCGCCGAGGCCGGTCGCGGCTGCGAGGCCGGTGGCGCGGATCATCGCGGTGAGCGGGTCGTCGCAGCCGCGCACGGGGGACCAGCGCAGCCCGGCCGGGAGACCGGGTGCGAGGTGTTGGGGGTCGAACACGGCGACCGGTCCGACGCGTTGCCGTGCGTGCAGGGTGACGGCGAGGTTGTCCGGGCGGGTGGAGGTGGTCACGACGGCGCCGGGCGCGTCGAGGATGGCGTTGATCACGATGTGCAGGCCCTTCCCGGAGCGGGGTGGCCCGATCAGCAGGATGGAGTCCTCGACGCTCGCCCACACCTGGCGGCCGTGGGCGTGGCCGAGCTGGTACCCGAGATCGGCTGGCGACGGGTGGGTGAGGGAGGGGCGCAGGGTGGCGCCGCGGCGGACCAGGGCACGTGCGGAGGCGTGCCGGGCGACCTCGGCGCGGGTCGCGGTCCCGGCCAGGCGCCGCGGATCCGCCCGGGTTCGGTGTGCCTGTCCGGTGATCCAGCGGCGCAGCCACCATCCCGCGACCGCCACGACGGCCAGCAGGGTCCCGGTGAGGGCCCAGTAGACGACGGGGTTGAGGCCGGGTGCGTCGAGGGCGCGGCCCGGATCGGCCGGGTCGACGAGCACACCGAGCACCACGCCGGGTCCTGCGGTGGGCTGCGCGGTGCCGGTGAGGGCGGCGGTGAGGCTGGCGGTGGCGCGCAGCACCAGCACGATGACCCCGAGCCCGGCCAGCATGGCGAGGGCGAGGTTGGTCAGCGTGTCGGTGCCGGCGCGCTCACTGCGCGGCGCCGTCATGGCGGTCGCCGGGTTCGCCGCGGGTGGCGGTGGTGACGGTGCCGGAGATCCGCCCGATCAGGACGACCTCACCGGCGGGTTGGGTGGTGTGGGCGAGGCTGAGCCAGGCCCGTGCGGTCCCGGTGGGGCCGGCGCTGGTGGTCAGCACCGCGACCGCGACGGTGACCTGTTCGCCGGGGATGAACCCGGCGCCGGTCACGATGCCGCGGAACCCACCCGCCCCGGGGGCCTGACTTGTGTCGCTCGGCCCGCTGCGCCGGCGGGGTGGGGTGAGGATGTCGGTGAACCTCGACCCGTCGCTCTCACGGACCTCGACCCGCAGCGGCTGGTCCCGTTCGCTGGTGAGGGTGTCGAGGATGGTGGCGAGGTCGTCGCGGCGCCAGCCCTCGCTCCCGGCTGGCGGGTTGACGGGTTGCTGGTCGACGGTGACGTCCAGGGCGCCGGTCTGGTCGTCGGTGACGGTGACGATCACGTGCGGCAGCACCGGCGGCGTCGCCGTGCCAGGGTCGTCGTCACCGGATCGCGGGCCGGTCACGAGGCGTCACCGCGCGCAGCCGGTCGGGCGAGCACGGCAGGATGACGGCTGCTGATGGGCTGTCTCACTACAGCCCGGTACGCCGCCGCCCCCAGCAACCACCGCTGCCCGGTGCCGATGTCTGGACAACCGACCGGGGCGCGGCGGCCCGATCGCTGGGACAATCTCCGGATCTAGGCGTCGATGCCGGGCGGTGCCACGGTGACCTGGTCGGGGGTGGTCGGCAGCGCCGCACGCTGTGTGTGAGCCACTCCTCGGCGGACCGCCTCAAGGGCGTGGGCGGCGTTCCATTCCGCGAGCGACGCGGCGAGCGCGGTGTGCAGTGCAGTGGTCGCCAGTTGGGCGCTCTCGATCGACACGTCGAGCCGCTGCGCCATGTCGTCAACGCTCAGCGGAGCGTCGATGGGGCCGATCTCCGTGCACCCGCCGTCGATCGCGGCGAACCGCACGGATGCCCGCTCCCGGGTCAGCGAGGGGTAGGCGTAGATCGTGACCCAGCCCATCCGGTGGATCGATCCCGTGCTCCAGAAGCGGAAGTTGTCCCATCGCACGCGGTCGGGTTCGAACCCGGGAAGTGTTTCGATCTGGTCCAGTGCGTGTACGACCGGGAGATCCCACGTCCGTGCCGCACGCTCGGCCGCGGGGACGTCGCCGGCTGCGTCTCGTGTCGTGAGGTGGTTCGGCCCAAGGCCGCTGTGATCCGTCATGAACGGCAGGTGCGCAGACGTCCCGTGGCCACACCGGCGCGTCGCCGGGCGCTTCGGTGTCTTGACGCGATGCGCGGGCGGCGGGGTGGCGTGGGCCGATCTTGCACTACGTTCCGGCTGCTGCGTGGTCGGTCCGCGTGGATTCGTCTGGTCAGAGATCGATGCCGGGTCGGCGCGGCTCGGCCGCACGCTGGTCGCGCCCGGCCGATGGATGTCGGGGGAGCGCCGGTGTGGCGGCCCTGGGGAGGTGCGCGGTGGTCCATTCGGCGAGCGCGGTGGTGAGCGCCACGCGCAGTGCGGTGTTAGCCAGTTCAGCGCTGCGGACCGGTACGGCGAGGCGTTTCGCCACGTCGTACACGGTCAGAGTCCGGCGGGCAGGGCCGGTGACGGTGAACCCGTCCACGGATGCCGCGAACCGCACGAACGTCCGTACTGGCGTGGGCGACGGGAACGCGTAGACCGAGATCCGGCTGATAAGGCTGTCCGCATCCCACCGGTAGTAGCGGTACTGGTTCCAGCCGATGCGGCCGGGTTCGAACCCGGGCAGGGTCTCGATCTGGTCCAGTGCCCGTGCGACCAACACGTTCCAGGGCCGGCCCGGTCGGCTGGTCACGGTGGGCCGCTGTCGCTGACGTATTTAGGCATGTGAGACTCCGATTCGGGGCTCCGCGGCGTCGGCGGCCGGGTTCGCGTGTGGACGCATGATCCTGTCGCTCGCGACCGCAGGGTGATGAACTGGAGATGTCTCAACCGCGGATGTGGGCGACCTCGACGTCGGCGTTGTGCACGAGGTCGACGGGGAACGTGGGTCCGCCGTGCTGGGTGCGAGCCTTCACGAATCGCGTCAGTAGACGCTCCACGCGGCTGTGAAGCTGACGGTGATCGTTGATGTTCTCCACCGGGTGCTCCTCACATCTCGTGTTCGGGTCGAGCGGGACCGGGCTGCGTGCCTCGTTGCTGTGCGGTGAGGTCTGGCCCGAGATCCGTGCCGAGGTGTGGGTGTTGGGACATGACGGCGTCCCATTCCTGTGGGTGGATGCCTGTCTGCACGGCGACGGCCAGGAGTTCTGCGAGGGGGTACGGCCGGTCCTGGGGCACCTGGTCCAGAGCGCACCATGCCATGGCCCCGTCGCCGTACAGCCAGCTTGCGAAGGCCAGCATCGAAGCTGGAGCTGCTCGCACGTCATCCGGAGCTCTCTTCGTCATGTCGGTCCATAGCGTGACGTGGGAGTCGACGTTGTCCCGAGTCAGATCGGCCAACAGCCGATCTCGGATCGAGATGGAGTCGGCCGCGACAAGCAGTCGCGCCGCATCGCTGTCGCCCAGTCGGTGGCCGTCGGCATGGAACTGTTCGAGTCGGTCGAGGGCCCACCGGGTCTCCGTCCGTGGCGTGCTCTGCCGGGCCGATGCGTGGGCGTGGGGCAGGAGCTTCGCCACAGGCTCGCGATCTCCGATCAGCGACGCGGCGAACGAGTCGCGACTGACCGCTGGTTGAGTGCGCCCGGCTGCGATGGTCATCACGGTGATGCGATCCCTGGCCGCTTGGGTCAGAAGGCCGGATTCGCCGCTGTCGAGGTCGCTCCAGTGGGAGTCGCTCGCCCAGAGCCGCATCTGCGTGTCGATGCCGATGCTGTCGAGGCGGACGGCGAATTCCTGGCTGACCATGTCAGCCGCGTTGCAGTCGTCAGTCACGCAGACGATGCTGAAGCTGGCGCCGGCCCGGACGTGGCGGCTGAGCCCGTCGCTGAGTGACGCCCACATCGCCGCGCGGTCATCTGGCGTGATCGGGAGATCGGCACGAGCGATGGGAAGGTCGGAACGCATCGGCATGAACACGATCGATTCGTCCGGCTGGAACCCGAGCAGATGAGGGATAGCGGCGATCAGCTCGTCGGGGGTTCGGATCACAAGCTTCATGCAGTCAAAGTGCGCACGGACCCCCACACAAGGGCCATGAAGATTCGATGTCGTCGGAAAGTCCCGCCCCACGACGACCCTTCCGGACGAGCCGCGCATGATCGATGGACAGCAGGCGTTTCAGATGCAGTTCGAGCGTCGACGCGCAGCGGAGTCCAGGGCCGAGCACCCTCATAAATTCGACGAACCGTTGACACCCATCCGGGCGCGGGTGTCGAACGCGTCCAGTTCGGCCGGGTGGAGCTGGTGTTGGATCACGAAGGACCGGTCGGCGATGCGCCACAGGCCTTGCCCGGTGCCCAGGGTGGGCAGGAGGTGTTGTTCGGTGCGGGTGAGCCCGAGCGTGTGCGCGGTCGGGCCGAGCTGGTCGCTTTCCTGCCGGTAGATGACCCGGGTCTCGGCGTTGGCCAGTAGCGACGACGCGAGCGCCCGAGCGGCGCTGCCGGCATCGCCGACGGTGTCCAGGTCGGACAGTTTGTGGAAGAGGAGCATGTTGGCGATGCCGTAGTGGCGGGCGAGGCGCCAGTGCGCGTCCATGCGGCGCAGCAGCGCGGGGTGGGCCATGAGCCGCCAGGCCTCGTCGTAGATCACCCAGCGTTGCCCGCCGGCCGGGTCGAGCAGCGCGGCTTCCATCCACGCTGACGCGCACGTCATGAGCACCGACACCAGAGCGGCGTTCTCGGCCACCCGGGACAGGTCCAGGCTCATCATCGGCAGTGACGGATCGAACCTGACGGTCGATGGGCCGTCGAACAACCCGGCCAGGTCACCGGCGACCAGGCGCCGCAGTGCGTGCCCGACGTGCCGGCCGTCCTCGCCCAAGCGCGGGTCGGCATCGGGGTCGGGGGTGAGGATGCGGTCGACCACCATCGGCAGCACCGGCACCTCCGCCGCGGCAACGGTGGCGGTGAGGGCGGCGTCGATGGCGGTGTGCTCGACCGGCGTCAACGCCCGCGCGAGGACGGTCTCGGCCAGGGCGCCGAGCAGGTCGCGGCGCCGCGCGCCCACCTGTGCGGCCCAGTCGGCGTCGCTCAGGCCGGCGGGGCGGTAGCCCTCGTCGAGTGGGTTCAGCCTCGCGGGCAGGCCGTGCCCGAGCACGATCGCGCGGCCACCGACCAGCTGCGCGACGGCGGTGTGCTCGCCCTTCGGGTCGCCGGGCACGTAGACGCGCCGCCCGAACGCGATACTGCGGGCGTACAGGGACTTGGCCAGCGACGACTTGCCCGAGCCGACGATCCCGGCGACCACCACGTTCGGGGCGGTGAGGACGCCGTGGGCGTAGAGGACCCACGGGTCGTACACGAAGGACCCGCCGCTGTAGAGGTCCTGCCCGACGAACACCCCGGCCGCGCCGAGCCCGGCCTCGGCCAGGAACGGGTACGCGCCGGCCAGTGTCGCCGAGGTGTCCTGATGGCGCGGCAGCCTCAGTCGTCCCGGGGTCCGCAGCGCCGCAGGGCCTGCCTCGCCGGCCCGTGGCAGCAGCGGCAGCGCGGCCTCCGCCCGCAGCTCCTCGGCCCTGGCCTGCTCGGCGTCGCGGCGCTCGCGCGCCGCTGCCGCGGTGCGCTGCGCCGCCGCGCGACGTCTCGCGGCGCGGACCCGTCGCGGCTGCCCTTGTGGATCCACCAGGACCGCCGCATGCACCCGGCCCTCCTCGTCGCGGCCCGAGCGGCGGTTCACAAGCCGAGCCCGCCGTCGTCGGCGGCACCCGGAGGCGTCCAGGCCGGGCTGCTCGTGCGTGGCAGCAGCCGCTGCGACGGCGGAGGCGGCGGCGGCGGCGCCGCGGGCGCCTGCCACGCCGTCCGGCCCGGCGGGGGAGGAGCCACGTAGTCGGTGCGATCCTCTAGGTCCCACGCCTCGGTCACCATCTGCGCCATACGGCGCGCGTTGCGGGCGCCCCGACGCAGCCGACTGGTGATCTTGCGGGTCGCGGCCGCACCGGCGACCGGGTCTCCACCGATCATCGTGTCCGACCCCGCATACCCGTCGTACGCGTCGGCCAGTTGCTCCAACGTCGTCTGCAGCGCATCCGTCGCCCACCGCAGCGACTCCAGCGTCCGGTACGCCGTGATCCTGTCCGGCGGATGCCGGGTCGCATGCGCCAACCCCCGCATCGCCTCACGCACCTCGAACGCATCCCGTACCGGATCCTCGTACGTCGCCATCGCCCAACGCCCCTGACCTCATCGACGACATGTCGAAGGACAGGTGCGCCCTGCGCACCGCCGCGGTCCGAACCGGACGACACCCCTTTGGGGATAGCGGTCGTCGGTCCGAGGACTCACTCGCCCGCCGTCTGCCCGATCCCGCACACAGCAGCGTTTCGAGGCCGGCGGCAGTTCGCTGTCGAAGCCATCGTCGTCGGTCTGCTCGCCGAGCGGGCATGTGACTTCGTTGCGAACCTCGCTCACCTGTCTAATCGTGGCCAGGCGAGATGGCGGGACGTAGCGGAATTGGTCAGCGCCGCGCGACTGACTAGGGCTTCGGTCTGCCAGTGACTCTGAGACGCTGTGGCTGACGTACCGCCAGGCGGTGAGTCAGCCGCTAGCGATTATCTCCAGCGCATGTTCAATGGCATGTGCCTGTGAGATACCGGCGGCCGCAAGGTGATCCCATCCATCCTCCGGTACCGGATCTTGGGTGTAGGAGCCTTTGATTACTGCGGCAACCTTGAGAACGCCCTTCTCGTGGTCACGGAAGACGACTGGCGCTCCGGACATGCCGGGGTTGGCGATGAGGTCGAGGTACAGCACTCTGATCCCATCGACCTCCCCCATGCCCCCCATACAGCCCCGCTTGACCAGGGGCATGGACCGAAGCCCCATCTTCGGGATGACCATCGACAGATTTCCCGGAAAGCCCGCAGTGAGGATCTCTTGGCCAATCACAATCTGGTCCGAACTAGCGGGTAGCGTCAGACTGCGCCGCGCTAGGTCATCGTTGGCCTTGAACACGGCGACGTCATGCTTTGGATCTAGTGGCCCGATGCGCTCGAGATGATCCGGGTGGGTGTCCTTAGTGTGCTCGCCACCGGCATCGGGGATAGGCTTGAGGATCACCAGCTCGAACCGCTCGCCGATCGTGAGATGTGCCGCGGTTATCAAGTACTGCTCCTCGTCGACATCGATGACGAAGCATGTGCCCCAGAGTCCTCGCGCGTACGAGCTAAACCGAAGGATGCGATGTAACACCTGCACTTCGGCATGCAGTGGCTGCCATATGGCCATGGTCCCCCCATTGATCTCGCTGGCCCCCAGCAATAGCACATGCCCTGGACACAACGCGGCGCCGCGCGAGCGCCTCGCTTGGACGTGCAGCGGTCGCCTAAACCCGCCGGCACAGCGGAAGTGCTGCTGCGGTGAAGGCCTGTGCTTGTTGTCCAGTGAGGAGGCGTGTTTCGCAGCCGGCTTGGATGGCGGCTTGTTCGATGTCGGCGATGGCGGTGTCGAGCTGGTCGGGTGTGGTGGCGGTGATGGCAATGAGGCCGGTGTAGCGGAGGATGCCGTGGCCTGCGGTGAGGTCGGCTTCTTGTTGGAGGATGTCGTGGTATTCGGCGGTGTGGGTGGGGTCGTCGATCTGGCCGAGGCGGGCGCGGTGGGCGGCGTCGGAGAGGTGTTCGGTGCGGCGGCGTCGTAGGTCGCGGGCGGCTTGGTCGACACGGACGGGTGTGTAGAGCAGGGACAGCGTCCTGCGGGTGTTGCTGGTGAGCACGAGCGGGGTGAGGAAGCCGGGGTAGACGGCGGTGCGGGGCCATTCGCTGATCCAGAGGACGGCGTGGTGGCCGGTGTCGCCGCGTAGGCGGTCCCAGGTTTCGGTGACGGCGACGGGCCCGGCGGTGGCGAGGTCGCGGCCGAGGTGGCCGTGGCGGTCGAGCGTGGCGGCGATGGCGGGGTCGTAGGCGGAGCGGAGGACGACGGCGAGCTGGCCGGGGTCGAGCCATCCGGTGGGGGTGAGGTCGGCCGCGCGCAGCGCGGCGGTGAGGGTGGTCATCTCCTCGCGCAGGACGGCGGCAGCACCTTTGAGGCCGGCGCCGGCGGCGCGGATCTGGCGGGCGGCGGCGTTCAGGTCCAGGGCGATGGAGAGGGTGGTGGCGTGGCGTTCACCGGCCGGGCCGGCGCGGGCGATGAGCTCGCGGTAGGTGGTGGCGGCCCAGGAGTGGTCGTCGCTGCCGTGGCGCCGCCACCAGTCGGCGAGGCCGCTGCCGCTGTCGGGCAGAGTCCGTTCGGAGACTTGGAGCGTCGCGAGGCGTCCGGATCGGCAGCAGGTCGCGAGCACCCTGCCCCAGGCGGTGACGCGGCGTTGCTGTTCGCAGGGGTCGAGGAGCACGAACGATGAGTGCTCGATGCCGCAGACGGCGGTCAGGGTGCGGGCATGGGGGTCGTGGATCATCGCGGCCCCGGTGGCGGGGTCGACGTACTCGCGCAGGCTGGCCGCGTCACCAGGCAGCGCGAGGGTGCCGGCAGGGCGGGGCGCGACGATGCGGCGTCGGTAGATGAGCTGGCCGCCGCTGGCGCGCCAGGCCCAGCGCGCGGCGATCGGGATCCACTCCACCAGCACCCGCCCGCCGACCGGGACCCAGGCCAGCGCCGCGGCGCCGACCCACACCGGGCCGGCGAGGACCAGAAGCGTGCCGCCGCCGACGTAGAGGGCCGCGACCATGGTCGTCACGCTGACGGCGACCGCGAGCAGCCGCGGCCAGGACAACCCGAGCAGGATCCCGCGGCGCGACAGCCGGGAGAACGACACCGCCGCCACCTCTGCGTCGCCGCGATCGGGATGCTGCCCGCTCACCCGGAGCCGTCCCGGTCGGTGGGCGGGTCGGGCAGCACCGGCGGCGCCGGGGCCCGCCCCGCCGGCGGCCCCGACGGCGCAGCGCTCGTTCTCGAGCTCCCGGCGTCGCTACCCGACACGGCGCCACCCCGGCGTTGGGATGGCGCGGTGCCGGGCTTCGACGCGGGGTGCCAGCCAACTGGTCCCGGTCCCTGCTCGGGGTCGTGACCCGCGGGGTACCAGCCGGCCGGTCCCGGCGCAGGGCCGGACTCCCGCCGCCCGGGCTCCCCGGCGCTGGTGCTGCCCGGCCCGCCGGAGCCACCCGTCGCGGCATGGCCGCCCTGCCGGCCACCGCCACTCCCGGCGCCGCGCTCCGGCTCGGAGATAGACGGCTTACCGGATTCCTGCCGTCCCGCGGCCGGGTCGCCAGAACCGGACGTGGCTGCCGTGGCCGATGCCGGGCTGCCGGCGCTGGGTTGGCCGGTTCGCCTCGCGGTCTGCGCGACGGCGTGTCCCGCCGCGCCGGCGCCGCTGAGGCGGTTGCTGAGCACGGCTGCTGCGGTGCGGCCGCCGAGGCCGGCCATCATCGCCGGGCGCGGGAGGACCGCGCCCTTGGCTTCCTGTTCGCTGGCGGTGGCCTGTTGCGCGTCAACTCCAGCGAAGCTGATCATCTTGTAGCTCAGGTACGGCGCGAACGCTGCGAGGGCGAGCAGCGCGACCCCGGTGATCGGGTCGGAGATCGACGCCAGGTCGCTGTTGATGGGGGCGCTGATCTGCGTGACCGCGACCAGGAAGATCACCACGAGGACGAGCTTGGACACGATCAGCGCGACCACGAACGTCGCCCACCGGGCCAGCCAGCCGCGGGTGGCGTCCCAGGACGATCCGGCCAGCGCGACCGGCGCGAACACGATCGCGACCAGGAGCAGGGCTTTGCGGATGAGCAGGGAGAACCACACCGCGACCGAGGCGACGATGGCCAGCCCGGACAGCACGATCACGATGACCACGCTCATCCCGGCCGCGGTTGCGTCCGTGGTCGCCAGCACGGCGGTCAGCAGCACGATCCGTTCGCCCAGTTCGCCCATCGTGGTGCCGGCGGCCTGCACGATCCCGACGGCCAGCTGGTCGGTGATCTCCAGCAGCAGGCCCGTCAACGTGATCGCGAGGAACCCGCCCAGCACGGCCTTCGCGACCCCGAGCCCGGCGCGTGACAGGGCGGTCGGGTCGCGGCGGATCAGGCCGGTGATGAGTTGGAAGCAGAAGAACACCAGCGTCAGCAGCACCGCCAGCCCGAACAGCAGGTTGTAGACGGCCAGATATCCCGGGGAGCGCACGTCGACGAGCGTGGTGGTGTCGATCACCGACCACATGGCCTCCACCAGCGCGCCGGCCGCCTGACCCATCGCGGTCGCCAGCCACTCGAACGGCGCGGTCACCAAGGTGGCGGCGCCCTCGCCGACGGTGTCGCACACCGTGGAGATCACCGGAACGTCGCACACCCCGGCCCGCACGCCCGGGCCGGGCTCGAACGGGACCGGTGTCGTCGGGGACGGGCTCATATGCCCTGTCCCACGTCCCAGAAGAAGTTGATCAATGTGACGCTGGCGCCGCAGATGATGGCCGCGCCGCACGCCACGACCACGCCGACCTTCCCGCGCCCGGCCAGGTGTGGGTTCGCGCTGTTCGACCCGAACCCCCACACCACGGCCGACACGATCAGCGCCAGCACCGACAGAATCAACCCGATCGTCATCCCCGCACCCACGATCGTCCGCAGCTGCGCGATCCCCGGCAGCCCGGTCGTGTTCGGATCGATGCTGATATCCGTCGAGACTGATGCATACACGCTGGTCAGCGCGAGCTCCGCGTCAAGCAGTTCCAGCGCCCTTGCCAAGTGGTCCAGAAGCAATGGTTGGCTCACGTCAGCCTGGTGCACCCGCTGTGCCACGACTCCGGCTCCGTATAGGTGACGCAGCCCGGAGGTGTTCGGTTTGGGAACCCGTCGGTGCCGACGCATCGGGTGCAGCGCGGGCAAATTGCCACGGGTCACCGGGGCCCAGCAGCTGTTGTCAGGATGCAGAATGCGTGACATGGCCGCATCGGTTAGTGAACCGCTCGCCAGTTGGGACGAGCGCTTCGACGAGCGTGAGTCGCGCGCCCTCCGGTCCGCTCATGGGGTTGACGCCGCAACGTTGGAGACGACCACCGCGGAGGTTCTGATCGACACGATCTTGAACGATCACGCTGCGGCCCTGGTCACGGCTCAGTATGGCAACTTCAAGATCGAGACCAGAGAGGCGGCACCTCTCCCTGACGAAACTCCCCCAGGCGAGGCACAGCCACTCTCGATTGAGCTTGTCCTACCGGTGGAAGGTGCCGCAGGGGCGCTGCGTTCGACGGGCGCCGTTGGCAGAGGGACCGGGAATCGATACACCCTCTGCCGGCAATTGAAAATCGCTCCCACAGCCGTGACGGACGATGAGATGACATCGGCGCTCGCCGCGACCCGTGAGCAATGGTTCAAGCATGTCGCTACGTCCGTCGACAACGCCAATGCCAAGATCGGGGCCCACCGACAACGCATCCGGGAACTCGTCGAACCGATCATCCGGCAACGCCAACGGCAGCGTGGGCAACTCCGTGGGGCCGCGGCCGCCTTAAACATTCCCCTGGACCACACGCCTTCGGTCGGCGCCACCGTGCCCATGACTCCGCGCTCCCTCACATTGGCCGCGGCCGAGGCAGCCGCCAACGCCGGTGGCAACGAGATAGGACTCGCTGCTGACATCGCGCGCACCCTGATCGACCAAATCGGGGCGTTTGCGACCGCTCTGGAGCGCACGCCGGTGACGGCAAACCGGCTCGCGCGCGAGGACGAGGAGACGCTTCGCGATGTACTCCTGTTCTTCCTCAACGCCAACTGGAAGGGCGCCATAACCGGAGAGACGTTCATCGGGCAGGGCAAAGCGGACATCCTCCTACGCTGGAGAAATCGCGATGCTTTCATCGGTGAGTGCAAATTCTGGAGGGGCGCGAAGGGTTTCAGCGATGGGCTCGAGCAGCTCCTGGACCGCTACCTCGTGTGGCGCGCAACGCACGCCGCGATGATTCTCTTCATTCGAGGCCCGCGCGATGTTTCTGCTGTGATCGACTCCGCGAGGCAGGTCATCAAGGGTCATGGGAGGTATCTCGGCCCTTCCGACACCGCGACCGGCGAGCACGCAGCCTTCCTGATGCAGGCTCAGCACGATCGTCAGCAGATCGTCACCCTGACCCTGATCCCGGTCGTGATGCCGGATAGGAGTTGATCGGTCGGGACGAAACTGAGGCTGATGCCTCGCGCGAACGAAGTTGTTGGCTGCCTCGTCGCCATATCCGAAGGGTCGCGCCCCGACGGTCTAGGTCATAGGGCCGCGCCGAGATCGATCAGCCAGTTGGTCCAGGCCGTGGCTGCGCCGGCGAGCGCTGCGCCGGCGAGCGCGACGAGGGTGCCGGTGCGGGCTCGGGCCGCGGTGTGGTGGTTGCCGTGGGCGATGGCCAGCGCCCAGATCACCGCGCTGACGATGAGGGTGAGGACGGCGGTGATCAGCGTGATCATGAGGAGCGCGCCGATGATCTGTTCGAGGTCGTCGGTGGCTGCGACGCTGCCGAAGTCCGGGACCACGGCGACGGCACGCTGCGTCATGGCCCGTCCCACTCGACGCCCGTCCGCGAGCTACCACCGAGATCGACTGTTCGGGCGGGTGGGTCCGGTGGTGGGGCGGTGCTTGGCGCGCACGGCGTGCCGGGGGTCGCGGTGGGGTTGTCGAGGTCGTCGGGGCGGTGGCCGTTGAACCAGGGGACCGGGTCGACCGGTGGTTGATCCGGTCCGCCGGGCCGCACCTCGAGGTGCAGGTGCGGCCCGGTGGACTGGCCGGCCGAGCCTACGTCGCCAATATGCTGCCCAGCCGCGACGATCTGCCCGGGGGAGACGTGGATGTCGTCGGGCCAAATGTGGGCGTAGGCGGTGGCCACCGGCAGTGCGTCGATGGTGTGCTCGATGACGATCAGGCCGCCGTAGACGGGGGTGGTGTCGGTGGACACGACCCGCCCGTCGGCGACGGCGAGGATCGGGGTGGCGTCGGGGGCGGCGTAGTCGGTGCCGGTGTGGAAGGACACCTCACCGGTGATCGGGTGGATGCGGGGCCCGAAGTCGCTGGTCTTGTTCCAGGTCCCTGCCGGGAGCGGGAACACCACTCGATCGGCCTCCGGCACCTGAGTCGGCGGCTGGCTGTTGGTGGTGAGGGTGGTGAGGATGGTTTCGGCGACCGGTTGGAACGCCCGGTACCGGTCGGGGTGGGCGGACACCTCGACGGCCTGGGCGGCCTCGCCGGGGTCCATGTCGCGCCAGCCGGTGATATCGAGGAGTCCTCGCGGCGACGGGTAGTTCGGGCCGGTGGGGCCGCCGTAGAACGCGGCCGCCTGATAGGTCGGGTCCATCAGTTGCGCGACGGTGCCCCATCCGGCGGCCGGGCGCATCTGGAACAACCCCAGGGAGTCGTGGTCGGAGCCGTCGCCGTCGTTCGGGTAGTCGCCGGACTCGGGGTAGGCGCCGGTGTTGGCGAGCATCCGCAGCCGGGACTCGGTCAGCGCGGCCATCAGCGCGATCACCACGCCGTCGCGGCCGACGCCGTCGACGCGGCCGCCGGTGGTAATGATGGTCGCCGCATGGGTCAGCTGGGTCCGGTCCAGCGTGATCTGATGCCCGTCGCTCGTGGTCGTGGTCAGGCTGTCCGGGACCGGCCCCACGATCAGGCTGTCGCCGCCGGGCAGGCAGGTGCCGGTCGCCGCGGGATTCACCACGGCGCTGCCGAGCAGCGCGACGGCCGGCGCGAACACCAGTACCGCGACCAGCATCGTCAGGACAATCTTCCGCGCCACAACGACCCATCCCGGCTAGCGCAGGGGGTTGTTGAGCTCGGACAGCCGCAGCAGCCGGCAGTGCTCGAACGACGGCCGGCAGGTCAGGAAGATCGTGAACGCGACCTCCTGCTCGCTTGTGACGGGCTCGCCGTCCCAGGTCCCGGCGCGGTGCCGCGTGCCGGTCACGGTGTAAGCGGTGGTGCCGGGGAGCAGCTGACCTGGCGCGGCCTGTTCCAGGGCGTCGGCCCACGTGTCCGGCACCGCGAGCGTGTCGATGGCCAGCCACTGCCGCGTCTCGTACCAGGCCAGATCTACCCACGCGTCCGGGGTGGGCAGGTAGGACCGCACATCCGACGCCAACCCTGCGGTCTCGGTCCCGGTCGGGTCACCGGCATCGACGAGCACCTGCGCGTAGTCGGCCGGTGCCGCACCGCTGACCGTGTCCCAGGTGAATACCGCCTGAGCGACCTGGCGGGCGAAGACCTCCGCGTCTGCGGTCTCGGGCAATTCCTCCGGCCGCGAGGGCTGGACCGGCGTCGTCGACGAGGGTGACGTGGCGCCGGGGCTGCTCGACTCGGTGGCGTCGCCGCCCGGTCCACGCACCAGCCCGAAGACCGCGACGCCGACGATCAGCACCGTCACGACCGCCGCAGCGACGGTCACACCTGCGAGGCGGCGCCGAGCGCTGGAATCGATCACCATCTGCCCTGCCTGTCCTTCCATCCGACTGGATAGAAGGACAGGTGTGCATCGCCAGCCGGGACGCGACCCGTGCTGGCGGGGCCGTGCAGATTCACGGACCTGATGCGCTCGTACTGTGCCGTTGGTCCGCCGTACCGGGTCATCTGCCCGGAGCCGGAGCGGGGCTACGGCGCCACGGTCACCTCGACCGCGTTGGAACCTCCGACGGTGATGGTTGCCGCCCCCGCTTGCGCGCCCGTCGGCACCTCCACGGTCACCTTCACCGTCCCGTCAGTGCCCTGAGCGTCGACGACGGCGAGTTCGACTCTCTTGCCGTCCTGCTGCCATGTCACGGACTGGTCGTGCAGAGGTTCTGCCGTGATTCCCTCACCTTGGTCGTAGCACCCGTTCACCAGGTTCACCGCGGTGATCTCGAGGGGGTCGCTGGGCGCGATCGTTGTGTCGGTGACGGAAGCGAGCGGTGCGGCGCACACCCGTTCGGTGTCGCCGTCGCTCGAAACCTCCGCGTCGGTCTGCGAGTTGTCGCCACAGCTGGCAAGCGCGGCTGCCGCGACGGACAGCGCTAGCCAACGATTCGATCGCTGAGTCACACTAACGCCCCGTTCTCGATGGCTGGTCTCACCTTAGGCGGTGGGGCCCGAGCCGTTCTCCGGCGATCGGCTCGGATCTGTATCCCGCTTGCGCGCGGCGGTCTGCGTGACGTCTTCGTGGCTCTGGAGTCGCGACTCGAGGTGTCCGCGTTCAGCGCAGCCGGCGACGGCAGGTCTTGCAGTCGGGTTGGACGGTGCCCGGTTCGCGTTGAGCCGAGGCGCGTGCCGGCCCGCCGAAGACGGGGAGATCGACGATCTGGACGGTGTGCCAGTCGACGCATCGTGCGGGGCCTCTGCCGTCGAGTGAGACCGGACCGGGTCCAGTGGCGTGGCGTCGGCCGCCGCGGTCAACGGCGATCAGTGGCTGGTCGATGGTGCGTACCAGTGCAACACCGGGCTGTGCGCCGTCGATCTCCACTGACGTGAGCTTTTCGATGAGCGCGCGACCTTCGACGTGATGACGTTCCAGGTGATCGCACGCAAGTGCGGCGATCTCGGCGGGTTCGAGGTCGCCTGTGATGTGGAAGCCGCCGCAGTGATCCACCGGGCCGTGAGAGACGAACACGCGGCCATTCTAGAACAGGTGTTCGAAGAATGGCTTGCTTGGCGTCTTGGGAGTGTGGCGCCTGCAGTGTCAGAGCGGGTCGTTGAGCGTGGAGAGGCGCAGCAGATAGCAGCGTTCCTCGGTGCGGGGTGGGCAGGCCAAGATGATGGTGAAGGTGACCTTCTCGCGGGTGCTGTCCGGCGTACCGCCGCGGACATCGTCGCGGTGGCGGTAGGCGCGGAGGGTGATCGCGGTGGTGCCGTCGGGGATCTGGCCGTGCGCATTGTCGACGATGGTGTTCCAGCCGGCCGCGATCTGGGCGCCGTAGATCTCGATGCGCTGGCTGGTCTGGTGTGTGCGCAGTTGGTCCCAGACGTCGTTGGCGGGCAGGTATCCGGTGATGTCGGCTGCGAGTTCGTCGGTCTCGTCGTTGCCGGGCGCGGATTCGGCCAGGACGACTTGCGCGTAGTCGCGGGGGTAGAGGCCGGTGGTGGTGTCCCAGGTGAACAGCGCTTCGGCGATGGCGCGGGCGTAGGGGATGGCGTCGTTGGTGGCCGGGACTTGCGCCAGGCCGGGTGCGGTGCTGGGCTCGCCCGGGGTGGGGGAGGTGGGCGTGGTCGGGAGCGGCGCCACCGGCTGACCTGGCGGGGTGGTGTCGGGGTCGCTGCCGAGCCGGTTGAGGCCGACGAGTAGCACGCTCACGACGGCGATCGTGGCGAGCGCGACGGCGAGGTGACGGCGGGTGATGGCGGATCGGGTGGTGTCCGGCACGGTGGGTCTCCTCGACGATGGCAGTGGTTGGTCCGTTCGCAGGTGCGCCGGCGCATCCACGTGCGTCGTGCCGCCCTCGACGCCGCCGCAGTGTGTGCGGCGTTGAGCCGGCTGCGGGCTCAGCTCGCGGCGGCCTCGCCGTCGTTGCTCGTCCGGGCGGCGCGGGCAGTGTCGGCGAAGTCGAGGGTGGCGGCGATGGTGTGCTCGAACCGATCCCATTGCTCGTCGGTGAGGGCGACGCCGATCTCGGTGGGGTCGTAGTGGGTCCACCAGCCGTCGAGGTCGTTCCAGGTGAGCAGGAACGCCCGGGTCCCGTAGCGGGCCGGCACCTGCGGCGCAGAGCGCGCTGCCGGTGGGCGGCGTTTGGTGGGTTGTTGGGCGCGGACCCGGTGCAGGGCGTCCTCGGCGAGGCGGCGCAGTTGGTCGGCGCGGTGGTCGGCGGCGTGGTCGCGCAGCTGGGTGGCTTCGCGGGCGGCGTCCTCGCGCACGCCGGCCGGCTGGTCGGGGTCGGCGGCGAGGTGGTCCAACCCTCGGAGCGCAGTGAGGGAGCGGACGCGCTGGTAGGCAGGATTGACCGGGGCGCCGCCGTCGATGCGTTCGAGCTCGGCGCGTGCGGCGTCGCGGGAGGCGGGGTCGGCGTCGGGGTCGTCGGCGAGCGCGCGCAGGGTGTTGATCTGTTCCAGCTTGGTGTAGGAGCGGTGCCCGGTGACCATGCGGGCGGCTTGGGCACGGCTGTCCCCGGCGCCGCCGTCGACGAGTGGGTGCGGTGCCGCCGATTCGGCGGCACCGTCTGAGCTGCCCTGATCGCCGTTGGTGGTGGTGAACCGGGACGCCTGCTGGCGGCGGGCGGCGTCCTCGGCGACGAGCTTCTTGAGTTCGCGGTAGAGCTCGGCTGCCTCGATGGGGGAGAGCGGCTTGTGGTGGGTGTTCTCGTCCTGTTCGGCGATCAGCTGGGTGAGCTGGTCGGAGATCCCTGAGCGCACCCAGACCGGGGTGGTGCGCCAGCCGAGGCGTTGCATGGCGGCCAGGCGGCGCCGCCCGCACACGAGGACGCTGTCGGGGGTGATGGTGGGCGGCTGGACCAGCCCGATCCGTTCGAGCGACGCGGCGAGCGCGTCGATGTCGCCGAGGTCGCTGCGGTGCCGGCGCCCGATCCGGATGGAGTCGATGGCCCGGTCGAGTTCGATGTGCCCGCTACTGCCCACCGGCGCCTCCGCCTCGAGCCCGCCGTCCGGGCGCGGCCAGGCTCACGGTGAGGACGAGGTCGTCGTCGGCAAGCAGATCGGGCAGCGTCTGCCCGATGAGCAGCCGGACGAGGATCCCGCGCCCGGCGACGGTGAGCGCGTAGTGCGGTTGCGGGGTGCCGAGCACGACCCGCAGCATCGTCGTCCACGACTCGTGGCCGATGTCGAGCAGCGCTCGGGCATGCTGGTCGCGGCGAAGCGCCTCGTAGGCGGCGGTACGGGTGCCGGCGTCGGCCAGGCGGGAGCAGATGTAGTCCACCCCGGTCCGCGCGACCGGTGCGGGCCAGCCGAGCAGGGTGAACAGCCGGACGGCGTCGTCGACCGCGGCGGCCACCTGCGACCCCGTCCCGGCCGTCTGGGGGTCGGGGGTGGTGTTGGTGGGTCGGGCGTGGAAGGCAGGGTGCCAGTCGAGCATGTCGCGGTCGGACAGGCGGATGGCGCGACGGAACCCGGTGTAGCGGCGGCGCCTGGCCTGGTGCGGTGAGCACAGCATCCCGTGGGCCTTCTCTTCCGCGCCGAGGGTGATCTGCACGGCGCGGGTGATGACCGCCCACGGGTCGTCGGCCTCGCGGGCGGCGCGCGTGCGCATCGCCTCGAACGCGGCCCCGGCGGCGTCCCACGGGCTCAGGCCGTGTTTGCGGGCGAGGGCGGCGTAGCGGTGCGCGACGTGCTCCATCAACGCGGCGGCCTCGCGGTCGTGCTGCCAGCTGCCAGGGCCGGCGGCGTGCAGCCGGCGCAGCAGCGACCGCAACAGTTCGGAGTCGTCGAAACGGTGCCCCGGTTCGGGTGGCTGGCCGGAAGGGTTGGGGGTCATCGGGATCGCACCTCCTCGTGGCAGGAGGTGCGCCCACGCTCCCCAACTCGCCGCGCTCACGACGGTCCCTGCCCGCCGTCGACGCGGGTGATCGCCGGCGCGCCGGGACGCGGGACGGCATCCAGCACCACGCCCGCCGCGACATCCGGCGCGTCACCTGGAAGGGCGTCGGGGGTGGTGGTCTGGGTGAGCCAGCGCCCGACGGTGGACGGGTGCACCCCGAGCCGGGTGGCGATGGATCTGTTCGACCAGCCCTGCCGGTGCAGCCGGGCCGCGGCGTCGCGCCCTGGATGCGGCGCCGGCTCGCTGGGAGCGCCACTGTTGGTGGTGGGGCGGTGGGCGCCGTCCGGGACGGGCCGGGCCAGCACCACGGTGAGGTGGGTGATAGCGACGAGCACCAGCGGCGGGACCGCCGCCACTGGGGCGGCGAGCGCGACCGGCACATCGACGTCGTCGGCGAGCCCGGCATGCAACGCGTTCGCGAGCACGGACACCGCGGCACCGGCGAGCAGCAGCAGCCACGGGTACCAGGCGGGCTGCCCGCGCCGCGACATCGCGACCACGGCCACGGTCGTCACCACGATGATCCCGTCCACGATCAGCGGCCACGCCCACGCCTGCCCCGCGTCGATGCCCGAGCGGCGGGCCAGGTCGCTCAGCGCGGTGAACGACAACCAGAACGCGCCGGCCCCGATCCCCACCGTCCCGGTGACCGCGGTCCGCAACGCCACCCGCCCGCCAACGTCCAGCCCGCCACCGGGCCGTGGCGTGTTCACAGGCCCGGCCCCGGCGCCGGAAGCCGCCCCTGACCACCAGCCGGCGCCCGGCCCGGCCCCGCCACTGTGCGACCTGGTGTGGGTGCGGCCGGGGTCGAGGTGGTGCGGGTGAGGCCGGGCGGGTCACCGTTGCCGTCCTGCACGGTCGGCAGCGCGTTCAGGATCCGCAGCGCGGTGAGTCGGACCCGTTCCCCGGTGGTCTTGATGACCTCGACGGGCGAGGTGTCCGGGACGCGGTTCGCCCACGTCGCCACGTACGGGACGGTGTAGCCGCTGGTGTCCAGGCCGTGCACGGCGCCGACCATCAGCGCCACCGACTCGGCCTGCACCTCCCTGATGCCGCGGTGCGCGGTGACGTCCGGGTCGCCGGGTGGGTGCATCAGCACGTGTCCCAGCTCGTGCGCCAGCGTCTTCACCCGCGCGGCAGGGTCCATGTCGCCGCGCACCGACACGGTGCCGGCTTGGTGGTCGGTCAGCCCGTTGGCGCCTCCCAGCTCGACCGCCGATCCCACCAGCCGCACCGCGAAGTCGTGCTCCTCGGCGAGCGCGGTCAGGCCGTCCCACAACCCCGCGGGAGCCTCACCGGCCAGCAGTGCCGGCGCCGGCCGTGCCGGGATTGGTGCTCCCTCGGTGAGCGACACGTCCCACACGTGGGCCCGCTTCATGCCCGCCGCGGGTCTACGGACCACCTCACCGGGCTGGGGTTCCTCCCCAGGCGCGAGGCGCCGCCACGAGGCCGCATCCTGCGGTGTGCTGCTCGCCATCCGCACCTTCAGCGGGGCGAAGATCCGATACCCGGGCTCGTCGTCGCGGACCTGTCGGCCCAGACCCTTCCACTGCCGGTAGCCCGCGATATAGGTCGGCACCGGCTCCGGCACGCGGCCCTGTCCGTACGCGGCCAGGTGCTGCGCCCAGATCAGCAGCGTGTTGTTGAAAGACCCGCTCCGGAACCGCGCCGCGAACACGACCGCGCGGCGCCAATCCGCGCTCGACACCAGCCCTTCCACCGCACCGGTCAGTTCCTCGTGCAGCTGCGCCAACTTCGCGGCCCGCTCCTCGTCCCTCTTGCTCACCGTTCGGTCCTCCTGTCCGCACCGCTGGCCGGCGCCCGCGCACCTCGGCCGGGTAGCCGCTAGGTGCGCCACCGCCAGCAGGGCAGGCTCCGCCCCGGAAATGTCGTGATGTGAATTCGGGCAGCACTCATCCACGCAATTCGCAGGAATACGCGCCCACAGAATTGGGAAAACCCGACAACGCCCGGAAAGCGGCGCGGGCATCGGGCCACCCGCCGCTGTCCACCGGGACACGTGCAACGTCCTAGCCGTATCGGCCTACGTCATGCACAACCTCTCCAGCCAGCGAGCAAAGCCTTTCAGGCTATGCCAGTCACGCCATCCGGTCAACATCAATTCCGCGGTCGTAGGCCGCGGCGCCCCTTGTGGCCTCGTCGCTGCTCCCGTGTCTGCCGGAGGTTCGCCGCGCTCGTCCCAGAGTTGCCGGCGGGTGATCGCCACCGGGGTCACACCCCTGGCCGATCGCGGCGTTGGCACAGGTGCTGGGCAGACGTGCCGTGCTAACGAGCCGTCCAGCAGCGCCGAGCATCTGTCCGGGGGCCGTGGCACCATACGGCGCCAGGCGTTCCACCACCGTCGGGATGGGGGCCAACACCATGACTTCTTCGACGCCGACCTCTGGGGTCTTCGATGCCAGCGCCGCTGCAGCCGGGTACGCGATGCAAATCCGCTATGGCCTCTATGAGGCGCTGAAACGCTTGAGGGTCGGTCTCGATTGGCAAATTTCGCTGGAGGCCGGCGACGACATCGAGGTTCAAGATGCACCTGGCTACGCGAACTACTTTCAGATCAAGCACCGCGCTGAAGGCACGAACTTGACCGACGCGAGCGTCGACCTGTGGAAATCCCTGCGGATCTGGTGCCAAGCCGTGGCGGACAGTCAGATTGATCTCGCCACGGCCAGCTTCATCCTGGTGACAACTAGCCAGGCTCCCAGCGGAAGTATCGCTAGCCTTCTGTCAAGTGACCTCGAATCCAGAGATGTTCCGGAAGCCGCTCGCCGTCTTGACGCAGTAATCGAAGCTTCGGACAGCCGCACGAACGCGAAAGCGTATGCAGCGTGGCTCGGGCTCGATGTCGATACCCGGCGGGCCCTTCTCGGGAGACTCACAATCGCCGCGAGCGGACCAGATATCGACGACGTCCATGAATTGCTTATTGCTGAGCTGACGCTTTCGGTGCGGAGGGCTCAAGTCGATGCATTCGTTGCTCGCCTCGAAGGGTGGTGGTTTCAACGATGCATCGGGATATTTCGCGGGACACAAGCCGCCTTCATCAGCGGAGAGGAGCTCGACGCGTATCTCGGCGACCTACGAGAGGGGTTCTTGCCTGAAAATCTCCCTGTTGACGCAGACATCCCCTCTCTTGAGCCGGCCCTGGACGCCTTCACCGATCATCGGTTCGTGAGGCAGGTCGATTTGGTCGGCGTCGGAAAATCGCGCATCGCCTCGGCAGTGCGCGACTATCTCCGAGCGTACACACAACGATCCCGCTGGACTCGGGAATCACTTATAATTCCCGACGAGATTGACAGGTACGAACGTCAGCTCATCGAAGAGTGGCGTTACGTTTTCGATCGTTGTGCTGACAGCCTTCCCGATGGCGCGAGCGAAGCTCTGAAATCCGAGGTCGCCAAGCAGATCTACCAATGGGTCGAAGAGGCGACCGCACCCCCGATACGTGACCGATGTACCGAGCGATTCCTCGTACGCGGATCGCTTCACATGTTGGCCGATCGGGTTGAATCCGGAGTCGGATGGCATCCAGAATTCACCGCGCGGCTTATCGCTCTCCTCGAACCGGCGGAAATATGACGCGCAGGGGGAGCCGACACGAAGCTCCAGAGGTCTCCTCGCTGCTGAATCCAGCGCTGATTGCACTCGTCCTCCACCGTGGATCAACCACACACCGCGACGAGAATGGCGCCGGCCTTCCGTTCGTATACGCGCCAATCGTTAGCGCCGTTTCCCTCTATCCCGCTGCTCGCGCGACTCTCACCATGAGTGTGGCTACGCAGTTTACGACCTGGATAGATCGGAACCCGGACATCCAGCTCTTGCTCCAGCCCAGGATCGCCGGCGTCGTGCCGTTCGTGCGTGAAGGTTTGCTGTTCGCGCTCACCACCGACGTGCTGCGACTTGACTCCGGGGCTCTGATCCCGGGCGCGCACGGCCCGACAAAGACAATCCGCGGCGCAAGCAGCGACATGGAGGCGGTGCAACGTACGGCCGCATATATGGGCCGCTGGCTTGCTCGCACCGGCAACGTCTCAACCGTCTGCGCGATGCTGGGAGTTACGCCATGACCATAAAGATACAAGCACTACATCTGTACAACCGCGACGGCGAGCGCCGGACACTCAATTTCAGCCCCGACTCCGTAAACATCATCACCGGTCGATCAGGAACTGGAAAGAGCGCTGTTGTCGACATCATCGACTATTGCCTGGGCAGCAAACGCTACAACGTTGCCGCTGGCGCCGTCCGCCTAACCGTGCGTCACTACGCTCTTGAGCTCACTACGCGGAGCGGAACAATTCTCGTAGCCCGAGCCGCGCCCGCGGCAGGTGGCAAGTCAACGACCCAGATGCACGTCAGCTACCGGGAAGCCGGCGCCGTCCCACCGCCGGTCAGCGAACTCGAGCCAAATGCTGATCTGAACTCGGCGGTCGGCTTCCTTTCTAGAGTGACGGGCATCGACGAGAACCGCACTGAGGTTGTCGGCGGAACGCGCGCCGAGTTCGACGCAACAATTAGGCACGCGCTGTTCTTTTGCATACAGGAGCAGCGCGAGATCGCCAACCGCGAGATCCTGTTCCACACCCAAGGTGAAGATTTTCGACCCCAAACGATCAGAGATGTCCTTCCATACTTCCTTGGTACCGTCGATCCGCAATACATAGGGAAACGCAACCTATTGCGCGCACGAGAGCGCGAACTCCGCGAACTTGAGCGGCGAAGCCAGGACGAGCACGCGCTGGCGCGCGCCCCCGGAAGGGCCGCCGCCCTGCTAGCCGAGGCTATCGCCGTGGGATTGGTCTCGGCACCACAAGACCTGAGCCGAGCAGCGGTGATCGAGACCCTCGCGCAAGTCGCGAGATCTCAGGCGCCAGAGCCCCAACCGGTCGATCGTTCGGATGACCTCGCACGTCTTCTGGACTCCCGTGAGCAGCTTCGAGGCGAGTACGCCGACACAAGGGCTGAGCTGCGCAGGCTCCGGCGACTGGTCAGGTACGAGGACGACTTCAATGGAGAGGCAGGCGAACGTCACGGCCGACTTCAAGCGTTGAATCTCCTACGTCTCCCAAACGTTGCATTCGGCACCAGCGCATGCCCGGTATGCGCCTCCGCGCTGGCCGACCCAATCACCTCTGTGTCCGAGATCCAAGACCACCTGGAAGGGGTGGCCCGGGAGATCGCAGACGTCAGCCAAGATCTTCCCCGCCTTCATCAAGCAGTCGCGGCCAGCGAAATACGCCTGGCTGAGCTTACTGAGAGTCTTGCCGAGAATCAGCAGGGCATCGATCGGATCGCAGAAAGCATCGAGTTGTTCGAATCTCTCCGCGAGACCTCGTTGCAGCGTGCCGCCATACGGGGTCGCACGTCACTATTCCTTGAATCTGTCTCCCGCGAGACCGAGGATGCGTTCGTAGGTGACAGAATTATTGAGCTGCAACGCGAGATCGACGCGCTGAAGGAAGACCTCGACGTAGATGCCGCGGCAGAACGGCTGGCGGCGGCCCTCTCACGCGTCTCTTACCGTATTACGGATGTCGCAAACAAGCTCGACCTCGAACACGCTCCAGCGCCGGTCCGTCTCGACATCCGCGCCCTAACAGTCGTCGTCGATACGGCACACGGAAGTTATCGACTCCGGGAGATTGGGAGCGGCGAGAACTGGCTCGGCTATCACCTTGCGACCCTCATCGGTCTTCACAACCATTTCAGCGAGAACGACCGGCCGGTCCCAAGGTTCATGGTATTAGACCAACCATCGCAAGTATATTTTCCGCCCGACGCCGCTGACGGAGATACGCTGGATGACGCTGATCATGCCTCGTTGGCGCAGGCCTTCGATGAGCTCTTCAGATTGACTGACGAGGCGAATGGTGGTTTCCAAGTAATTGTGCTTGAACATGCAGACCTCGACGACGCACGTTTCCAAGAGGCAGTAGTCGAGCGATGGCGAGCAGACGGGCAGGCGCTGATTCCGCAGCCTTGGATAGATGACCTTGACTCCGGCGACGCTGGGTGATTCTGCCCGGCAGCATCGTCGACCCCGGCTGCTACTGCGGTGAGTAGATCAAGCGGGTCCTTCTTCCCGACCGCGCCGAACCGCGACGACGACCATCGATCTCGACGCTTCGGCTCGCTGCGACGGCTCGCGCACGGGGCCGCCTACGGCATGGTGGGGCACAAGCCGCGCCGGGCAGGCACCGTCTCGCCGCGCAGTTGCGAGTCTGTCGGTCGGGGTTGGTAGGTATGCGTCCGTCGCACCGTGACCTGCTGTCGGGGGCCGAGCCTGTCCGGACGAGCTGGTGAGCTGGGTAGGTGCTGGGACCGCCGTGCTCTCGGCCGTCGCCGGGTATGTCTGGTCCGCGCTCTGACTGACCACGATCCGCGCCCGTGAGCCCGCGGCCGCCAGGCCACGCGTCCGGCGGCTGGTCGGTGAGATCGGTGCCGCGGGCGGTTCACGCTCGGAGAGCCGTTCATCCGGGCCATGACGCTGCACGCCACCTGCGCCGTGCTATTCCTGTCCACCCGCCACCCCACCGAGGTGGTGTTCCTGCCGCGCACCGTCGGAATCGATCCGGCCATATTCGGGCTGCTCATGGCCGGCCGGCCCTAGTGGGTTTGGTCATCGGTGCCACGGCCGGCGCTCGCGGTCCCTGCCGGCCACGAGGGGCTTGTCGTCATTGCGGGACCACGTGACGTTCTCCGGGGCGTCGTCATCCCCG
The DNA here is from genome assembly GCF_900106035.1 of Jiangella alba. Lineage (GTDB taxonomy): Bacteria > Actinomycetota > Actinomycetes > Jiangellales > Jiangellaceae > Jiangella > Jiangella alba. The sequence goes on from NZ_FNUC01000003.1 coordinate 986,557, forward strand.
GGGTTAGCGATTGTCGCTGTTCACCACGGTGATTTGCCTTTCGGCAGCGCGATTGTACGGTCCCGGGCACCGATGGCAAGGAACGCCAAAAGTTCCCGCCCCAGGGATTTCCGCGGCCCACGAGTTCGGGCAGGAACTGTTGGCTCTCATGTCCTTGCCATCGCCGCCCGGGCCCGCTCAATCGGCAATTGCCGAAAGGCAAATCGGGGATTGACCAGGACTCACGCCCGGTGAGACCGGATCCCCGGCATCCCGAGAAGGGGACAGCCGATGAGCACCCACACGATGCCCGCCGAGGCCATCGACACCCAAGAGACCCAGGAGACGATGGCGGCCGCGCTCGGCCGGGTCGTCCACCTCGACCCGAACGCCCTCGTGCTGGAAGACAACATCCGTACCAAGGTGAAGATGCCGCGCTGGTTCCTCGCCTCCGTCCGCCAGCACGGCGTGCTCGTGCCGCTGATCGCCCACCCCGGTCCGGACGACACCGTTGTCGTCCGCGACGGACAGATGCGCACCCTCGCCGCCCGCGAGGTCGGCCGCGCCACCGTCCCGGTGTGGGTCGTCGACCGCGACGACGTGCGACGCCTGCGCATCATCGAGCAGTACATCACCGGCGTGCACCGCCTCGGTCTCAGTGAACGCGACAAGGCCGACGCCTGGCGACAGCTCGCGCTGGAAGGGATGAGCGTCACCGCGATCTCCCGCCAGACCGGCGCGAAACGCGAAGACATCAAGACCGGTCTCGCCGTCACCGAGAACGAGACGGCGGCAGCGGCCGTCGCCGACTACGACCTGACCCTGGACCAGGCCGCCGTCCTGATCGAGCTGGACGACGACCCCGACGCGATCGCGAAGCTGCGCGAGGTCGCCAAGACCACCCCGGCTCAGTTCGACCACGCCGCCCAGTCGGCGCGCAACGCCAAGAAGCGCCGCGAAGCACTCGCCACCGCACGCGCCGAGGCCGAAGCCAAGGGCTACACGATCGTGGCCTGGCCCGCCTACAACGACAACACCACCGTCAAGCTCCGTGACCTGCAGACCGCCGACGGGAAGCGGCTCACCGAGAAGAACTACGCCGGGAAGCCCGGCCACGCCGTCGCCATCACCGACAGGTACGGCACCATCGACATCGGCCACTTCGTGGTCGACTGGCGCAAGCACGGCCTGCGCAAGATCGGCTCCACCGGCACCGTCGTCGGTGGCAGCCTCACCGAGGCCGAGAAGGCCGCACGCCGACTCGTGGTGGCCAACAACCAAGCCTGGGACGCCGCCGAGACCGTGCGCCGGGAATGGATGACCACGCTGCTGGCCCGCAAGCGGCTGCCCGCCGACGCTATTTCGGTCGCCGCCACCATCCTGGCCACCCACACCGGGCGGGTCGCCCGCGCCGCCCAGAGCGGCCACCAGCTCGCGGCGACCCTGCTCGGCCAGGACCACCGACCCGGGCAGCGCCCGCTGGCCGACCTGACCGCCAAGACCCCGTCCAAGGCCGGACACGTCATCCTCGCCATCGCCCTGGCCGCGATGGAAGACGCCATGAGCCGCCACACCTGGCGCAACTCCGGCGACGCCGACCGTGGCTTCCTCACCCAGCTCGCCGCCTGGGGCTACACCCTCTCCGAGGTCGAGCAGATCGTCACCACCGACCCCGAACAGCGCCACCCGGACACCACCACGCAGGCGAGCATCGACGACCAGGACCCCCAGCCCGACGACCCCGACGACATCGACACGGGCGACGAGGACCAGTCGACCGATCCCGGCCACGTCCAGGACCCCCTGGACGACAGTCACCCTGCGGCCGCTGCCCACGGCGTGCCCGAGGACCCCGACGCCGAGCGCGACGGCGACGGCGGCGAGGACGGTGATGCCGAGAGCGGCAACGACGATCACGCTGACGACAGTGAGGCTGTCGACCGGCCGGACAGCGACAGGTGCTGATCATGCCGACGACCGACGACCAGTACGCCGTCGACGCCATCGCGACCCTGCTCGGCACCTCCGCCGAGTGGAACTCCTCGATGTTCGAGGACATCTCGGACATCGTCGGGGCCGTCCGGCCGCATCCCGGCGATGCCGCCGACACCTACGGCGACGACTTCCGCAAGGTCACCGGCCGTGAGGTCCTGGCCGCGTGGGACCTCACCGACGACCAGGACGACCGGGAAGGCAGCCGATCATGAACGACATCACCGTGAACGAGATGGCGGCCGAGGTGGCGGCCGAGCTGTCGGCCCTGACCGGGGTGACGTGGTCGGTCGAACTGGACCGGCACGGTTGGAGCAGCCCGGACTGCGCGTGGCTGTTGGCTCCGGACGATCAAGAGCTCAGCATCCGGGCCAACGGACATCGGTTGACCGGACGGGCCGTGATCCGTGGGGTGCTCCCGGACGGTGCCCGCGAGGTGGCCCGCGTGGACAGCCGAGGCATCACGGTCACGCTGGGCCGTGGAGCACGAGCCATCGCCCGCGAGATTCATCGGCGTCTGCTGCCGACCTACCTACCCAGCCTGGCCGAGGTGCGCGAGGCGCTGCGGCGGTGGGACGAGGCACGGGACAGGGCGCACGCCGTCCTGGCAGAGCTGGCTCCTCTGCTCGGCCTGACCCACGAGCGTCACGACCGGCACGACCGTGCCTTCGTCACGCTCCACGGCGACGGCTTCCACGGCTTCGTCGAGGTCGGCCACAGCGGCACCCCGGTGAAGCTGGAATTCACCGGCCTCTCCGTCGAGATCGCCCGCGCCATGCTCACCGCTCTCGGCAGCCGCTGGAAGGCACCCCGCGACGGCGATCATCGCTGAGTTCCAACCCGACCCCCATCACGGGGAAGCGTCGCCGGTCCCTGTGTCTCCTTGGCCGAAGGAGACACAGGGACCGGCCGCGTTCGCCCGAAAGATGTAGGGGGACCCCGCAGGAAGCCGCAACGACGAGCTTGGCGATGCCGACCCGGACCTTACGGCGATTGCCGCCGGCCTACCGCCGCCTCACTCGGCCTGCGACCCTGCGGCCGGCGCGCCCGAACGGCACCCATACGGCGAGCAGCCGTCGGGATCGCCGTCCTCCCACACGTCGAAGATCTCACCCTGCCGATCCGCCCACTCCGACCGGGTCACCCGGTCGATGGGTGCCCGATCCAACGGCACCCGCGAGGCGTGCAGGAACGCCTCACCCCGCAACGGCCAACCCCGTGCGCCGCCCCGGCGGATCGCCGCATCGAAGGCCACCGCCTGCCGCCACTCCTCCGGCCGCTCGTCACGCAACTGCCGCCACGCCCGGTTGCCGTGGAACGGGCACCCCACGCACGCGCTGCGCGGCGTCGACGCCCAACCTCGCGCCCGCAGCCACCGCACGCAAGCACGCCGGTCCATGCCCAACTCCATCAGCGGATACCGCGCCCGCGCACAGCGCACGCCGAGATCGCGGACCCGATGAACCTCATCGGCGGAGAACCCGATCCACTGCTCCACCCACACCGACGACGGCACCCGCGCCGGATGCGGATACCCCAACAGCTCCCTGATCCGCCGCCGGATCGGCTTCACCTTGTACTCGCCCGTGCACATCCGCCGCGCCATCCCACGCCGCTCCGCCATCGTCGCCGGACGCCGCCGCGCACCCGCCACCACCCGCCCCGACCCACCGCACCGAGAGCACCCCCGAGCCGCCGCCCCGCCATCGACGCCAGCCGAGTGCGCGCATTCGCACGGCCGAGCTCACTTCGTGGACCATCCGAGGCGGAGTGAACCGCCCCGGGATGTCCGGACACTTCGGATCGTGTCTCTACCCGGTCGGGATGAGACGGTTTCGTGCAGCGTAGTGTGCGGCTTCGACTTCGATCGGTGTGAGGTCGTCGATGGATTCGTGGGTTCGCTCTTGGTTGAACCAGTGGACCCAGTTGAGGGTTTCGAACTCGACGTGCTCGACGTCGCGCCAGGGTCCCTCGTGGCGGATCAGCTCAGTCTTGTAGGCGCCGATCTGGGACTCGGCCATGGCGTTGTCGTAGGCGTCACCCACCGAACCTACCGATGCGTCCACGCCGGCCTGCAGTAGCCGGGTGGTGAAGGCGAACGAGGTGTACTGGGAGCCGGCGTCGGTGTGGTGGACCAGGCCGGACAGGTCGGTGATGCCGGCCTGGCGGCGTGACCAGATGGCGTGTTCGAGGGTGTCGAGCACGAGTTGCGTGCTCATGCTGGTTGCTGCTCGCCAGCCGACGATCATCCGGGAGAACACGTCGAAGATGAACGCGACGTAGACGGTGCCGGACCAGGTCGCGACGTAGGTGAAGTCGGCCACCCACAGCTGGTTCGGGCAGGTGGCGGTGAAGTCGCGATCGACCAGATCGGCTGCTCGGGCGTCCTTCGGGTCAGGGATCGTTGTCCGCGTTCGCTGGCCCCTCAGCGCGCCCTGCCAGCCGTTTGCTGTCATCAGCCGCTCGATCGTGCACCGAGCCACGTCATGGCCGGCTCGGCGCAGGTGCAGCCACATCTTGCGGGCACCGAACCGGGCGACGAACCGCTGCTCACGCGCCGCGGCGATCAGTTCGATGATCTGCGTGTCGCGCAGCGCCCGCTTCGACGGCTCACGGCTGCGGACCTCGTAGTAGGTGGACGGGGCGATCTTGATCCCGTGCTCGGACAGCACGCGGCAGATCGGCTCGACCCCGAACTCCTCACGGTGTTCGTCGACGAACGCCGTCAGAACCTGGACGGGCGGTCGAGCTCCGCCGCGAAGAAAGCCGACGCACTCTTGAGGATCTCGTTCGCCCGGCGCAGCTCGGCCACCTCGCGCTTGAGCTCCCGGATCTCCGCCAGCTCCTGTGTGGTCCTGCCCGGCCGGGAACCGCCATCGACCTCGGCCTGACGGACCCACTTACGCAACGTCTCGGCCGACCCGATCCCGAGCTTGCCCGCGATCGTGCGGATCGCCTCGAACTCACTCGAGAACTGCCCCTGCTCCATCGACTCCGCTACCGCCCGGACCGCCCGCTCACGAAGCTCACGCGGGTACTTGCTGGGACGCGCCATGACCTCATCCTCCAACTAATGAAGTCTCCGGACATCCCGGGGCGGTTCAGAGCCAGAGTGAAGTACGGCAACGACGCGAACCGTCGCTGCGGGTCCACCACATCACGGCGGATATCACCACCCGAAACCCGATGCACCACAATCCCCGACGACCCCAGCGCGGCCTCCAGCCGCTCCAGATGCAGATAGACCGCCGCCGGTTCCCACCCCATATCCGCAAAGATCGCCACATCCAGCGCGGGCAACTCGCCCGCCGCCGCCATCAGCGCGAGCGTGGTCGACTGCACCCCAGCCCCCAGCGACAGCACCCGCAGCGCCGGATCACCACCATCCCCGCCAGCACCCATCTCTGACCACCACCCACCGCTCACCGGCACCCCCCGAACAGGCACCCTCCTCACCCAGCAGGTGAACGGGTCTGCTGCACGGATTGGTGACGGCGGGTCTCAGGCGGCGAGTGCGACCTGAGTGGTGTTGATGGTCTCGTACTCGATCGGGGTGAGGCGTCCGAGGCGGGCTTGGCGGCGGCGTCGGTGGTAGGTGCGTTCGATCCAGGTGATGATCGCCAGGCGTAGTTCCTGGCGGGTGGCCCAGCGGCGGCGGTCCAGGACGTTCTTCTGCAGTAGCGCGAAGAACGACTCCATGGCGGCGTTGTCGCCGGCGGAGGCGACCTGTCCCATGGATCCGGTCAGGTCGTGGCGGGCCAGCTCGCGCAGGAACCGCCGGGACCGGAACTGCGACCCGCGATCGGAGTGCACGATGCACCCGGCCACGTCACCGCCGCGGCGCGCCACAGCGCTGGCCAGGGCGTTCACGGCCAGGCCCGACTTCATCCGGTTGCTGATCGAGTAGCCCACGATCCGGTTCGAGTACACGTCCTTGATCGCGCACAGGTAGAGCCTGCCCTCACCGGTGGGGTGCTCGGTGATGTCGGTCAGCCACAACTGGTTCGCCCTGTCCGCGGTGAAGTCGCGGCGCACGAGGTCATCGTGCGAGGGCGGGCCGGGGCGTTTGCCGTTCGTGCCGCGCTTCTTGCCGAACACGCTCCACCAGCCATTCGCGGCGCAGATCCGCCACATCGTGCGGTCACAGGCGTGATGACCACGCTGGCGTGCTTCGTCGCCCAACAGCCGGTAGCCGAACTCCGGGTCGTCACGGTGGGCGTCGAACAACGCGTTGGCCAGATACGCCTGCTCGAGCTCGCCAGCGGTGACCGGGTCGGCGAGCCACCGGTAGTAGGGCTGGCGGGCAAGGTTCAGAACCCGGCAGGTCACCGCGACCGGCACCCGGACAGCGGCGCCGGCGGCAGCAAGATCACGGACCAGCGGGTAGATCATTTTCCCGGCAGATGCGCCTGAGCGAAGTACGCCGCCGCGCGCCGCAGGACCTCGTTCTCCTGCTCCAACAACCGGTTACGGCGCCTCAACTCGCGCAACTCTGCCGACTCCGACGCGGTCGACCCGGGCCGGTGCCCGTCCTCGACATCGGCGGCATGCAACCAGTTACGCAGACACGACTCACTGATCCCGAAGTCCTTCGCGACCTGCGCAACCGGAGCCTCCCCACGACGGGCCACGGCCACCACGTCGTCGCGGAACTCCTTCGGATGGGGTCTGGGCACGGCACACATCCTCCCAGCGGTGCCCTCCGGCACCACAGATCAGGTGTCACCTAACCGTGCGGCAGACCCAACGCAGCCTGACACCACCGGCCCACATCCAAGATCCCTTGATACGGCGCCACGCCTCTTGCAGATCGAGGTGGAGCGCCGCGAATCCGCCGGGAGCGGCCCGCTACGGCCCGCTCCCATCTGATGGCGGCGTGCGCTCCTCAAGCGCAGGAGCACGCCAGCGGTTCACGAAGGGACGCTCAGGGCGGAACGCCTTTGGTTGTGGCTCGCCGACCTCGCGGTGTGGAGGAAGTGAACGCTGCTGAGAGTTGGCGGTTGGCCGACCCGGGCCGGCCGACCCGGGCGGTGATTCGTGACCGCCCCCGATTGCCCGCATCGAGTTCGATAGGCGCCGGCTGCAGAGGAACGTCGCCGCGTGCCATCGGACCGCTGGTCAGCTTCGCTACCGACCGGATGGGAACGCCATGGCACTGTTGAGTGTCTTTCATCGGGCTGTGACCGGATCTGCGCTGGTCATGGCGATTCGGCCTCGTGCGGCGGCGGCGGAACGTGGACGATCTCCAGCTCCTCGGGTCGGAATACGCCCATTCCGAAGCGGGGAAACTCTGCGTGAATATCGCCATTGTCGTCGTAGGCGATCACGACCTCACCCACGATGTCGGCAGCATCTGCCGACAGGCGGTTGGCCTCAGCCGCCTGCTCCGGCCGCATCTTTACGAGCATCCCAGCTTCGAACTTCACCTTGGCCATCCGGCCACCTCCCCACAGCGCCACCTACAGCATGCCTCGACGGACTGTGCGCGCCTGCGCGCCCGGCCATGGTGAGCGGCCTTCGTCACCGCCCACCTGTTCTGTGTGACGGTGTCGATGCGGGTGATGTCTGCTGGGGCTGGTTACAGGTACCTGGCGCGGACGATCGCGGCCGCGGATGGGGATCGGTCGTTGTCGACGCCGTTGACGAGGTATTACGCGGAGTCGGGGACGCCGCCGGGGTGGTGGCTCGGCTCCGGGCTTGCGTCGTTGGGCGGCCCGCTGGCGGTAGGCGACCGGGTGAGCGAACCGCAGTTGCAGTTGCTGGTCGGGATGGGCCGTCACCCCTTGACGGGGGAGCCGTTGGGGCGTGGCCTGCCGGCGTTTCGTGGTGTCGCTGATCGGGTTCGTGAGCGGGTCGTGGAACTTGGCTCTGCGGTGGATGCAGCGGCGCGTGATCGTGCGGTGGCAGCGATCGCGGCGGAGGAGGCCGCGCGGGGGACCCGCCGGGTGGTGACGGGGTTCGATTTCACGTTCTCGTTGCCGAAGTCGGCGTCGGTGGTGTGGGCGGTGGCGGACGTGGGCACGCAGGCGTTGATCGCGCGGGCGCATCATGCCGCCATCGCGGATGTGGTGGCGTTCATGGAGCGCGAGGTTGCGGCGACCCGCATGGGCGCGGGCGCCGGTGATGGCGCGGTTGCGCAGGTCGACGTGACCGGGGTGATCGCGACGGCGTTCGACCACTACGACTCGCGGGCCGGCGACCCGCACCTGCACACCCATGTGGTGATTTCGAACAAGGTGCGCACGGTTCTCGATGATGGGTGGCGGGCGTTGGATGGGCGGCCGATGCACGCGGCAACGGTTGCGCTGTCGGAGTTGCATGAGGCGCTGGTCGCCGACCATCTCACCCGTGTCCTGGGTGTGGATTGGGAGGCCCGGGAGCGGGGCCGGGACCGCAACCCGGAATGGGCGATCGCCGCGGTGCCGCCTGAGCTGGTGGCCGAGTTCTCGACCCGGAGCCGGCACATCGAGATCGAGACGGACCGGCTCGTCGACGCCTACGTCACCGAACACGGCCGGCGCCCGTCGCGGGCGACCATTTTGCGGTTGCGTGCACGGGCAACGCTGGCGACCCGCCCGAAGAAGGAGGTGCGCTCGCTCGCGGAGCTCACCGCCGGGTGGCGCACCCGCGCCGGCCGGGTACTCGGCGCCGACGCGACCAGCTGGGCCCGCACGGTCACGACGCCGAGCGCGGCCCCGCTGGTGTTGCGTGCTGATGATGTGCCGCTCGAGGTGATCCGTGCACGCGGTGCGCGGGTGTTGGAGGTGGTGGGGAGAAGCGGTCGACGTGGCGGCGGTGGAACCTCTACGCCGAGGCCGCACGGCAGACGATGGACTGGCGCTTCGCCACCGCCGCCGATCGCGAAGCCGTGATCGGGCTGGTCGTCGACGCCGCCGAGCACGGGTCGCTGCGGCTGACCCCGCCCGAGCTCGCGCCAACGCCGGCCGCGTTCCTGCGCGCGGACGGCACGAGCGTGTTCCGACCGAAGCATTCGACGGTGTTCTCCTCGCAGCAGCTGCTCGCCGCCGAAGACCGCCTGTTGCGTCGGAGCCGCGACGCCACCGGCCCGACACTCGCGTTGCGCACCGTCGACGCGGCAATGCGGCGCCGCGGCCGCGGCCGACAGCGCCTGGACCCGCACCAGGTGGCCGCGCTCACCGCGGTCGCGGTGTCGGGGCGCGTCGTGGACGTGCTCGTCGGGCCGGCCGGTGCCGGGAAGACCACCGCCATGCGGGTATTGCGCCGTGCGTGGGAACGCGAGCATGGCCCCGGGTCGGTGGTCGGGTTGGCGCCGTCTGCGGCTGCCGCGGAGGTCTTGGCCGGCGAGCTGGGCATCGAGGCGGAGAACACGGCCAAGTGGTGGCATGACCACCAGGTCCGCGGCGTCGGATTCCGCGACGGGCAACTCGTCCTCATCGATGAGGCGTCGCTGGCCGGGACGTTGTCGCTGGATCGGATCACCGCGGCTGCCGAGCGGGCCGGTGCGAAGGTGCTCCTGGTCGGGGACTACGCCCAGCTCCAGTCCGTGGACGCGGGCGGGGCGTTCTCGCTGCTCGTCCACAACCGCGACGACGCCCCGGAACTGCTCGACGTGCACCGGCTCACGAGCGTGTGGGAGCGCGCCGCGTCGCTGCAGCTGCGGCGTGGGCGCGCCGAGGTGGTCGACACCTACCTCGAGCACGACCGCGTCCTTGGCGGCGACACCGAGACCATGGTCGACGCCGCCTACACCGCCTGGCGCGCCGACACCCAAGCAGGCAAAGCCTCGGTCCTCATTGCCGAGGCCCGCCACAGCGTCACCGAACTCAACACGCGCGCCCGCGCCGACCTCATCCTCGACGGCTTCGTCAGGCCCGCCGCCGGAGAGGCTGACTTGCATGACGGGACCGCCGCGGCCGCCGGGGACACGATCGTCACCCGCCGCAACGAACGCCGCCTGCGCACCCGCAGCGGCTGGGTCCGCAACGGCGACCGCTGGACCGTCCTCGCCGTGGCCCGCGATGGGGCACTGACCGTGCGCCGCGCCACCACCAACGGTCGACGTCGGCGCCGCGGCGGTGGTGCGGTGGTGTTGCCCGCCGGGTACGTCGCCGAGCACGTCGACCTCGGCTACGCCATCACCGCTCACCGCGCTCAGGGCATCACCACCGACACCGCGCACGTCCTCGTCCTGCCCACGACGACGCGGGAGAACCTGTACGTCGCGCTCACCCGCGGCCGGCACCTGAACATGGCCTACGTCGCCACCGACCAGCCCGACCCCGCCCACACCGACCCACACCCCGGCGACAACCCCGACGCCATCGCCCGCACCGTCCTCTACGGCGTGCTCCAACACTCCGGTGCAGAACTGTCCGCGCACGAAACCCTCACCACCGAACAGCAACAGTGGGGCACGATCGCCCAACTCGCCGCCGAATACGAGACCATCGCCGCCGCAGCCCAGCACGACCGCTGGGTCACCCTCATCCGCTCCTGCGGGCTCAGTGCCGTCGAGGCGGACGCCGTCATCACGTCCGACGCGTTCGGTGCGCTCACCGCCGAGCTACGCCGCGCCGAAGCCAACCACCACAACGTCCACCAGCTCCTGCCGCGGCTCGCCCGGGCGCGTGGATTCCACGACGCCGACGACATCGCCGCCGTCCTGCACGCACGCCTCGCCCGCGCCACCGCACACCCCGCCCGCACCCTCCGCCGCACGCAGCGGCGGCACATCGCCGGGCTCATCCCCGAAGCCGGCGGCAGGATCAGCCCGGACGTGTACGACGCCCTCGCACAACGCGGCGCCCTCATCGAAGCCCGCGCCGGCGCCGTCCTCGATACCGACCTCCACGACCGCCAGCCTTGGACCACCCACCTCGGCCGCCCACCGTCCGATCGTCGCTGCGCCGCGCACTGGCGACACCACGCCCGCACCGTCGCCGCCTACCGCGACCGCTACCACGTCACCACAGCGCACCCGCTCGGTGAGGA